>JAUNWH010000012.1 GCA_030540405.1 Spirochaetales bacterium
TTACGAATCTGACCGCCTATAAATCCTCCTGACAAAACAGCCTCTCCTTCTGTACACTCTTCTGTCGTTTCTTCTTTCCTTCCCTTAAACTGTCAAATAACGGCGATATAAACTAGCAGTCACACTGCTTAACTTTTTTTTTGTTTTGTTCCTTTGTTTTCAAAAGGTGAGATAGAATATATAACTGTGAAGAAATATTGTCAATAGCAAAATCAAAAAAAAGATAAAATTTATTAAATTTTTTCCTATACGGTATAAAAAAAGCAGACATTTTCAGCCTGCTTTCATTTATTATTATAGAATATAAAAACTATTCAGTTGCTTAGTTTTCCTCGTAATCAAGGTTTTCTTCTGGAATTTCTTCAGCTGGCAAATCGGTTTCTTCATATTCGCCGGCATCGTATTCATCGTCAGCAGGAAGAACAACCATCTGGGACTGCACTGCATTCTGAATTTCCTCTTCTGTTATTGCATCAACCAAATCCTTTGCCTGCGCCCTTGTAAAGTACAAAAGGTTTCCGCCATATTCAATTTGCGTGTCGCCCTTTCTCTGAGTTGACTTTGTGGAAGGAATTTTTATACAGAAATAAGGCGATTTTCCGACAAAAACATAGCCCATGGAAATTTTTGGATCAGCATAAGAAGAATACTGGAAAGGCCCCCATTCAATTTTTGCGCGGGCATATTCATAAGTCGCCTTGTATTTTTTCTGATTTCGGTCAAGTTTTTTTTCCTCAAAGTCCTTTAAATATGCGTTGTAAGAAGTGATAACAGCTTTGCGCGCATCTTTGTCCAAAAGAAGACGTTCTTTGTTCGGCATATTTTTATAAACAATTCCGGCTGTTCCGTTTTTTGGAAAAAGCATAACTGAAAAATCTTTTGCCTCAAGCTCATTCACGAGAATTTTTCTTAGCCTGAAAGTTCCAGAGCCAAGTTCAACAGGATCAAATTTTCCAAGCTTTACAGTTTCGATTTCCTGCTTTACTTTTGGAGTTCTTGCTGCAAACGACAACGCAGCCATTGTTCCAACCATTATAAACAAAATTTTCTTTTTCATATTTTCCTCTATTAATTAAGCTCTTCCATTCCGTTCAAAAGATTCTTCAAGGCGAAAAGCTCATCTTTTGTAAATGTTACGCCTTTCCCCATTTTCTGATGCTCGGAATCCCAAGAACGAATGTCGTACTTTGCAGGACGGCCGCCCCAAGACACAAAATTCAGTTCAAGATTCCAGCCGGACTTTGACGTGGAAAGAACTCCGATATTTTTCAGTATATCCGGCGGAGTAAAACCTTCAGACATTGCCATAAAATCCTCCGATAAAATATGCGCCGCGCTTTTATAGAAACAACCGCTCGAAAAGCAAAAAGTTACAGGCACTTTCAATCTATTTTATATTAATGCCGTTTGCCTTTTTTGTCATCAATAAAATTTCATTCTAAAACGAAACTCATTATGGCTTTTGCACAGTCTGTTTATTGCCGAAATACGATTAGTATTATATATTAATAGTAAGCAAAATAGCTTTTATGAAAACTGAAATTCAAAAGGCAAACAAAGCTTTTCGTTTTTTACTTTATGGAGGAAAAATGATTAAAAGTAAACTTGTATTGGCAGCATTTGCAGCCATGTCGCTCGCACTGATTTCATGCGGCTCATCACCAAAAGAAGAGCCAGAGATTCAGGAAGAGAATGTTTCTGAAAACACAACAGAAGAATCTCAAGACCAGCAGCAGGTTTCCGAAGACACAGCGGAATCAAATGAAGCAACACTCAGCAAAATTGAGTCTTCAAGGCAGGACGCAATAAATGCCGGCGCTCAAGAAGCAGCTCCAGACGCATTTAACGCCGCAGAAGAAGAATACAATTCTGTAAAATCCGCAATGGAACAAGGCGAAGATGTTTCTGCAAGACTAAAAGATCTTCTTGCACGCTATCAAGGTTTAAAGGCTTACGCAGACGCAGTTGCAAAGAAAGCAAAGATTGATGAAAACGGATTTGCTTCTTATGCGCAGAATGTATACAATGACGGCTCTTCTCTTATAAGCGAGCTTGCATCTTCAAAAGACTACGGAAGCGACTGGAATAAAAATGCGCTTTCCGCAGATGCAAAAATGACTTTCGTTCTTAAAGCAGCTTACAAATCGCTTGCGCAGGCTGAACGCACAGAAGCTTTTAAAGCAAAGAGAAACGCAGACAGCATAAAGTGCTCTGTTTCAAGAAAAGCTGACTACGACAAATTTGTTGCAAACTTCAAGTCCGGCGACCAGAATTACGTTACAGGAAACCCAGAAGGCGCGATTACAAACTACACAAAAGCAAAAGAAGGATTCGCTTCTCTTTACGCACAGGTTTCCGAAGCAAGGGCACAAGCTCAGGCAGCAATTGAAGAAGCAAAAAAACGTGTTGCAGAAAGCGAAACAAACGCTCAGTGGGCAGACAAGGAAAAGCCGCTTGGAGACGAGCCGGTAGAAGGAATCGAGGAAGCAGACACACAGCTTCTTGAAGCAGATGACTTTACAAAGGCAGAAAACTCAGAAGTTGAAATCGAAGAAACTATCGAAGAAACTGCACAGGAGGCTGAATAATGAAAAAATTACTTGCTTGCACAGTCGCATCTGTTCTGGGACTTTCAGTTTTTGCAGCCAGCTACACAAACAACACATACCAGAAACTTGCAAAAGAATACACACAGAAAGCAGAAAGAGCTTTGGACGCAGGAGAATATGTTCTTGCTGAAGAATACGCTGCAAAAGCAAAAGAAAACGCAGAACTTTCTGACACTTACATAAGCCATATGCTTTCAAAGGAAAGCGCGGAAAAAGACCTTAACCTTGCAAGAAACAGGCTCGCTTATGTTGAAAGTATCAACGGAAAAGAAAACTTCCCGATTGCTTATGATTCAGCATCAAAATCTCTTGCACAGGCAGAAGACGCATTTGCAAAAGAAGAATGGGATGCGGCTTCAAGCTATTCAAAGCAGGTCCTTGACGCTTTGGCAGAAATAAAAGAAATTACTCCGCTTCCAAAATACTATGTTGTAAAACCTTGGGAGTCAGACAAAGACTGCTTCTGGAATATTTCTGGAAGACCTTATGTTTACAACAACCCTTATTTGTGGGAAAACCTTTACGAAGCGAACAAGAATTCCCTTCCAGACCCAAAGAATCCAAACTTGATTCGTCCTGGAATGAAAATGGAAATTCCTTCAATTTCTGGCGAATACCGCGATGGAGTTTATAGCCCGGACAAAGACTACGAGCCTTTTCAGAAACGCTAAAAATTCCTAGCTAAATACAGGGCAGCTGCTGAAGCCATCAACGCATGGCAATATTCGGGGCTGCCCATTTTTTTTATCACTTCGGATTTTTGAATTTCCATGTAGTTTACATATTCATCAGAATCCAGATTCTGCTTGCCGGAAAACTCTAAGTCTTCAGCAAGAAAAACATGAACGTGGTTTGAAAACAAAGCCGGATTAGGATTCATTGAGCCAAGACAAGCCATTTTTTTTGCAGTTGCGCCGGTTTCTTCCAAAAGCTCGCGTTTTGCAGCTTCAAGCGGAACTTCGCCCTTATCTATTACGCCGCCTGGAAATTCAATGCTTAAAGATTTCTCTCCGTGCCGCCATTGCCTTACCATAAGAAAATTTTCACCGTCATCTGGAATAACAATCACCCAGTCTGGAGCTTCGTTCACAATGTAAACGCCCTCAGTCCCGTCGGGACTTACGCTGGTTCGTTCAGTAACAGTAAAAACAGGAGTCGTAAAAGTTTCCCTGCGGAATTTTTCGTGCCATATAAGTTTTTTGTCGTCCATAGGTTTTATACTAAAATTATTCTGAAAGTTTAGCAAGAAAGAAAATTTCAATAACTGTCATTTCATTGCTTGACAAGGAAATCTCAAATAAACATAAGATTGCCGGACTTGCTCCGGCAATGACAAAGAAGCTAATCATAAAAAATTGCAAATTTCAAAAAACAGATTTATAATTTAGTTATCAAAAATAATATTTAAAACAGGAGGCGCATTATGGCAATCATCGCAATTTCAAGACAGGTGGCAGCCCTTGGAGACGAAATAGCTGCGGCAGCGGCAAAAAAACTTGGCTACACATTTATAACACGCAAGCAGATAGAAAACCGCATTGTAGAACTGGGATTTCCAAAGGAAAAGCTTCAAAAATATGACGAAATAAAACCTGGATTTTTCGCAAGCCTAGCAAAAGGTCGCGATGAATACCTGAACTATTTGCAGTATGCGGTTCTTGAAGCGGCAAGCAAAGGAAACTGCATCTTAATAGGACGCGGCTCATTTGTAATTCTTGAAGATGTTCCAAACCTGATTTCGCTGCGGTTCGTGGCAAAAGAATCTGTAAGAGCCAAGCGGCTTGAAAAGGAATTCAACTGGACAGAAAAGCAGGCAATGGCAAGAATCAATGAAAGCGCGGCAAACAGAAAAGGATTCCACAAGAGTTTCTTCAATGTAGACAATGAAGACGCAAGCCACTATATGCTCACAATAAATACAGGAATTCTTGAGCAGGAAGAAGTTGTAAAACAAATCATAAACTTTGTAAAATATTTTGCAGATCCAGAAAAAGAAGCTCTAGGCAAAAAGCGCATTGAAAACATGCTCAAAGCCCAGGACTTAACAAACAAACTTCTTTTTGAATACAAACTGAATATAAATTTCCTGCGCGCAATAATCGATGACGAGGGAACATCCATAACATTGCAAGGTGTGGCAGATTCCCAGGCTGTAGTAGACAGAGCCGTCACTCTTGCCGCAAAGATTCTTCCAAGCTGCACAATAAAATCAGCAGTAAACATTGTTCAGGACTTTAAAGGCTGCTAGTTAAAAACATTTTATATGAAAAGAGCCTTTTGCTTAAACAGCAAAAGGCTCTTCTTTTTTATTCAACTGTAACAGACTTTGCAAGGTTGCGCGGCTTGTCCGGGTTATTTCCTCTGTGGACTGCGCAATAGTAAGCAAAAAGCTGCGCAGGAATTATTGAAAGCATCGGCTCAAAAAAGCTTTCCGTGGAAGGAATCTTTACAATTTCATCTGCGGAAGAACTGAACGCCCCGGAATCATCTTGCGTAATAACAAAAGTTGAAGCTCCGCGGCTCTTGACTTCAATAATATTGCTTGCAAGTTTTTCGTAAAGCTCAGGGACTGTGGCAGTCGCAACAACAAGAGTGTCTGTGTCTATAAGCGCAATCGGTCCGTGCTTAAGCTCGCCCGCAGCAAAAGCCTCGCTGTGCATATAGCTTACTTCTTTAAGTTTAAGTGCGCACTCAAGGCTTGTCGCACTGTCATACTGGCGGCCAATAAAGAACACTTTCTGCTTGTTGTAGTTCTTGGAAACAAATCTCTGGATAGAAGCCTTGTCTTCAAGAATCTGCTGAACTTTTTCTGGAATAGAATTCAGTTCGCAAAGATATTTTTTATAGTCAGAAGCAGAAATAGTTTCTTTTATAAATGCGGATTTCAAGGCAAGCATGCAAAGGCACATAAGCTGAGTTGTGTAAGCCTTGGTTGAAGCAACCGCAATTTCAGGACCTGCCCAAGTATAGACGACATCATCAGCTTCGCGGCTTACAGTTGAACCTACACAGTTTGTAATCGCCGTAACATGAACGCCGTTCTGCTTGGCAAGACGCAATGCAGCCAAAGTATCGGCGGTTTCCCCGGACTGGCTTATCACAATAAAAATATCATCTTTGCATAGAATAGGATTTCTGTAGCGGAATTCGCTTGCAACATCGACTACGACAGGAACACGCGCAAGCTGCTCAAAAACATACTTCGCCACAACTCCGGCGTGATATGCAGTTCCGCAGGCTACAATCACAATGCGCTTGGCTTCCTTCCATTTTTCGTCAAAGCAAAGCTCGTCAAATTTTATGTCAACAGGAGCTCCGCCTTCAAAGACAAGACGTGGCCTCATTGTATCTGTAAGAACTTTTGGCTGCTCGTGGATTTCCTTAAGCATAAAGTGCTCGTAGCCGCCTTTTTCCGCGGAAGAAATATCCCAGTCAACATGGAACGGCTGCTTTATTATGCGGTTTCCGTCCTCGTCAAAAAGATCAACATGGTCTTTGTAAAGAACTGCGATTTCTTTCTGGTCAAGGAAGTAAACATCGCGAGTGTACTCAAGGACAGCAGGAACATCGCTTGCAATAAAGTTTTCATCCTTGCCAAGCCCCACAATGAGCGGACACTCTTTTCTTGCGGCAATGATTCTGTCCGGAAAGTCCTTGCACAGAACTCCAAGGGCATAGCTGCCTTCCAAGCGGTTTACAGTCGCCTTTACAGCTTCAAAAATATCAAGAGAATCTTCATAGTAATAGTTTATAAGATGAGCAATGACTTCTGTGTCTGTGTCGCTCTTGAACACAACGCCTTCACTCTGAAGCCACGCCTTTAGCTTTGCGAAGTTTTCAATGATTCCGTTGTGAACAACAGCGATTGTTCCGCTTTCGTTAAGGTGCGGATGGGCGTTTATGTCGCTAGGCTCGCCGTGGGTCGCCCATCTTGTATGCCCTATTCCAAGAGAGCCTTCGATTGTTTCCTTTGCGATTTTTTCTTCAAGAGCCTTGAGCGCGCCTTTTACCTTGCGCACCAAAATATCCTGACCGTTAAACACTGCGATTCCCGCGCTGTCATATCCGCGGTACTCAAGTTTTTTAAGAGCATTCACCAAAACCGGTGTAGCATTTTTATTGCCGATATATCCTACAATTCCACACATGGCATTATTCTAGCGAATTTCTTGCCTTTTGAACAGAATGCATTTCGTAAAAATAAATGTAAAATCTAATCAAGGAAAATTGCTTCAAGAATATTTCATTTTTCTCTGGAATTCTTTAAAAAGTTCAGGAATATTTCATTTTCCATGTGGAATTTGTTAAAAAACTCAAGAATATAGAATTTTCCTGAAGAATATGCATAAAAAGTCTGGAATATCTTTTATTATTCAATTTTTATACAAATTTCTCAGGAATATACAATATTCTTGGAGAATATTATTTATTCCTGTATATTTATGCAAAATTTATCATTTCACAAAAAAATTCTCCTCTAGGAAAAAAAACGCGCAATGCACTATAATGGCGCAAGGTTTTGGACAAATGAAAAGGCTTTTAGGATTCGCCGCAGTTTTAATATTTTCCGCAGGAATTTTTGCCGCCACATTAAAGGACGCGCAGGACAGGCTTTCTGCAATCGAAGAATTCAAAAGTGGAATCCTAAGCTCTTCCACAAGCGGATTTTTTTCTGACGAGGAAATGGACGCGCTAAACCTTCTTTATCAGGTTCTTGAAGGAGATGAATACACCGTAAACTCGCTTAACGGAGAAATGCAGTTTTCCATAGGAGAATACAGCCTTGTAGAAACAAAATGGCCCACGGAAATTCAGGCTCTTTTCTTCGGCGGAAAAATAAGCTATGAGCGCAGCGTGGACATCATGTATTCCGACGCAATGGAAAAAAAATACGTTCCAGAACCGCAGATGACTGAATACCAGCGGCGCGACTATGAATATTACATAAACGACTACGAAACCAGAATCCGTTCCGGGGAAAAACTCTTTTATGCGGAGCTTACATTTAAACTTACGCACTGGCAGGGAGCAAGCGAATACAGATTCGAGCCGGTTGCGCTAAAAATCTACAAGAATTCAAAACATCCGCGGGCAATAATCGCAATCGACGAAACTCAGAGCAAGGATTTTTTTACATTCACAGAAGAAAAAGAATTCAGAACTGAAAAACAGATTGAAAGAAACAGCGCGCGCATAAAAAAACTTCTCAAAGATGAAAGCAAAAATACTTCCACGGAAAAAGCAAAGAAAAAAGACATAGTATTCACCGAGCAAAAAGGAAGGCGCGCATTTTACGTAAGCGCAGAAACTTCCACGGACAACATCGATTTTTCAAGCACGGACATTGCCTCTTACTCGCTTGACAATATGTACGGAACTCTTACGCTTGGACTCGGAAAATTTATCTTCGCAGGAATTTCAGCCGGAATAGACTTGCCTTCGCTTAACGAAAATGTTCCCGTTTATTCTTTCGGCGGAATTCTTGGAATAAACTTGAACCTTGGAACTCACATCAGGCCTTACGGTCAGACTTCAGTTTACGCACGCACAGACGACCACGTTGTATTTAAAACCGGAGCCGGAATAGATTTTAAGCTTGGAAAATTCATGCTGAACCTTGAGTACAGCTACAACTGGAGCAACAACGTAAACGCCTCTGTAAAAGACGAGGAAACAGAAAAGTTCGGCTCGTACACGGCAGGAATCGGACTTACTTGGTAAAGTTTTCGTTGTGAAGGCACAAGTCATTTATCGGGCATTCCGCGCACTTGGGATTTCGCGCTGTGCAAATATAGCGTCCGTGCAAGATAAGCCAGTGGTGGGCATGCATCATAAATTCAGAGGGAATGCGTTCAAGCAAAGAACGTTCAACTTCAAGAGGAGTTGAGCCTTGGGCAAGTCCAATCTTGGGGCAGATTCTAAGCAGATGAGTGTCTACCGGCATTGTGGGCTTGTGGTAGACAACATTCAGGATAACATTCGCAGTTTTTCTTCCCACGCCCGGCAATGACTCAAGGTCTTCCCTGTTGTCTGGAACTTGCGAATTGAATTTTTCCACAAGCATTTTGCTCAAGCCCACAACATGCCTTGCCTTATTCTTGTAAAGCCCGATTGACTTTATAAAGCCCCTTATTTTTTCTTCGCCAAGGGCAAGCATAAGCTCAGGCGTATAGGCGACTTTATAAAGCGGCTCGGTTGCTTTGTTTACGGCTTTGTCAGTAGTCTGCGCGGAAAGAACCACGCTCACCAAAAGACAAAAAGCATTTGGAGCAACAAGCTCAGTTTCTGGAGAAGGATTCAGTTTTTGAAACCGCAGAAAGACTTGCGAAATCTGCTGCGGAGTTAAAAGTTTCAAGCTAGAACTCTTTCTTTAGAAGCGCGGCTTTGTCTGTCTGTTCCCACGGAAACTCTGAATTTCCAAAGTGGCCGTAAGAAGCTGTCTTGGAATAAATAGGACGCTTGAGGTTGAATGTCTTTGTTATTCCAGCTGGAGTGCAGTCGAAAACTTTTTTTACAGCATCTGCAATCTGGCAGTCAGGAACAATTCCAGTTCCAAAAGTTTCAACTAGAACAGAAACAGGGAACGGAACTCCAATCGCATAAGCAAGCTGAACTTCGCATCGTTCCGCCAAATCCGCGGCAACAATGTTCTTGGCAATGTAGCGCGCCATGTACGCTCCAGAACGGTCAACTTTGCTAGGATCTTTTCCGCTGAAAGCTCCGCCGCCGTGCCGTCCCATTCCGCCGTAAGTGTCAACGATTATCTTTCTGCCTGTAAGACCAGTGTCTCCAACAGGACCGCCGATTACAAACTGGCCTGTAGGATTTATAAAATACTTTGTATCAGAATCCAAAAGTCCTGCAGGTTCAAGAACTGGCTTTATTATTTTTTCCATTACAGTGGATTTTATTTCGTCATAGCTGATTTCCGCATCGTGCTGCTGGCTTATAACAACAGTGTCGATTCTTACAGGACGATGGCCTTCATATTCAATTGTAACCTGGCTTTTTGAATCCGGGCGCATCCATTTGACTTCTCCGCTTTTTCTTAGCTCTGCGGATTTTCTCATAAGCTTGTGGGCAAACATAATCGGAGCAGGCATAAGCTCAGGAGTTTCCTTGCAGGCAAAGCCGAACATCATTCCCTGATCTCCTGCGCCCTGCTGACCTTTGTATTCGTCAAGACCTTTTCCCACAACTCCCTGATTTATATCCGATGACTGGGAATGAATCATATTAAGAACAGCCATGGAATTGCAGTCCAAGCCGTAATCTGGATTTGTGTAGCCGATTCTCTGAACAACATCGTATGCAACTTTCTGAACATCAACCTGGGCATTTGTAGAAAGTTCGCCGCCTACAAGAATAAGAGCCTGGGATGCAAAAGTCTCGCAGGCAACATGGCTTTCTGGATCCTGACGCAGACATTCATCAAGAATTCCATCTGAAATCTGGTCGCAAACTTTGTCCGGATGGCCTTCCCCCACGGATTCCGAAGTAAATAAATAGTGATTTTTTGATAAGACAGCGCTCATTTTTAGAGCCTCCTGTTTAGCAAGTTTCAGTTCCACAAGAAAACTGTTCCGCCTGCAATTTGGATAAATCAGCGGATAATTTATAATTTGTTCAAAACACTATAATCAAAAGCACAAAAACAAGCAAGGGAAATTTTTTCAACAAATTGAACGCTAACCTTGCTAAAAAAATATTAGATTTTTTCTTTGTTACCAAATAGTTTTTACATTATATAAAGGAATTTTTGAGTCTGTTGTTACAATAATTAAACCATTTTCAATTGACTGTGCAATCAACAATCTATCAAACGGATCTTTATGAATATCTGGCAAAGTTTTTATTCTTTCAGCATCATATTCTGTTGTTGGAAGATATACAAATTCTTCATTTTCCAAAACAGATTTTAACCTTGGAATATCAATATCAAATTGCAATGTACCCTTTGCTTGCTTTATCGCGATTTCCCATAAAGATACATAACTAAAAAAGCATCTTTTAGTTTCCATTATATTACGAGCTATTGGAGAAAGCTCATTATTTCCTGTTACATACCAAATTATTGCATGAGTGTCTAATAAATACATCACATATACTCCGCAAATTCTTCAAGTGGTTCATCAAAATCAGGAGACATTTTACATGGTATATTTTTTAAACATCCAAATCCACTTTTTTTTGTTTCAATAGGGCATTGTTTTTCTGAAGCAGTAAATTTATAAAAAATGTAGTCTACATACGAAGCAACTTCTTCAAGTGCGGCCTGAGGAAGTGTTTTCAATTTTTCCTCAAGCATAGGATATGACATACAATACCTCCATGTTTTCAAATGTTGATCTAATTATATCACATTTCAATTAGTTTTCTACTTAAAAAATAATAAGAACCTAACTTTTCATAAACTTGCATAGAAAAATTGTATTTGCAATCAGCGAAATGAAACGTTTTTATACATGCCCTTGATTACATTTGAAATATTATATAATATATGAATATGGCAAAGGAGCGGAAACAATGCATATATATGCGTTATTTTCTATCCGGCAACTGTTGTTTTATATCAAATTGTTTTTATAATAGGAGACATGAAATGTCACTGAAAAAGTCTTATTCCAAAGACAAGAAAACTTGTAACGTAACTTTTTCTGTTTCTCAGGAAGCAGCACACGGCGCAGAAAAAGTTTCAATCGCAGGAGACTTTAACAGCTGGAGCAGCACAGAAACTCCGTTGAAAAAAGGCAAAGACGGTTCTTTCTCTGTAAAAATCCCTCTTGAAGCCGGAAAAGAATATCAGTTCCGCTATCTTCTTGACGGAAAGCATTGGGAAAATGACTGGGCGGCAGACAAGTACATTCCTGCTCCATTCTCCCACACAGACAATTCTGTTGTAATCTGCTAAGCTAGCTTAAAATCTTTTACTTTATACAAGCTGTCCAACTGAAGAAAACTTCAAAGGGCAGCTTTTTTTTATAAAATTCACGAAAAAAACACGCAAAAAGTAGAAATTCCAAAACAACTCATTATAATGTATAAAAGGAGATGCGCATGGACTTAAAAGGAATCTATACAGCAGACGCTCGCCGCTATGATGAATCCCAAGCTTTATACAATCGATGCGGAAAAAGCGGAATACTCTTGCCAAAAGTAAGCCTAGGATTTTGGCACAACTTCGGCGGAAATGACTCCTATGAACGAAGCCGGAAAATCACACATTTTGCATTTGACCACGGAATAAATCACTTTGACCTTGCAAACAACTACGGTCCTCCTTATGGCAGCGCAGAAGAAACAATGGGCAGACTCATAAAAGACGATTTCCGCCCTTACCGCGATGAGCTTTTTATTTCAACAAAAGCCGGCTACGATATGTGGGAAGGACCTTATGGCAACTGGGGCTCGCGCAAGTATCTTACAGCAAGCCTTGACCAAAGCTTAAAACGCATGAATCTTGAGTATGTAGATTTATTTTACAGCCATCGCTACGATCCGGACACACCTTTGGAAGAAACTTTGCAGGCAATGGCGGATATTGTAAAGCAAGGAAAAGCCCTTTATCTGGGGTTAAGCCGCTGGCCACTTGAAGCGTTGAAATTCTCCGACCAATACCTTCGTGAACGGGATGTTCCGCTTCTTATTTATCAGGGCAGACTGAATCTTCTTGACCGTTCACCGCAAGAGGAAGGCATTCTTGATTATTGCGCCAAGCATGGAATTGGCTTTATTTCATTTTCTCCATTGGCGCAAGGCTTGCTTACAGACCGATACCTTAACGGAATTCCTTCTGACAGCAGAATGGCAAAAGAGCATTTTCTAAAAAGCAAAGACTTAACTCCAGAGCTTTTGGAAAAACTAAAGTCATGGAACGCACAGGCAGGCAAACGCGGCGAAACTCTTGCAGAAATGGCACTGTCCTGGATTCTTAACCAAAAAGGCATAACAAGTGTGCTAGTAGGCGCAAGTTCCACAGAGCAGCTTGAAAAAAACATGAAATGCATTCACGCTGAACCGTTCAGCAGTGAAATATAAAACCCAAAATTAAACCTAGGAGGATTTTATGAACATTAAGAAATTTTCATTTGCATTTTTGCCGGTACTAATCCTTGCATTTATTTCTTGCATGAACATAAACGGCTCAAACGGCAAAGATGGTGCAATCCGCATAACAGTTCCAGGAGGCGAGCGCGGACTTTACACATTTAACAAAGACAATGCCAGTTCGTACAAAGTAAGCATAATTCTTGACAAAGAAATTATCGACTCACAAACCGCAGATTCCACGGGGGGGGGTATTTGCATTTGATGAACTTGAGCCTGCCACATATACAGTAAAAGCCGAAGCATTTGATTCAGACGGAATACGCATAGGAAGCGGAAGCATAGAAGTAAAAGTCATAGCCGGCGAAACCGCAGAAAAATCAATTCTGATGATACTTACAAACGGCGGTGAAATATACGAAACAAATTATCTTTTATTCTATTACAATAGCAATACAAACAAATATTATTACGCAGATCAAGCATCTGAAATAAATGACAAAAGTTTTACCGGAAGCAATTCAGTTATTGCAGGATATGCAGAATGTAAAAACGGAGCTGCTTATAGATACTTTAAAAGCAATGCTTTTGAAGATAGCGGTGAAAGCGGAGGTAACTCAGATTCTAATTTCGCTACTTTACTGAAGACTAATGGTGATAGAACTACCTTCTCAATAACATACCAAGATGACACACCTATAATAGACCCTTTTTATTATGATGAAACAACAGATACTTTATGGATAGGTCATTATGCAACCACGGACAACACTCTAAAATTCCTTAAAATAGAAAATCCATCGACTGAATTTTTTAATATTCAAAACAATCCTACATTTGCGACTTCCACAGGATTTTCTATTTCCGGGGCAACTTACACGGCTTTTGCAATTCAGGGCAGCAATATTTACGTTGCATACAAAGACAATAGCGGCACATCGTACCTTCAGCGTGGAACAATCACGGGCAGCAATAATTCAGACTTTTCAATAACCGCAAAAGGAACGGCGCAGTCCACAGAGAAAATGGGCATTGCAGGCACAATCAACGACATAGCCATTTTATATGATGGTTATGTATATGCGCTGGTTTCAAATGTGGGAAATTACGCAACAGGTTCTAATGATACTTTCTATACTTTTTATGATTGCAAGGTATACAGCCGAGGCGCACTTTTAAAGATTTCAGGTACAGATTCAGGATTTGAAGTAGAAGACATCTTGGGCTGGACAACTTCCGCAAGAACAATAAATTCCGTTGGAAATCCTCAAAATGCAGCAGGAAGTTCAATAGGACCACTTGAAGCATACATTCCAGCACTTAAAGAAAACAGTCAGAAATTTTACGGTCCGCGCAGATTCGTAGCCATAAAACCAAAAGAACTTTCAATTGCAGACTGTGGCGCAAACTTTGTTCTTCCAAACAAAACCGCAGGCAAATCAGGAAAACTCTTTGCACATAACAGAGTTGTAAATGTAAACCTTTATAATTTCGCAATCGATTCTATTGTAGATTTGGAAAACATAAAATTCAGCAATGTATGTCTAAGCGGAAACTCAATGTACATATCAGCAGATGGATGTACTAAAGATCCTGATTCTTCAGATGAGGAATAAATAAAAGACATTTCATTATGATGATTACAAGCTCACGGCAACCCTACTGTCGTATGCTTGCAAGGCCCCCCTTGCGTGTACATGTCAGCACCCCTTGCAAAGGATGTTTTTCAAACAACAGATTGCCGTATAAAATGCGGCAATGACAGTTAGAAGTTATTAAACAATTCCATGACAGGTTGCTCTACAGTATACTTTTTCAGCATGGCAGATTGAACTTTCCTATTGGCGCAGAATTTTGTACATTGGGGTTTGGCCGGGGCAAAGTTCCAAGATGTTTTTTTCGCACGCAAGGACTTCGGAAGGCTCGTGGGTTACGTGCAGAAGTGTTGTTGTTCCTGTTTCCGCAACGGTTTCAAGCAAGTCTAGGATTTTTCCGCGGTAGTTTTCATCAAGTCCGTGGCAAGGCTCATCCAAAATAAGAACACGAGGCGATTTTACGGCAGCTCTAAGAATCAGGATTGCGCGCTGCTCTCCGTAGCTTAAAGAGCCGAATGATTCCTTTTCGCGTCCGGCAAATCCTGCAAGTTTAAGCCAAGCCTTTGCCATTGCAAGTTCAAAATCCGTGGCAGGCTCATAAAGCCCGATGCTGTCCTTGAATCCGCTTACAATTACGCTTTGCAAATCAGTTCCGCCAACCATTCTGTATTCCACATGAAGCCTGTAGCTTACAATTCCAAGATGCTTTTTTATGTCCCAAATTGATTCGCCTGAACCGCGCCGGTTTCCAAACAGATAGACTTTTTCGCGGAACACTTGCATATTGTCGCCCGTTATAAGCTCCATGATTGTGGTTTTTCCAGAACCGTTCGGTCCTCTTACAAGAAAATGCTCGCTTTTTTTAACTTCCCAGTTTAAGTTTACAAGAACCTTGTGGTCGTCCCAGCCCACATTCACATCCTCGAACTTTATAAGGCTTTCAGGCACTTCGGAAAATTCTTCTGTTTCCAAAGCGGCATTGCTTTCGCTGCGGATTCTTTTTAGCTCGCAAAGGAATTCCTGTCTTTCTTTTTCACGCACAGCTTTTCTTTCTGCATTTCTGGTTTCAAGAAGATTTTCGTATTCAGAACGGCTTGCGCAGAAGGAAATTTTTTTATCTGAAAACTCAAGCACGCGATTTATTTTTTCCGGGATTTCACTGAACCGCTCCATGCACAAAATTATGCGCGGAAAATCAGTTCCGGAATTTTCAGTCTGCCGCTTTAGAATCATGTTGAAAAATTCCATTAGAATTGAACGCGACTCGGCATCCAGCCCCGCAAAAGGGTCGCTCAAGACAAGAAGCTTGGCTCCAGACAAAAGTGAACGGCACAAAAGCGTGCGCCTTATTTCCCCAGTAGACATAAAGCGAAGTCCGCGGTCAAGAATTTTTTCCACGCCGCAAAGCTTTACCTGCGGAAATGTTTCAAGCTTGTACGCATCCTTTGCAAGAGGCTCTGACTTCTTTTTTGGTCCACCAATCACTTCGTAAATGTATTCACGGCCGGTTCTTCCAATGTCGATTCTGTCCAAGTATTCGCTTTCGTCCCGCTCACGTTCTTCTTCTATCAACTTTGCGGCTTCTTCAAGTGAAACTACAGCCGTGCTTTTTGCAAATTCAGAATAGAATGAGCCGCCATGTTCCGGGTAGAATTCCAAAGAGCCGGACAACGCTTTTATAAAATCAGCCTTTCCGCCGCCGTTCGGACCTGTAACAAGCCAAGCTTCGCCCTCTTTCATTGTCCAGTCAATCCGCGGAATCAAAACAGAACCGCCCTTCCTTATCTGGCATTTATCAATGCGAATCAAATCTTTTTCCATAAATATTCTCCAAATCTATTATAATGCAAATATTAGCATCAATATTTTATTTACTAACAATAAATAACTAAAAATGCGGTAAGAAAAAGAAAGCGGCAACAGAGCCGTTTTGAGCGTTGGCAAGCGATTGTAAAATCGCGCAGTCCGATTCCATTTACGCTCAACTTGGCGAATTGACGCGCTTTTTCTTATAGCTGATTCCCTTGTCAAGCAAGGGAATGACAAACTATCATCAATAAAATGACAAGTCATTTACTTTTATGAAATGCCTAATATTTCATTTACTGCAATGCGAATTTTTCTTACGCTTTCACTTCCTGTAATTTTTGACTTTTGAATAAACCCGATATCATAAAATCCCAGCGCGTTTCCTGCATTGTGCGACACAAAGCCTTCCCTGTATGGTCCGTTTTCAAGAACAATTTTCGGAACAAGTCCTATTCCAAGTCCAAGAGCGGCAAGCGCCATTACAGCTTCGTTTCCTTCTGTTTCCGCGGCAACTTCCGGGTGAACATTACGGCTTTTTATCCAGGAATCGAATCTTTTGCGGGCAAGTCCGGCTTTGGGCAAAATCAAAGGCACTGTGGAAACTATATCCTGCGGACTTCCCTGCACATCAACATAAGGGCCATTCAATGCGGCGGCAAACACAAGTGGACTTCGGCATACGGAAATGCAGTCAAAAAAAGCAGACCGCTCATCAGGAATCGCCGCAACCGCAAGCTCCACCCGCCCTTCCCTTACCGCGCTCACAGCTCCGGCAGGATCTCCTGTTTCTATGGAAAGATGAATTGCCGGATACTTTGCAGAAAGCTTCTTTATAAACGGAGGCATTATCGTGTAGCACGCCGTAACGCTTGCATAAACATGAAGAGTTCCGCACACACTGTCCTTTATCTGCGAAAATTCATTTACAAGATTTTCTTTTTCTTCCACGCACTTTGAGGCAAAGATAAGAAATTTTCTGCCTTTCTCTGTAAGAAATATATCCTTGCTTCTTCTGTCAAAAAGCTCCGCGCCAGTTTCTTCTTCCAGCCTTGAAATAAGACGGCTCAATGCGGAGGGGCTCAAATTGATTTCGTTTGCAGCGCGAGCAAAATGCAGATTTTTCGCCACGGAAATAAAAGCCTTAAGCTCAAAAAAATCCATGCATTTACTATAAAAATTTTTCGTTTTTTAGTCGATAATCAAGAAGATAAATTTACACTTTTGCATTATGTCATTATCAGACTTGATCTGATAATCTATCGCAAATTAAAACTTTTAGCACTTGGGGGATTTATGAAAAAAATCGCTTTTTTCGCTGTTGCTGTCCTTGCAGCCTTTTCTGCTTTTGCCGACAACTTTTCAATTGGATTCACTCCAGCCGGAAATGTTTCTTCTTACACAAAGACAAATTATTCTGTAACTTCTAAGTTCGGTGAATATTTCCGCTCTGTTTCAGAAAAAGAAATTCACAAATTCAGCAACGGACTTGAAACTGAATATTCACTTTTAAACGCAAAAGACGAGCTTATAACAAAAACAACAAACAATTATGACGCAAAAAAACTTGTAAGCTTTATATATTCAGACATTGCAAATTCCGCGGAACTCAAGACCGAATACGAATACGGCGTGGACTCAAAAATCAAGTCATATACAGTTACAGAAACTGATTCTGAAAATCTTAGCTCAAAAACAATTTTCAAATATGAAGGCAAAAAACTTACTGAAAATCACTACGACAAAGACGGAAAACTATATCTGCGCGTAATTCAGACTTTGAATGACGACGGAATTCCTGTTCAGGAAACTGAATACAACGGAGACGGAACTTTCAGCCTTTCAAGAAGCTATTCATTTACAGAATCAAAAAAAATCGCCGCAATAGAAACTTTTGACGAGGAAGGAAACTGCACAAACAAAGTTGCTTTCCGATATGACGCAAATGATTTCCTTTCAGAAATTCAGGTTTACGAGAACGGAAAAATCACAGAACGACGAATTTACAAAAATGACGCTTTGGGAAATCCTGTAAGAATAAGCTACTACGATGTCGCAGAAAAATTCGGAACAACAGTAAACGAACTTTCCCGCATAGAAGATTTTTCTTACAGCTACTAAGCCTTATGTCATACTCCGGCTTGACCGGAGTATCGCACGTGTAGAGATTCCCCGATTTAATCGGGGAATAACAGTTAATTTCTATTTCCAAATAGCCATAGACTTTTGAAGCAACCTCAGTTATTATTGTATTCTATGAATAAGCATTTTTTTGCGCATTTGGAACAGATTGAATCTTCTATAAAAAATTTTCTTCCTCTTGAAGCAGACAGCGAATGGAAAAAACTTTCATTTGGAAACGAAAATATAGACTCCAAGCACATTTTTCCGCTTATAGAAACAACACGCTCTTTAGTCGATCTTGGCGGAAAAAGATGGCGGCCGTTGCTTTTGGTTTTATGCGCACGTGCTTGCGCCAAAGACAAAGAAAAATCCCAGGAAGCGGCATATTTGCTTGCACCTCTTGTTGAATTTGTACACACAGCAAGCCTCATCCATGACGACATTGAAGACAGTTCTCCTGTCCGCCGCGGAAAACCAGCCGCTTACATAACTTACGGAATCGACACTGCAATAAACGCAGGCTCATGGCTGTATTTTGAAGCTCCGCTCTGTATAGAGAAATTAAATTGTTCTATAGAGCTTAAAAACAGGCTTTACAGCAACTATCTTATGGAACTTAGGCGGCTTCATTTGGGGCAGGCAATGGATATAGCTTGGCACAGAGACAACACAAAAGTTCCTTCCGTGCAGGAATATCTTGAAATGGTAAAAGGCAAAACCGGAACTTTGGCTTCACTTGCCGCAAAGACAGGAACACTTGCCTCCAACGCAGACGAAGAAACCGTAAAAAAAGCCGGAATTATCGCTTCAGAAATTGGAGCCGGATTCCAGATTATTGACGATGTTATAAATCTTACAACTGGAAATCCCGGTAAAAAGCGCGGAGACGACATTGTTGAAGGCAAAAAGTCGCTTCCGGTTCTCACATTCTTTGAGCAGAATAAAGAGAATCCTAAGAAAACCCAGGAGCTTAGCCAGTACTTTATTCAGGCTAGAAAAGAAGGAATTGAAAGTCCGGCTGTGGAAAAGGCAATCGCCCTTATGGAGCAGGATTCTTCTATTGAAATAGCAAAGAAAAAAGGAATCGAGCTTATTTTTAACGGCGGAAACTCTTTTATTGAGCTTTTCGGGAAAGACAACGAAGATGCGCTTCTTATAAAGGAGCTTTTTGTTTCGATGATTCCAAAAGAACTTATGGGAGCAGAAAATAAAGATGCTTGAAAACAGCGAAAAACTAAATAATCAGGCAGTTCATCTTGCTTCAAAAGGCGAATATGAAGATGCGATTGCCTGTTTAAAGCGCGCAATAACTGTAGAAAATTCAAATTATCTTTTGTGGTTCAACTTGGGGCTTACTTACCATGACGCAGGAAATATTTCACTTGCAAAAGCCGCAATGGAGCACGCTTATAGAATAAATCCTTATGATGAAGACACATTGGACAGCCTTGCTTCATTTTGTGTTTCCGCAAAGACATTCGACGAAGCAATTTTGTATTGCGCAAAAGGCCTTGAACTTAATCCGGTGAATCCACATTACTGGAACACAAGTGGTGTCATAAGATTTCAGCAGGGAAATTATTTGGAAGCTGCAGAATTTTTCGAGCACGCGGTTTCGCTTAGTCCGCATTATTATGATGCTCTGTTCAACTTGCGCGACACTTACCAAGAAATGAACAATAAAGCCGGCGTCCAGGAATGCAACAGGATGCTTGAGTCAATAAAAAAAGCTGAATAAAATCCGCCAAGAAGGAAAGCATGACCGAAAAAGCTCTTATAATGTCGATAAATGAAAACAAAATTCTTGCCGCAAGATTTGAAAAAGAAGAATGCGCAAGCTGCTCTGCCGGATGCGCCAAAAGAAACCATGCATTTGAAGTTGCAAATCCGCAGAACATGGAAATTTCAAGCGGATCTATTGTAATAATAGGGGCGAACAAAAAAGTGCAGGCAGCTCAGGGAATCGTTTCGCTTTTTATTCCGTTTTTGTGCGCAATCGCAGGATATTTTTCAGCCTCGCCTATAATGAATTTTCTTGGCAAATCAATTTCAAGCGACGGAAAAGCTGTGTTCGTGCTTTTGTTTCTTCTGTTGTCTTCTGCGCTAGTTTTTGCAGTTACACGGAAAATTCCAATTCCCGGAAAACCTGAAATAATCGAAGTTCTGTAAACTCAAAATGCCAAAAGCCGCCTTTTTCCTTTTGCTCCTTGCATTTTCCTCCTGTTCCTTAAAATACGACGAAAATCCCAGCGGAACAGATTCTTCCCCGGAACTTGAGTTTAAAGATGCGGACTACAAAAAATATGAAGACAAAAAACTTTCAACGCAGATTCAGGCGCAACTTCTTGAGCAATACAAAGACAGTTCAGCTTACGCAAAAAATGCCAGATTTAAAACGTGGAATTCCAGCGGCGACCTTTTAACAGAAGGATATTGCGCCTTACTTGGAATCAACAGCGACACAAAAATCTACACGCTTTTCAATGAAATTTTCATAAACAACATCGAGCAGAATTTCAAGATAAATGCGGAAAGCCTAAAATGGAATTCAGAAACAAAGCAGATGGTTTCTACAAAGGACGGAAACGTAAAACTAACCAGAAGCGATATTGAAATTCAAGGTAGTGGATTTTCTGCAAGCGGAACTTCCAAAAGCTTTGAGTTTGCAAATCCTGTAACAGGAATAATTACAACAGACCATAGCGAATCAGACGGAGAAGATTTCAGTGAAGAGTAAAAAATTTCTTTTGTTCTATATAACATTGCTGATTTTTTCTATTGCGGCAAATGCGGAACAGATAACGTTCAGCGCGGATTCAATGACAGGAACAGCCGGAAGCAAAAACAGCACGACAATTTTAAAAGGAAACGCAAAAGTAAAAACAGAAAGCATGGAAATTTCCGCGGAAACAATAGAACTTTCTGGAAAAAATTTCAGGCGGATAACGGCAAGCGGAAATGTTATAGGCAAAAACACAGAAAGCAAAATGGATTTCACCTGCGAAAGAATGAAATATGACAGGCAGACAAAAATCGCAGTTCTGGAGCAAAATGTTGAACTTTCGGACACAGAAAACGGCGTAAACGCAAAAGCTGAACTTATCGAATACGACCAGAAAAAAGAAACCGCCATCATGCAGATTCAAGTGAATTTAACGCAAAAGAAAAATGTCTGCACTTCCGCCTATGCAATTTACAGCAAAAACGAGCAGACTTTAGAAATGAGCGGAAATCCAAAAATTGTGCAAAACGGAGACACTTTCCGCGCGCAAGTAATTCTTCTTGACATGGAAACTCAGGAAATAACGCTTACAGGAAGAGTAAAAGGCTCTGTTTCCACCACGGAATCAAGCAAGCCGGAGCAAAAAACAGAAAGCAGCAAAAATGCGAAAGAAAAAGAAGAAATCCCGGAGGAACAAAATGGAATTCCAAAATAAAGAAAAAAGCACATTAAGAGTTTCTTCGTTATATAAATCATTCGGAAAAAAAAGCGTTGTAAAGGGCGTTGATTTTTCAATGCAGACCGGGGAAGTTCTTGGACTTTTGGGACCAAACGGAGCTGGAAAAACCACAACTTTTTATATGATTGTAGGATTTTACAAGCCAACGGCAGGAGATGTTTTTCTTAACGAAGAATGCATAACGCAGCTTCCGATGTACAAAAGAGCCAGAGCTGGAATTTCTTATCTTCCGCAGGAACCTTCGGTTTTTAGAAAACTTACAGTTGAAGAAAATATCTGGGCAATTCTTGAAACACGCAAGGATTTGACACGAATCGAAAAAAAACGGGAGCTTGACCAGCTTATTGAAGAATTCAACATCGGGCGCATAAGAAAACAGCAGGCGTACACTTTGTCTGGCGGAGAACGGCGCAGAACTGAAATAGCGCGCTCGCTTGCAATAGAGCCAAAGTTTCTGCTTTTGGATGAACCTTTTGCCGGAATAGACCCGATTGCGGTTGCGGATATAAAAGGAATCATAAGACTGCTTGCAAAAAGAGGAATCGGCGTTCTTATAACAGATCACAATGTACGCGACACTTTGGAAATAACCGACCGTGCCATAATAATTTCTACAGGAACAATTTTAGTTTCTGGCGGAAAGGAAGAAATTCTAAAGTCGCAAGAAGCCCGCGAAATCTACCTTGGAAAAGACTTTTCAATGTAAAAAAAAAAAGAGCCTAGATAATCTCCGGCACCACTGCAAACTGAATACCGTTGCTGCGTTCCCGCTCTGGCGGGGTTTTCCAGCTGCAATGTGCAGAGCATCTAGGCTCAAAATCGGAAAGAGGGGGATTCGAACCCCCGGTAACATTTCTGCTACGCACCCCTTCCAAGGGTGTACCTTAAACCACTCGGACATCTTTCCTAAAATGTCAACAAAAAAAGGATTCATTCTTGCTGAATCCTTATAAACTGAAATCTAAATATAATTGAGACTGACACGATTCGAACGTGCGACCCCCACCTCCGCAGGGTGGTGCTCTAATCCAGCTGAGCTACAATCTCATAAACAGACCTTTTCTCTGCTGCTAAATCAAGTGAAACCTGTTTAGTAGCGGAGGCGACAGGAGTCGAACCTGCCCGGCCCTTTAGGGAACCGACGGTTTAGCAAACCGTTGTATTAACCGCTCTACAACGCCTCCAATTCCCTAAAACTCTGTTTAGGACGGAGCGAGAGGGATTCGAACCCCCGGTACCTTTCGGCACGCCTGTTTTCAAGACAGGTACTTTCGACCACTCAGACATCGCTCCATGAATGTGAAAACATTCTAGCAAAATTCACATCAGAATGTCAATAGGATTATTGCAGAAATTTAACTTTTAAAATGAACTTTTCAGTTTATAGCCAAAGTTTCAAGAGCTGTCAAAAGGCTTACATTTTCTATTGGAACTTCGCTCGGAACTTTTAGCACACAAGGCGTGTAATTCACAATTCCTTTTATTCCGCAGTCAATAAGAAGATCCGTAAGCGGCTGGGCTTCATCGGAATCAACGGTAAGAATCGCATAGGAAATTTCTTCCTCACGGATAATTTTTTTCATCAGAGTCGTGGGATGAAGCGGAAACGATGAGCTTAAAACTTCAGTTTTATTCACGCTTGAATCAAATCCGGCTACGATTTTAAACGGCGAATCATAAAGTTCCGAAGTGTCCAGCAGTGCCTGCCCCATTCTTCCAAGGCCAACAATGCAGCACCGCAAGCTTTCTTTTTTTTCACCGAACATTTTTTCAAGATGAAACTTCAGCTCTTCAACTTTGTAGCCGTTCGTTGCACCGCAGTTCAACTTTAAAGCTGAAATATCACGGCGCACAACTGCGGAAGTCCAGCCGGTAAGCTCCTGAATTTTTTGCGAAGTTATATTTTTTTCTTTATATCCTGAAAGCAGACGCTCCAAAAGAACAAGCCTACGTTTCGTTGGCAAAGGAATATCTTTCATCTTGTAAAAATATTTTATCAATTTAATACATTTTTTGTAAATATTCGAATATATATTTTTGGAGGAAATTATGAGGAAAATTAATTTAAATGAACGGTTTAAATTTTATGCTGTTTTGTGGATTTTATTTCTGCCGTTTTTTGCCTGCTGCGATTCCGGCAAGGCTGAAATAAAAATTGCAAATTGGAACGTCCAGACTTTTTTTGATGCAATCAACGACGGAACTGAATATTCCGAATTTGTCAAAAGCAAAACTTGGGGCGAAGAAATGTACAAGGAGCGGCTCAAGCGGCTTTGTTCTGTTATAAAAAAACTTGACGCTGATATTTTTGTAATGGAAGAGCTTGAAAATTCAGATGTGCTTTTTGACATAAGCAATTTTCTTGCAGGCGAATGGAATCCACGGAAAATATACAGATACGCTTGTTTTTCAAAAAATGAAGGCGGAGCAATCGGCTGCGGAGTTCTTTCAAGAATTCCATTGCAAAAAATGAATTTGCATTCGCTCGACATAAGAAGTGAAAATGAAAAAATGCCGCAGACAAGACCTTTGTTAGAAATTGAAATAAAAGAAAGAACATTAAGTCTTTTTGTAAATCACTGGAAAAGCAAAAGTGGCGGAGAAGAAAAAACTGAAAAGTGGCGTAACCGTGAAGAATGCGTCCTTTCATTTTTTATGAGCCGGGCATTAAACGAAGGCAATGCAGTTTTTGCAGTTGGAGATTTCAACAGAGACATAAATGATTTTTGCGTAAAAGAAAACGGAAATGTTCTGCTTAGAGCGTGGCACGGAAAACTTATTGGCGATGAAGGACTTTTGGTAAAATCACCTTGGTTTGATGAAAACGAAAATTTAATAGAACCGGGAAGCTACTATTTTAGAGAAGAATGGTCGCGCATTGATAATATTTTTTATTCAGGAAAAATAGAAGTTGAAGATTTTTTTCCGGCGGCGGAAGGATTTTGGTGCAATGAAAATTCAATTCCTTACAAATATTCACTTTGGAACGGAAGAGGATATAGCGACCATCTTCCGCTTGTATGCAAAGTGCGGCTCGCAGATTAGACTTCTGAAGTTTTCTTTACAAGTTTTTCATGCATAACAAAAAGAAGCGCGAGGGCAATCAAAAGATAAAACGGATACAATGCGATTGTAGTTCTTGAGGCAATCATTCCAAATAAGGGCGGCATCAAAGTTGTGCCGGTGTAGGCGCTTGCCATCTGAACGCCGATTATTGCCTGCGACTTGTCTGCTCCAAAATGCGCCGGAGTAGAATGTATTATGCATGGATAAATTGGCGCGCATCCAAGTCCGATTGTCACCAATCCTATAACTGTGGAAATTTGTCCAAGCGGCAAAACCACTGCGACAATTCCTGCAAGCGCAAAAATCTGTCCAAGGCGAATCATCTGCGTGTCATTCATTTTCATTGTTAAAAATCCGCTGATGGCGCGTCCTGCTGTAATTCCAATGTAAAACATTCCTGCAAAAAATGCGGCTTTTTCAGGAGAAACATTTTCATAAAGCGCAAGATAAGTTCCCGCCCAAAGTCCAGTTGTCTGTTCAAGTGTGCTATAGCAAAAAAATGCAATCATAACTTCCTTTGCGCCCAGAATTAAAAAAATCTGACGCAAGGAAAGAGGCTTTTCATTTTTTTCAGATTCGTGCAAATCAGATTGTGCTTTATTTTTTTTCCAAAGCGGAAGAGAAGCAACGAGAATTGCAGTAAGCGCAGTCTGAAAAATCGCAATATATCTGTAGCCGGAATTCCATCCGTGCTGACTGGTCAATGCGAATCCCATTATAGAAGGACCAATCGCAGTTCCGACTCCCCACATACAATGAAGCCAGCTCATGTGGCGGCTTTTGTAATTAAGGGCGACATAATTGTTAAGGGCGGCATCCACACTTCCGGCTCCAAGTCCATAAGGAACAGCCCAAAGACAAAGCATTAAAAATGAACTGCTTATAGAAAATCCAAAAAGTGCAAGAGCAGTTGTTGCAACGCTTATCACCATGACTTTTCCAACGCCGGCTTTTTTTGTAAACCAGTCGCTCATCAAGCTTGAAAAAACAGTTCCCGCGGCAATAATCATTGCAATGATTCCGGCAAAAGAAATGTCCACGCCAAAATCTTTATACATTGAAGGCCATGCGGAACCAAGCAAAGGGTCAGGAAGCCCAAGACTTATAAAAGCCACATAAATCACAGCAAGAAGAAGCGACGCCATACAAACCTCACTTAATTGCAATTTTTAGAAAATTATAATACACAAAAATAATTTTTTCTTTAACGATTTTCCGCATTGATATAACAATCTTCCATAAAAAATATTTGACAGCAGCTTTTCTTATAATTAAAATTATCCTGTTATGAATGTAATTGTAATCCAGCCGCCTTTAGTTCAGCTTAATTCCCCATACCCATCTGGAGCATATTTAAAATCCTTTTTTTATGGAAACGGACACAATGCTGTATGGCTTGATTTGAGCGTGCAACTCGTACATTCAATTTTTTCAAAAAACGGACTGAAAAAACTTTTTGAACTTTCAAAAGAAAATGCACTGGCACTTGCTTCCGCCGCAGAAAAAAAAGGAGACTTAGCAACTGCAAAAAATTTAAGGCGTTACATTTTTCAAAGCGATTTATGGATTGACTGGATTGATTTTATAATGTCAGCTTTATGCGGAAAACAAAATCCAAGCGCACGTGAACTTTGCCACAGATTTATTTTAAATCCGTACACTCCGCGCGGAAACCGTATGGAAAACTACATAGCAAATCTTGACAAAGAACCAACCGTAGATGACACAAGAAATATTGCAAGCCTTGCGCTCGAAGATTTGGCGGACTACATTTCAGTTGCGTTCGACAAAAATTTTTCTCTCGTGCGTTACGCAGAAAGCATTACGGTAAGCGAAACTTCTTTTAGACAAATTGAATCAAAACTCAACTCGCCAGTTTTGACAACTTTTTACACAGAAGTTTTGGAAGACGCATTTTCAAAAACAATTATTGCTGAAAACGAAAAAACGCTTGTATGCATTTCTGTACCGTTCGCGGGAACTTTTACTCCAGCTCTTTTCACGGCAAAATATCTGCGGAAAAAATATGGCGAAAAAGTTTTTATTTGTTTTGGCGGCGGATTCATAAATACAGAGCTTAGAGAATTCAGCGACAATTCATTTTCTAAATACGCAGATGCAATAAGCTACGACAGAGGCTACGGCTCATACAAAAATTTTTTTGATGAATTTCCCGGCGGAAAAATTTCCGAAGAAAAGCAGCTCTACAAAATGCGTCTGTTTACAAAAGAAAAAATCATAGAGCCATTGCAGTCATCTTTGGAATACGAAAAGTTTGAAAATGAACAGACATCATTAATTGTTCCTGATTATTCAGAAACTGATTTTTCTATTTATCCGCGTGTTGCCGATGACGAAAATCCAATGCAGCGTTTGTGGTCAGACGGAGCCTGGATGAAAGCTTATCTTGCGCACGGATGCTACTGGCACAAATGCGCGTTCTGCGATGTAAGCCTTGACTATGTTGCTTCCTATAGGCTTGTTCAAATTGAAAATCTTTTTCATGGATTAAAATCGCAGTCAGAAAAAAACGGAATATACGGAATTCATTTTGTTGACGAAGCAATGCCACCAGCCGCAATGATAAAATTTTCCCAATTAAATTTAAATCATTCAGTTCCTTTTTCATTTTGGGGAAACGTAAGATTTGAAAAAATTTATTCCCGCGACATGGCAGAGTTTTTGTCATTCGGCGGACTGATTGGAGTTTCCGGCGGAATTGAAATTGCAACAGGAACAGGTCTAGACAGCATAAGCAAAGGCACAGATTTAGATTCAATTGTAAGCGCGTGCTGTGCGTTCAAGGAAGCCGGCATTTTGATTCACGCCTACATGATTTACGGCTACTTTGGAGAAACTGAACAGGACACAATAAATTCAATGGAAACTTTAAGGCAGTTTTATGAAGCAGGACTCCTTGACTCTTGCTTCTGGCATAAATTTGTTTTAACAAGGCATTCAAGAATTTATTCAGAATGGAAAAACGGACTTCATAAAAATTTAAATCCATTTGCTCCTAAAAATTCCGGAGTGTTTGCAAAAAATGGGCTTCATTTTAAGGACGAGGAAAAATCCGCAAAATTCGGAAACGGACTTTATGCGGCTCTTCAAAGCTGGATGCACGGAGAAAATTTAAATACTCCAGTTGAAAAATGGTTTGAGTTTAAAGTTCCGCATCCAAATGTCCCCAAAAACTTGATTTCAAAATCAATTGAAAAATATGAGCAACGCCGCGACAAAGAATGGAACACGCCGTTAAATATAAAAAAACTTTTCTGGCTTGCAGGAAACGCTGCCTTCTGTGAAAATAAATTTTTATGGAACTATATGCATGAAGATTTTAAAATTCCAATAAATATTTCCACACAAGAAAAAGAAGAATTTGTTCATGCGCTTTATTTTCTTTCACCTAAAAATTTTGACAGTTCATTCATGGAAAATCTTGCTCAGAAAAATCCGGAAATAAAAAAAATCCTTCGCTCACTAAGGGGCAAAGGACTTGTCGTGCTTTAAAAAATTCAGCAGCACAAATTAACTTTCTAATTTTTGCCTGTAGGCTTCATAAAGAAGAACGCCAGCCGCAACAGAAACATTCAGGCTGTCAATTTTTCCGCAAGTTGGAATGGAAACAATTTCGTCGCACTGTTCTTGCAAAAGCCGCGCAATTCCGCTGCCTTCACTTCCCATTATGATGCAAGTTTTTTTTGGAAACTTTATTTTTGAAAGAGCCGTACCGCCTGCATCCGCTCCGTAAATCCAAAATCCGGCTGACTTTAAAATCTGAACTGCGCGAACAAGATTTGGAACTTTTGCAACAT
This sequence comes from Spirochaetales bacterium, assembly GCA_030540405.1. GTDB lineage: Bacteria > Spirochaetota > Spirochaetia > Treponematales > Treponemataceae > Treponema_D. The sequence continues at coordinate 28,527 of JAUNWH010000012.1, forward strand.
CAACCCAAGAAGAAGCACCCGCGCTTGTGCGTGCAATTATTTCGTTACTGTTGATTTCCGCGCTTCTATGATCTGGAACAACCATAAGGCTTGCGCCGAACTGATCGCATGAACGCAAAATTGCGCCGACATTATGAGGATCTGTAACACTGTCAAGAACAATGACAACGGAATTTTCCGGGCAGCAAGTAATCCACTGTTCAAGCTGAATTTGATTTTTTGAATTTTCTTTTTCACCTTCAACTGAAAGAATAATTCCGCGGTGATCACGGGCGGTTTCTGGAAGCGGCAAAACCATTAAATCAAGGTCTTTTTCATTCACAAGTGAAACTGCAAAATTTGAGTCTTTTGCAAGTGAAATTATTTTTTTGATTCTTGGTCCGGGCTTTGAATAAAAAATTTTCAAACTGATTTCTTTAGGCTTAGAAACTGAATACAGCCTGACTTTTTCTTCCACAGCATGGAAACCTGTATAAATATTTTTTGACATAATCTTTTATTTTTTCAAAAGAAACTGCTGGCTAATGTTGATTTACAAATATTGCCGTGTTTTTACACGGCAATAAAATTTTTTATCTGCAATTAATTATTGTACAAAATTGCTGCGTCAATTCTTGCCGCAGTTTGGTGCTTGCTCCCCTTGGTCGCAAACATTGTACAAAATTGCTGCGTCAATTCTTGCCGCAGCAATTTTTATATTTTTTTCCGCTTCCACAAGGGCAAGGTTCATTGCGGCCGATCTTTCTGCCTTCTCTTACAACTGTTGTCGGGCGCATCATGCCTTCGCTGTAAAACCACTCGCCGTTTACTTTTTTAAAGCCGCCAATTTCGTGGTGAATGTCGTGCATTCCTTTTGAAGTGTATTCAGCTTCAAATTCAACAATGCCTTCATCATCGCTTTCTGTTCCTTTTTCTGTGCGAAGAATTTTTAAGCCATGCCAAGTGCTGTTGTTGCTCCAGTCTTCAGTGGCCTTTCGGTCAATTTCTGCAATTTTCTCGCCTTTCTCGCAGCTATTGATAATGAAATCAATTTCATGTTTTACGTAAGCTGTATAACGCGCCCTCATTAGAGATTCAGCAGTCTTTGCTTTTTCAGTGCCCTTAATAATTTTTTCGCAGCATTCAGCGTAATCTTTACCTGAACCGCATGGACATAAATCTTTTTTATCGCTCATAGTTTCTCCAATAAAATTCTGTTTGTAAATATTTTTTTATTCTACCAATTTATTCAAGTTGTTGCAAACTCTATTTCAGTTGTCGCGGTAGTCGGTTACGCGCTTTGTTTTCTTTTCGCTGCGTGGAAGAGTGCCAACCGGAACAATTGTAATTTTTGGAGTTACGCCGATTTTCGACTTGAACATTTCACCGATTTTTTTTGCGGTTTCTTCAAAGTTCACTCTACCCTCGGCTTCCGCAGTAAGAATCATAATGTCCTTGTTGATTTCGTCGTCGTGCGCAATCGCAATTGAATATTCGCTTGAAACTCCGTCAACATTTTGCAGCAACTCTTCAACTTGGCTTGGGAACATATTCACGCCGTGAACTTTAAACATATCGTCGCTTCTTCCCTTTATCATGTCGATTCTCGGATAGCATCTTCCGCAGCTGCATTTTTCAGGAATGATTCTTGAAATGTCGTGCGTTCTGAATCTTAAAAGCGGCGCGCCTTCCTTTACGAGAGTTGTAATTACGATTTCGCCTTCTTCTCCGTCCGGCAAATTTTTTCCAGTTTTTGGATCGATTATTTCTATATAAATATAGTCGTCCCAATAATGAATGCCACTTTCTTTTTCGCAGCTGATTCCGATTCCCGGTCCGTAAATTTCTGTAAGTCCGTAAATGTCGTAAAGCTCAATTCCAAGTTCGTCTTTGATATACTTGCGCATTTTTTTTGACCAGCGTTCAGAACCGAACACGCCTTTCTTCAAATAAATTTTATCTTTAAGTCCGCGCTTGTTGATTTCTTCCGCAAGCAAAAGAGCGTAAGAAGAAGTCGCCGTGATTACAGTTGATTTTAAATCCTGCATCATCTGAAGCTGTTTTTCTGTGTTTCCCGGTCCCATCGGAATTGCCATTGCGCCAAGTTTTTCGCATCCAGCCTGAAATCCGATTCCCGCTGTCCAAAGTCCGTAGCCCGGCGTAATTTGGATTCTGTCCTTTTTTGTGATTCCGGCAGTTTCATAGCAGCGCGCAAACATAATCGCCCAGTCGTCAACATCTTTTGCAGTGTACGGAATTATAACCGGCTTTCCAGTTGTTCCTGACGATGAGTGGATTCTAACAATTTCTTCATCCGGAACAGCCTGAATTCCAAGCGGATATGCATTGCGCAAATCGTCCTTGCTGGAAAATGGAAGTGCCTCAAATTCTTCCTGACTTGAAACGCCGGTAATTTTTTTCTCTTTCAAAATTTTTCCGTAGTAACTGTCGCCTGCAATAAGACGCTTAATTTGCTTGTCAACTTGAGCAAGCTGCTTTTCATTCAATTTCATTTTTTTCCTCCAAAACCTTTTTCCAGTGCTTTTATGTTAATGTCAACCAACGCTGGTTTTACCGTTGTTCTTAAAGCTTCCTTTATTTTTTCTATGCTGATTCCGTTTATTCCGCGTGAAGCCGCCGCGCCCAAAAGAATTGTGTTTACAACTTTTGAAGTGCCAAGCTCGCAGCAAATTTTTTCTGAATCAACAACGCAGACAGAACCGCAGTTTTTATTCAGGAATTCCAGAAGCGAATTTTCATCGGCTGAATTTTCTTTTCCGGCGCAAGCAGAAGACAACGTAACTTTTTTATTCACAACAATTGTTCCGCCACGTTTTAAATACTGAATGTTTCTTACAGCTTCTGTCATTTCAAAAGAAATAATCATGTCTGCCTGACCAAGTGGAATGAGAGGCGACCAGCAGTTTTCGCCGATTCTAACATGGCTTACAACTGAACCGCCGCGCTGAGCCATTCCAATTGTTTCCGCAGAATGAACCGTAAGTCCGCAAAGAAGAGCCGCCTGATCCAAAAATTTCGCGGCAAGAACAGTTCCCTGTCCGCCGATTCCGCATATCAAAATATTCACACTCATTTTTTCCGCCTTTATTTTTTTGAAGCAATCGCATTTACCGGGCAAATTTGCGAGCACAATGAACAGCCCGTGCAGAGCGATGAATCAATTTGTGCTTTTTTGCCGTTCATGCCAAGCGCGGGACAGCCGATTTCGTTTATGCACTTTCTGCAGCCAATGCATTTTTCATTTTCAACGCAGAGAGCGGGTTTTCTGAATTCCTTGAATTCTTCCTTGCGCAAAAGGGCGATGCACGGAGACTTGAAAATAACTGCGCTGACTCCCTCGTGCGAATCGCATTCCTTCACCGCCGCAATGCTTTCTTCCAAGTCAAACGGATTCACCGTAACAACAGGCTCAACTCCGACCGCCTTGAGGATTTTTTCGATGCTGATTTTTTCCGTGATTTCGCCCATCATCGTAACGCCTGTTCCGGGATGAGGCTGATGTCCTGTCATCGCAGTTGTGGAATTGTCCAAAATGCAGATTGTCTGACGCGCCTGATTGTAGACCGCATTAACAACGCCGGTGATTCCCGAAGCGAAGAAAGTCGAGTCGCCGATAAATGAAAAGCAGTGTCTGTCATTTTCCGCATGAAAGAATCCCTGCGCCATGGTTATGTCCGCGCCCATGCAGAGGCAAGTGTCGCACATATCAAGCGGCTTGGCGTTTCCCAAAGTGTAGCACCCGATGTCGCCGCAGTAGACTGTCTTCTCGCCTTTCATCGCCTGTTTTACCGCATAGAAACTTGCACGGTGAGGACAGCCTGCGCACAGAACCGGAGGACGCACAGGAAGAGGCGGAAGCTCAATTTTATTTTCTGAAAGTTCAAGCCCAAGAAATTTTGCAATTGCCTGCTTTGCAATTTCCACAGAATATTCTCCAGCCTCAGGAATTTCTTTTGTGAGCTTTCCGTGGATTTTATTTTCAAGATGATTTTTTCCGCACAGCTTTAAAAGCTCGTTTTCAATAACCGGGTCAAGCTCTTCAATTACAAGAACTTCTTCTGCGTCCGCTAAGAAATTTTTTGCAAGTTCAGAAGGAAACGGATAAGGCGTTCCGATTTTTAAAACCGGAATATTTTTTTCACCAAGAATTTCCAAAGCTTCCTTTGCATAGCAATAGCTCACGCCGCTTGCAACGATTCCCTTTTTGCTTTTGGACGTTTTGTTTTCTATAAAATTAAATTTGTTTTTTGAAAATTCAGACGGAAGAATAAATTCGTTGCGCTCAAAAATCCGCTTGTGGTTCAAAAAAGATGTGCGCGGAAAAATTACCCAGCGGCTTGTGTCCTTTTCAAATCCTTCAATTTTTTTTGCCTTTGGAAGCTCCGGGATTTCCATGCTTGCGTATCCGTGGTCAACTCTTGTTGTGGGACGAAGCAATACCGGCGTATTGTATCTTTCAGAAAATTCAAATGCCTGCTGAATCATCTCAAAGGCTTCTTCCGGCGAGCTTGGATCAAAAACTGGAATTTTTGAAAACGCACCGTACATCCTTGTGTCCTGCTCTGTCTGCGAGCTGATTGGTCCGGGATCGTCCGCGCTTACAATTACCATTCCGCCTTTTACGCCAACGTAGGAAAGACACATTGCAGGGTCGCCGGCAACATTCAGTCCAACTTGCTTCATTGTAACTAAAGTCCGTGCACCGCAATACGAAGCTCCAGCCGCAACTTCAAGAGCTGCTTTTTCGTTGACCGACCATTCAACGTAGGCTCCGGTCTGCTTTATGTATTTTGCCGCAAATTCTATTATCTCTGATGAAGGCGTTCCCGGATAGCCGGAAATTACATTTACCCCGGCACAAATCGCGCCCAAGGCAATCGCCTCGTTTCCCATTATCATTTTCTTTGACATTGCGAAAAACCTCAAAAAGATTAAAAAGTGTATGTATCTTTTTATAGTAACACGAATATGCGGCTTTTACAATAGAAAATTTTAAAGACAAAAAAGGCTGCCAATTGCTTGAAGTGAATTTCAAGAACTGACAGCCTAAAAATTATTCAGTGAAGAAAAAGTTATTTTTTAATCCAAGCAGAAAGCTCGCCATCACCATCAATAGAACTCATTGTATTTCCATTGATTGTAGCTTTCAAAACAAAATAAGAAGCATATTCTGCAGGAACATCAACAAGCTCTAATGAGTCTGAATCATCAAGCGCGCCTTTTACAATCTTCTTTATTGTTATTACGATATTTCCATCTTTTGTTGTATCACCAGTATAACTTCCAGTCGCAAAAGTAACATTTACACCTTCAGAAGATTCAACTGCCTTAAATGTGTTATCATCATAGAAATAAACAGTTTCTGTAACAACAGAACCGTCATCTTCATCCGTTTCTGTGCAATACCAAGTTGTTACAACACTTGGATCGTCGTCATCATCGTCATCTTTGCAGCCTACAAATGCAAGCGCAAGAACCATAGCTGCCAATACAGCTGAAATTTTAGCAAACTTTCTCATAAGTTCACTCCTTGAAAAATAGATTACGCTGAAAAAAAATTCAGCAGTCTCCATTGTACCCCCCCCCAGGATTTGTCAAGTACTTTTATAAATTTTTGTTAAATTTTTTTCTGATGCAATTTTTATAGGATTATCAGGTCAAGTCCGGCAATGACGACATCCGTTCCTGCAATTTCCTTGGTACTGACAATTTTTCCCCTAAACATCCGCTTTGTTTTTTCCGAAAATCAGAACAAGGGAATCTTTTTATTCAGAGGGTGCAATATGAAGTCTATTGGAATAAAACTCGCAGACGGAACTTTCTATCCGCTTTTGGAAGAAGGCAATCCAGAAAAGAAAACTATTGACTTGACAACGGTCATGGACAACCAGACAAAAGTTCAGGTCGATGTATATAGAACGGAAACCGGAACACTCGAAGGCGCAGAATATGTTGATACGCTTGAAATTACAAATCTGAATCCACATCAAAACGGAGAGCCGACTTTGTGCCTTGCAATCGACGTGGACAAAAACAACGAGCTTTCCGCAGAAATCCGCGACCTTGAAACTGGAAAGAAAAGCGAAATCCAAGTTACCCTCGCATCCCGCACTCATTCAGAGGCAAGCCAGCCAGAAAAAATTCCCCAAGAAGAAGATGCGCCAGTTACAATTTCTGACAGCGATCTTGCGAATGCAGGACTTGCGGATTTTGTTGCAGAGCAGGCAAAAAAAACAAATGACGATGACTTTCATTTTGACGACCTGAATAATTCAGAGCCTCAGACTGATCCAGAATCTTCCGCGGATGAAGAAATTTTTGGCAAAGACAGTTTGGATCTTCCAGAATTTCCTTCAGACGCAAATGAAGAAATTTCTGCGGATTCATTCCTTGATGAAGATGATGACAAAACTTTCGTGCCGGACAACACAAAGCTTCATCCTGAAATTGAAGAAATGGAAAATTTTGAGACAGAAGTTTTTGAAGAGCCAGACACAGACATTCAGGAAGAATTTACAGACGAGCCTATAGAAGCAGAAGAACAAGAAATTCCAGAGCAGGAAATTTCAGAAGTTCCTTCAGAAGAAAATGTGATTGACGTTGACCACACAGAAGTTGAAGTTCCAGATGACCAGACAGAAATAAACGACCTTCCGGATTTTGACAGCACGGAATCAGTTGAAGACGAAGAGCCAGCAGAACCGGCAGAGCCTGAAACTCAAGCTTCCGAAGAAAACAACGAGCTGCCTGATTTTGATGACACAGAATTTTCACTTCCAGATTTTGAGGATGAAAAAACAGAAGAGCCTCTTTCTGATGATGATTTTTCTCTTCCGCCGGAATTTGACGATGAGCCAGAAATTCCGCAAGAAAACGAAGAGCAGCCAAAAGATCCGACATTTCAGCCAAACACAAATATGTTCAGCAATCTTTACGACAAAGAAACAATGCAAGGCTCCTCATCTTCATACAGCGAAGAAGACGAAATAAAAAGAAAAACAAAAGCGCCAGTAATAATCTGCGTGGTCTGCGCAATAATCTGCGTGATTGCAGCTCTTCTTGTGCTTTTTGTAATTCCTTCCAAACTGAATATTTTTGGAAAGCACACTGAAAAAATTTCAGAGCAGGAACAAGTAACAAATCTTCCTTCTGAAGAAATTAATCAGCAAACAGAAATCGCAGAGCTTCCGCCTGAACCAGAGCCAATTCCTGCAAAAGAAGATGAAATTGTAATTGCAGAAACTCCAGAATCTGTTGTGCCAGAACCGCCAGCTCCGGTTCCAGAACCAATTGAAGACATCCGCTACAAAATTGTCTGGGGAGACACTTTGTGGGACATTTCAAATGCCTACTATAAAACTCCATGGAAATACAAGCGGATTGCAAATTACAACGGCATAAAAAATCCTGACCACATTATTTCCGGGCATTGGATTCTTATTCCGGCGGAGTAATTTTTTGGCATTTAGTTTTTTATATTATTGATGAAAAAAGTCCGTGTATTTATTTCCTGCCTGATTGTCTTGGTGAGCTTTACAGGATTTGGATGCGCACAAAATAATTCTCTGCAAAAAAAGTATGGGCAAGATTCCGCATATTTTATGGCGCTTCTTTCTCTTGAAAATGGAAATGAGCGTCAGGCGGAACATCTTTTAAAGAAAGCTGAAAAAAAAGCGTCTCCATTAATTGCAAGACGTTCAATGGAAAAACTTTCGCAGCTTGGAAACGTTCAAGAGCGCATAAACAGAAGCTACAGTTTATACAAAAAATTTCCAGATGAAGAAACCAAGCTTGCAGCCGCAAAAGAATTTTTAAAAAACAAAGAATATGCAAGAGTAATCCGCCTCACAGAAAAAATTGATTTAAAAAACTGCCTTAATGAAACCGCATATTACAGGCTTTCTTCAATGCAGAAAAAAAATGACTCAAGATTCAGCAAGGAATTTTTTGAGTGGTGCGTTTCAAGAACATTTTCTGATTTGCATTACAAGCTTTTTTGTGAAACATTCAAATCAGAGGAAACAGAAGAATCAAATGTTATTCAGTTGCGTGCTGATATTTTTACAAAAAATTATGTCGCCGCATATTCAAATGCAAAATCAATTCTTGAAAACAAAAAATTTCTTTTGCCGCAAATTTTAAGCGATGCAGGAAAAGCGTTTTTGTATGGCTCAAACAATTTTTTTTCAAATGCGCTTTATCTTGATTCCATAAAAAAGAATTTGCCGGACGACTGCAAATTTTACGCCAGCTTTTACTCAGGACGGCTTTACGACAAAGATGATTCCTACAAAACAAGAGCACTGAACAGATTTGTTTTTGCAATGCAGGAATCTTTGTCAGACAGAAATTTTGACAATGCGCTTTGGTATTATTTAAATTGCCTTTTAAAAATTTCACTTCCAAAAACAATCGATGCAATTGAGCAATATAGAAGCGAATGGAAAAATCCTTCTTACTTTGATGATTTTTTTGAAACGCTTTCGGTGCGGCTTCTTTCACTTCATGCCTGGAATGATTTTTTTAAAACCGCAGATTTGATTTATGGAAAAGCAAGCCCAGAAATTTCTGCAAAGTACTCATACATTTCCGCCCGGCTCATTCAGGAAAATTTTATCAAGCCTTCTAAAGAAAAATCAGAAGAGGAACAAAGGCTTTTTTTGCAGGCACTTCAAAGCGGAAGCGATTTGTACTACAGATTTCTTGCAATAAAAAATTTGGAGCTGGATAAAACAAAAGCAGAAGAAATTATTTTTTCAACAGGAAATAAAAAAGAAATTCAGCCGGATTCAGAAGCAGAAAAGCTTTTGCTTGGCTATGCGGACTTCGGACTTAAAGAATTTATTTATCCAGAGTACCAAAAGCTTCAAGATAAAATCGGAATAGAATGCACGGAAAAAATTGCAGAGTTTTTAAGCCAGTGCGGAAAAGAACAAGAAAGCATCAGAATTGCTTCCCGAAGGTTGTTTTCAAAAGACAAGCCTTTTCAAAAAAAACTTCTGGAGCTTTCATTTCCGCAGTATTTTAAAGAGAGCGTCCAAAAATATTGCCAGGATTTTTCGCAGCCGGAATATCTTCTTTACGGGCTAATCAGAAGCGAAAGCTTTTTTAATCCGAATGCAAAAAGCAATGCAGGCGCAAAAGGCCTTACGCAGCTTATGGAAGGAACTGCCGCAGATGTTGCACGAAAACTTAAAGTGGCGCAATTCGATTTAACAGACAGCACGACAAATATAAGGTTTGGCTCATTTTATCTTGAAGAACTTAGGCGAAGGCTTGACGGCTCTTCCATACTTGCAATTCTTTCTTACAACGGCGGAATCTCAAGAGTTCGCTCCTGGGTAAAAAGCGCAAATCTTGAATTCGGAACTTCAGCCTTGCCAAGGGATTTATTTTTAGAAGCGATTCCATTTTCTGAAACAAGAGAATATGGACGCAAAGTTGTTTCAGCGGCGGCGATGTACGGCTATCTTTACTACGGACTAAGCACATCGCAAGTTGTTGAAGAAATTATGAAATGAAACTAGAATACATTTCGCTTTTAGAAAATTCTAAAATTTTTCAATTCCTTTTAATTTTATAAACGGAGATAAAATTATGACTGACCCGTTTGCACAGGTTCTGCCGCAGGCATTTCATTTTTCGCATTTGCAGGGAACACAGTTTGTTCTTTTACTTGGAATCATTATGTTCTTTGGTGCGCTCGGTGGACGCATTTTTCAAAAACTGAAAATTCCGCAAGTCGTAGGATATATTGTAATCGGAATTTTAATCGGATCTTCAGGCTTTCAAATTCTGCGTCTTGAAACAATCATCGCATTAAATCCAGTAAACACAATCGCTCTTTCTTTAATAGGATTTTTAATCGGCGCGGAACTAAAAATCGGTGTAATAAAAAAATACGGCAAGCAGTTCGTTGGAATTTTAATCGGCGAATCTGTAACTCCATTTTTTGTTGTAGGATTTTTTGTTACTTTAGTCGCATACATTTTTATGAAAGATTTCAAAACTGCGATTTCTTTCGGACTGATTCTTGGAGCAATATGCGCGGCAACAGCACCGGCTGCAACAACTGATGTTTTAAAAGAATACAGAACACGCGGACCTTTAACAACAACAACTCTTGGAATTGTCGCAATGGATGACGCGGTTGCGCTGATTTTGTACGCAGTTGCATCTACGGTTGTTTCGCCTTTGCTTGGCGGACAAGGACAGCCACTTGGAATGCAGATGCTGAATATTGCAAAAGATATTTTTGGCTCTATTATAGCCGGAAGCATTTTTGGCGCGCTTGTAACTTTTGTTGTAAAAAATCTTATGAAAGATGAAGGCAGAGTTCTTTCATTCGGCCTTGGAGGACTTTTCCTTTCCACAGGAGTCTGCATAATTTTAGGACTAGACAACATTCTTGCCGCAATGTCTTTGGGATTTTTTATGGTGAACTTTGCTCCTGCAAAAACACGCCCGATATTCAGCCTTGTTGAAAAATTCACGCCGCCAATTTACGTTTTGTTTTTTGTGCTTGTTGGCGCAAAACTGAACATTTGGGTTGTTACACCAGTCTTGGGAATTCTTGCAATTGTTTATGTTGCAGGAAGAACTTTAGGCAAATCCATAGGCGCACGTCTTGGCGCAAAGATAACAAAAGCTCCGCAGACAGTCCACGACTTTTTGCCATGGTGTCTTTTAAGCCAAGCCGGAGTCGCAATCGGACTTAGCATTGCAGCCAGCAACGACTTTGAAAATTCAATCGGACCTTCTATTATATTGATAATCACGGCGACAACTTTTATCGTTCAGCTGATTGGTCCAGTCTGCGTAAAACATGGCGTTACAAAAGCCGGCGAAGTTGGTCTTGCCATAACAGAAGACGATATTTTAAAATCTTCAAAAGTAAAAGACGTTACTTGGGGAAGTGAAAAAATTTGCTGCGCCGACAGCCACGCAATTGTCAGTGAAACAGAAAAAATCTGCCATATACTTAAAAATTTTGAAACTCACCACAACCAGTCATTTGCAGTCGCTTCAAGTGAATCTGGAAAACTTTCCGGCATAATCACGCTTGAGCATTTAAAAGAAACCCTCATGATTGGAGAATTTGCAGACACGCTTCTTGCTGTTGACATTATGGACAAGCCTATTTGCACTTGCAGCCCTGAAGATTCACTTCCCGATGTCTATAAAAAATTCAGCGATGCAGACACGGAATCAATGCCGATTGTAGACAACGACGAAAAGCCTCTTGGCATTATGGAAAAGTTTGCCGCTGACCATTATCTTCACACAAGAATTCTCGAAATAAACCGCAAGCTTGAAAACATGGCATAAAATCAAAAAAGTGAATCATTGCATAAATCTGCCAAATTTTGTATCTTTAGAAAAATAAAATTTTAGAGGTAGAAATGGCAGACGAAGCTCTCATTGCAAAAGTAAAAGAAACTTTGGAAGCATTCCGCCCGCAGCTTAATGCAGACGGCGGCGACATGGAATTTATAAATATCGATGATGAAAATAAAGTTCATCTAAAACTCACTGGAGCTTGCGGTTCATGTCCAATGGCAACAATGACTCTTAAAATGGGAATCGAACGCTACTTAAAAGAAACCTGCCCCGAAATTTCCGAAGTTGTACAGGACTAAGCGATGACAGTTGAAAACGACAAATATGTTTCTATCCATTATGTATTGAAAAATGATGAAGGAGCAGTCCTCGATTCTTCCACTGAAAAAACTTTAGATTATGTTCACGGACGCGGCTATCTTTTGCCTAAGCTAGAAGAGCAGTTGGCAGGAAAAAATCCCGGAGATAAATTCAACGTAGTTCTTGAAGCAAAAGATGGCTACGGAGAATATAGAAAAGAACTTGTTACAGACGTTGACCGTTCAAATTTTGAAGACGGAGTTCCTATAGAAGTTGGAATGGCTTTTCAAGCAATGACAGCTTCCGGGCCGCAAATTGTTCGCGTTACAAAAATCAGCAACGATAAAATAACAGTTGACGCAAACCATGAGCTTGCAGGAACACGGCTTCATTTTGAAATTGAAATTGCAGACGTGCGCAATGCAACAGAAGAAGAACTGAATCCTCCATCTTGCGGTTGCGGCGGAAATTGCAGCGGCGGCTGTGGAGGCGAATGTTCAGACGGAGGCTGCAGCAACTGCGATGGAAACTGTGGCTGCGAAAACTAAACTTTAGAAGAAACAGCCTCTATTATTTTTGCAGCATTTGTTTCTTTTGAAGAGCTGGACATATCAATAACAACATCAGCAAGCTGTTCATAAATACATTCACGTTCAATAAAAAAGTCATGGAAAATTTTTTTTGCATCGGTTATTGAACGTGGATTTTTTTTTGCAATAAAAGCAGGAACATTTGAAAGCGTTCCATCTTGAGCAACAGAAATTTCCCTTAAAACACGGAAGCTGGCAATTCTTTCTGGAGTCTTTAAAAAAACAAAAGTTCCTATTTTTCTTAAAACATCGAGAGCTTTTTTATTTCCGCAGATTCCGCCACCAGTCGCTATAACCGCATTTTTTTCAGCGGAAAAATTTATTTTTTCAAGTAAAAATGAACAGGCTTTTTCTTCAGCATCCAGAAAACCTTCGTTTCCAAATTCTGTATAAATCTGTCGCGGAGTTTTTCCTGTCATTTCTAAAATCACATCGTCCGTGTCAAAAAAAGGCACTGAAAGTTTTTTGCTTATTATGCGGCCTTGTGTTGATTTTCCGCAGTGCTTAATGCCCATTAAAATTATGCTCATCTTTCAGCTCCGGTAAATTAAAAAAATCGCTGGAACTTTATTTATAGGAGGCTCGATTGCTTTTTTCCATTCAGCCACAGAAAGCGTCCTGATAAATTCCTGTTCAGTTGTAAGACCTGCCGCAACACAAACGCGAGTTTCATTCCGGCACGAATTCAAAATAGATTCCAGCATTTTTAAATTTCTATATGGAGCTTCTATAAAAAGCTGCGTCTGCTTTTCGTTCCAAGCGCGGTTTTCAAGCTGCCTTATTTTTGCGGCGCGTTCATTCGGCTTAACAGGAAGATAGCCGTTAAATGCAAAACTCTGGCCATTCAATCCGCTTGCCATTACAGCCATAATCATCGAAGACGGACCGGAAAGCGGAACAACCTTCAAGCCTTTTTTTTGTGCCATTTCAACAACAGCAGCTCCAGGATCAGCAACAGCAGGACATCCAGCTTCTGAGATAATTCCCATCGGAAGTTTTTTCTTTAAAAGCGGATCAAGATAATTTGAAATTTTTGCAAGGTCGGAATGCTCATTAAGCTCAAGAAATTCAAGCGAGTCAATATCAATCGATGAATCAGCAAGCTTTAAAAATCGAATTGCAGAGCGGCGGTTTTCAACAATGAAATTTTTTATTCCGCGGATAATTTTGCGGTTGTATTCAGGCAGAACTTTTTGGTATTCTGTTTCGCCCAAAGTTACAGGAATAAGATAAAGCGCAGGCTCAATTTTTTCCATTGCAAATCACCGTGTAAAAATTGAAATAAAACTTGCGCCGCCAAAAAAAGTTCCAATGCTGCTTCCAATTGAAGACAAAAAGAAAACAAGCAGAACGCGGAGAATTCTATTTTTATAAAAGCCTTTTACGCTCGAAGCATCAGCCTGCAAATTTTCCATGTCCTCAACTGCCGGCTTTTTTACAAGAGCCTGAACAATTCCAGAAACAAATCCAATTCCAATAAACGGACAAAGCGAAGTAAACGGCGCGCCAACAGCAGAAACCAAAATTGCAAGAATGTGTCCGCCCGCAACAGCCGCTCCAATAGCCGCAAGAATTCCGTTCCACAAAAACCAGCTTCCAATCAAGTCTGCGCCTTTTTCAATTCCACCAACAACAAAGCCCGCAACAATAAGTCCCAAAATAAAAATCGGAATTATCCAGGAAACAATTTTTGCTCCAGCTGATTTTTCTGGAACCTTCTCAATTGCGCGTACATCAGGAATTTCTTTTCCAGCCGCAATTTTTTCAAGATGGGAAGAAACTCCCGGCAAATGTCCTGCTCCCAAAACTGCAAGAATATTTTTTTGCGGACAAGACCAAATTTTTGAAGCAAGATAAAAATCACGCTCGTCAATCAGAACTTCTTTTACAGCTGGAAGATAAGACGAAAGCTCCTGCATCATTGTGTCCATTTCGCTGGACTGTTTTAAATTTTCAATTTCAGTTTCTGAAACTTCTTCCTTGGAAAAAGCAGTGGCAATGAGCAATGAAAGCAACTTGCATTTTCCCATAAAAGAATTTTTTGCCCAGGCACGGCGCAACGTAACTGTTACAGGACGGTCAACCATTATCTGCGGAATTCCAAGCGCCTTGGCTTTTTTGATTGCAGCCGCCATTTCGTCTCCGGGCTTTATTCCGGCGTCTTCCCCCATGCGCTTTTGATAAGCTGAAAGGACAATGTTCGCAAGCAAAAGAAATCCCTGCTTTTTCTTGAGGATTTCAATTATGTCCATTTTTTTCCAGGACTCTTTATCCTCCATGTTTTTCAATCGGTTTTCGTCAAGCTCGATTGCAACAGAATCCGGTTTCTGCTCTTCAATCGCATTTTCAACTTCCGAAATGCTGGCTTTTGAAACGTGCGCTGTGCCAATGAGAATAAATTTTCTTCCATTAAGCTCAAGGATTTTTTGTGTTGACTTGTTTTCTTCCATAAAAAATTATTTTAAAGGAACTTTTCCTTTTGTTCTCCATTCTGCCAAACGAAATTCAAAAAACATCGGGCTGTTCATGCTGACAACCTTTGCGTAATATTCATTGGCAAGTTCTGCTCCACCAAACATATCATAAAAAAGCGCAAGATAATAGTACATTTTTCCCTGCAAATTTCTGTTTGTCATTGCGGAAATTCTCTGCGGCAAAGGACGCTCGCCTGCCCTGTCATGGAAAACCCGGAGCATAGAATATTCAATTGTATTTCTGTCCATTTTTCTAAGAACCTGATTGCTGAAATTTTTCGCTTCAGTTCCGTTGCCTTCCTTGTAATAGCAGTAAGTAATCATCAGCGGATAAGAAATATTATTTTTATTGGAATCGTAGCACTTCATAAAAGCTTCACGTGCAGTCGTCCAGTTTTCTTCGTGAAGAGCAAGAATTCCAAGGCTTTCATAAGCGTAGTAATAATTCGGATTCAGCTCAATGACTTTTTTGTAATCTTCCATTGCCTTTGCAAAAATGTCCTGCTCGTCATAAAGCCCTGCCCGGTACGCATAAGCTAAAAAATAATCCGGTTCAATTTCAATTGCCTTTGTCCAGGCAGTTTCCGCATTTTTGTAATGCCCAAGATAACGCTCGTACATTCCGTAGTCCATATTGCATTCATAGTTTTCAGAATCCGTATCAAGCGCCTGCTTTGCATAGTCAGAAGCAATTTTATATTCATTTGCGGCGTAGGCAAGTTTTCCTAAATACAAAAAAGCCTGGGTGTTTTTCGGGTCAATCTCAAGAATCTTTTTAAAAGTTTTTTCTGCCTCGTCATCATTTTCAAGGTAATAGTCGCATTGTCCGGCTCCGCGCAAAGCATCAATATTTTCTGGCTCGCGGACTAAAGCTCTTTTATAATAAATTTTTGCCTGCTTGTAGTTTTTCTTTAAAAACATATCCTCGCCAAGCTCCACGTTCGCTGCGGAATTCAGCTTGTCTTTTGCCAAAAGAGAATTAACTTGTTTTATGCGCTCAGCATTGTCGCCTTTCATTTTTGCAATCGCAACCGCAAGAGAAGCAACATCATCATTCTGCGGATCTCGTTGTGAAAGCTCATTGCAAAGAGCCTGCGCTTCATCAAGATTTTCTGCGCTCACATTTATCGCTGCCTTTAAAAAAAGCAAATCAAAATCATCCGCATATTTTGCCGGAAGTTTAGTTTCATAAAGTGAAAGAGCCTCTTCTGGTCCGTCTTTATTCAAAACTGACTTCAAATCTTCCATAAAATCAGTTTTTGAATATTCAGCTTTTTTCTTTGTTTCTGATTTTTTTTCAGTTTCAGCAGTTTGAGCCGGCTCTACAGGTTTTTCAGTGGAAGCGCAAGAAGAAAGCCCCATGCTCAAAATAATAGCAACCGCCACAACAAGAACAACCGCAGCCAAAAGCTCCGTCAACGTAGTTTTTACCGAACTTTTCATAATTCCTCATATTCCAGAATGCTTATTGCCTTTTAAACTTTTTAAATATAAAATAGCAAAGTTATGCGTAAACATCCTGTAAGAAAGTTTTTTGGACTTACACTCCTTTATTCAGCTATTATTGTCGGCATTTTTGTTATTCAATTTAAGTCCAACTCTGTATTTTCAAAATCTTTAGGAGACTTAAATTTTTCAATTTCACAGATTCAAACGGAAAACAACGGGACAAGCTTAAAAAATCAGATAAAAGTATCTTTTAAAGGCATTACATTTTCAGCGGACGACAAAAATCCTGTAACTGCAAAAGATTCCAGCGGAAATTTAAGGCCGCTTTTTCTTGAATCCTATGAAGAGCTGGCCGATTCCGTGGAATTTTCATTTAACGGTGGCGCGCACATAATGTTCCGCCAAATTCAAGATGAAGAAAATTCAACTGCGCTTGCAATTCTTGCAGTTCCGCCTGAAAACTGCACCGAAATTTTCCTTCCATATAAAATTGCGCAAACCTACAGCACGGAAAATGTTTCACCGGCAAATATTCTTGTAACTTCAAAAGACGGAATTTTCAGTTTTACATCCCACGGATTCAACGCGGAAAAAATTGCGTTTACAAAAACAGATTCCGCGGCGCAATACTCGCATTACAATCCTACAAAAAAATTCACATTTGACCTTGTTGCCGACCTCAAGGGAACTAGTGACAGTGAAATCAGAGAACTTACAACAAAAATCCGCTACAGCCTTGTTGAAAAAGTCCAGTCCGCATTGGCGCAGGCAAAAATCGACTCGCTTTCTGAAACTGACATCACGGCTTACGTTGCGGAACTTGCCTCACAAGGAAAATACAATCAGGCAATCGATTCAATTCCAGATTCGTTCAAAAAAGGAAACAAGCGCACTTACATTTCTTCTCCATATTTTAACAATCTTGTTTCAATGAGCAGAAGCCTTTCAGTTCAAACTGAAAAATATGCGTCTCTTGTGCAGTCAAATTCAGCGGAAGTTTTCACAGTTGAAGGAATTTCCGATTACATTTTGCGTGAAAAAAAATCTTTGGCAGTAAAAAATCTTATAGAAACTGTTTCAAAGGCAAGAGAATTTTCGCCATTTCAAGCAGCCGGAATTATAAGCGTCTACACAAATTTAAAAGGCAAAGATTCCGCGCTCGTTCAGCCGCTTGAAGCTGTAATAGAAACCTGCGTCAATTCCATTCAGGAAAACTGCAAAATTGAAAACGGAATCATAAAAATTCAAAAAGACGCAGAAAATTCAATGGACATTTTTGAAACAGTCTTTACTGGAGATGCTTTGCAAAAACTTGGAAACTTGCAAGTAAACAAAGTTCTGGTTCAAGCCGGAAACCTGATGATTTATTCAAGTCTTGCAGGGGCGGACACAAGCATAAGGACAATCGCAAACATTTATCCTATTATAGTAAAAAACAATTATTTTTATCCGCACACAGAAATTCTTGGCTGGTACGGAAGCACTTGCGTCTGGGCATGGACTTGCGCAAAATCGATCTTTTACACACAAGAGCCAGCAAACACAGCAAATATTTTCATAGATTTCCCATTGTCACTAACGCATTACATTATGCTGAATGGAATTCCTAATTTCCACGGAAAAATTGAAATTCAGAGCCAAATGTTCAGAACAGATCCGCGTTTTGAAACTTACAATTCATCTGGCTATGTTTACCAGAATTCTTCACGCTCGCTGTTTATAAAATCGCGCCATAAGTCAAAAATGGAGCTTATAAGGCTTTTTTATGACGGACCAAGAACTTTTGAAACAACCGCAGATTTGTCAAAAGTTCCGCAGCTGCCAAAACCACCGGCTCCAGAGCCTAAAAAAGCAGAGCCAGAAGCGCAAAATCCAGTTTCCGCAGAAGAAAATCCTTCTGAAATTTCAAATTCAGAAAGCAACACGCCAAATTCAACTTCCGCAGAACAGTAAAAAATTCTCAGGAAAAAAATTCTGCAAAAGTGCGAAAATGACAACAAAATGCCGTGCCCAGAACGGCAATCTTATTTTTCCCAAGTTGAAATTGAAGCGAAAAAAAATAAATTTTTTCACTATTTTTTGTCATTTTAAAGAAATATGTGCTATAATTAGCCAAAATGCCGTTACATCAACTTTTTGAAAAAAAGCAGCAGGAGCAATTGTGAACAAACGTGATTTCCCTAAAATCCATTTTTATGATCAGGATTTTGTAGATATTTATGATAAAACTTGGAACTGGCTTTCTGAGTATTGGATTAACACAGAAACAGGCGAGCAAGACAGCGAAGGACTTTTTGTTTATCCTGTAAATGGAAAATATATATTAGATCAGCTTGAAACAATTTTTTCATCATTTTTCCTCGTTTACTCAAATAGAAATTATCCGGCAAGCAAAAACATAGATTATTTTTATGCGCGTCAAGAAGAAAATGGAGCAATCAGATGGAAATATGACGCAGCTACAAACAGTCCTATTATCGACAAAAAAAATCCAGAGGGAATTGGTCTTCCGCTTTTTGCCTGGGCTGAATTCAACTTGTATCACAAGAGCGCAAACAAACGCCGCATAAAAGAAGTAATGCCGGTGCTGCAAAAATACATGGAATGGATTGACAGAACATTCAAACAGCCAAACGGACTTTATTCAGTTCCGCATGAATGTTCAACAATGTTCAATTCTCCGCGGAAAGGCGCATTTTATCCAGTCGATTTCAATTGCTGCATGGCAATCAACATGGCGCATATGTCTGCGCTTGGAGACATTCTGAATGACAAGGACTTGAGTTTTCAGTATAAAAAAATGTACTTCAGCTTAAAAACCAGAATAAACAGCCTTATGTGGGATGTAGAAAGCGGTTTTTACTACGATTTGGACAAAAATGAACAGCGTCTTTCACAAAAAACTATAGCCGGATTCTGGCCGTTGCTTGCTGAACTTCCAAATGCAGACAGAGCGGACACTCTTATTGCTCATTTAAGCAATCCAAAGACATTCGGCACAGACCATCCTTTCCCTACTTTGAGCGCGGACAGCCCGGACTTTAAAGAAAATGGCGAAGGCTTCAAAGGCTCGGTTTTGGCGCCGTTCAATTTCATGGTTATAAAGGGACTTGAAAAATACCAACGTTACGCATTTGCACGCGAATGTTCAATCCGGCACTTGTATTATATTCTCGAAGCTTTAAGCCCGGCGGACTCAAAGCGGAAAGGCGACTTGTACGAAGCCTATCTTCCGTGCCAAGAAGGTCCTGCAACTTGCCGAAGCGAAAAAGATTTTCCACGCAAACGTTTCCTGCATTTTACCGGACTTTCAACAGTTGCGTTAATGATTGAAAACGTAATCGGCCTGAACATAAGCCTTCCAAGAAAAACTGTAGACTGGATTATTCCTAACCTTGAAATCATGGGAATTGAAAAGCTTTCATTAAAGCGGAATCTTATTACAATTCTCAGCAACAAAAGCAAACGCGGCTGGGAAATTCAGATGGAAAGCGAAAAACTCTACTATTTTACAATCAACATTTTGGATCAAAAGAAAAAAACGCTTCCTATTCCAAGCGGAAAATGCTCAATGCTTATCGACAAGCTGTAACATATTCCGCTCTGAATGTTTTTAGAGCTAAAAATGCAAAATAGTTTTTGGAAAACGCCAAATTTAACAGCAAATTAACACAAATCAAAGCGTTTCTAAAAATTAATGGAATAAGGTAATTTTAAATGAACACACCTCAAGCTGTAATTGAGATTGGCTCAACAGGAATAAGGCTTCTTGTTGCTGAACCAGTTGAAGTCCAATCGCAGAAAAAATTTAACATTCTCGACCGAAGCGATCAGCCTGTAAATTTGGGGCGCGATGTTTTTACCACACGCTCAATAAGCCGCGAAACTCTTTTAATCTGCCTTCATATCCTTGAACGCTATGCAGAACAGCTGGCAGCCTGGGGAATCAGCCGGGAAGAAACAATTGTAATTGCCACAAGCGCAGTCCGCGAAGC
The DNA here is from genome assembly GCA_030540405.1 of Spirochaetales bacterium. Lineage (GTDB taxonomy): Bacteria > Spirochaetota > Spirochaetia > Treponematales > Treponemataceae > Treponema_D. The sequence continues at coordinate 48,675 of JAUNWH010000012.1, forward strand.
AGAAAACAGAGATCCATTTGTTGACCGCATAAAAGTAAAAACAGGTTTCATTGTCCATGTAATCGACGGAATTGAAGAAAACCGGCTCATGTATCTTGCCGTAAGCGAATGCATAAAAGAAGGAAGCGTTGCAATCCGTCAAAATGACTCGATTTTCCTTGATATTTCAGGCGGCGCAACAGAAATGATGCTCATGGAAAAAGGCAGAATCATCGGGGCGCACAGCATGAGGCTGGGAACTGTAATCATTGAGCAGATGATTCATTCCATGATGGGAAACCTTGACGACGCCCGAAGATTCATTTCAGAATTTATACGCAACACAAAAAATACGCTGAATGCAGAAATAAATTTGGACAAAATCCAGCAGTTCATTGTTCTTGGCAACGACATGAAAATTGTTTCGCTTTTTGTCGGAAAACCGATTTCGCCATTTTTGTGGGAAGTTGAGCGCAGCGCATTTGAGAATTTCGTGGATGAAGTTCAGCATTACACGCCCGAAGAATGCATCGCAAAATTCAAAATGAGCTACAATGAAGCGCAAACATTTCAGATTTCGCTTGTTGCTTACAAACTTTTCATTCAGCTCACAAATGTAACAAAATTTATTGTGCCGGACACTTCAATCCGTGAAGGAATTCTTTTAAGCCGAAATCAGCTTTCAAATCCTGAAATTCAAAACGACTTTACTCAGCAAATCTTAGCAGGCGCAAGGGCAATTTTGAAAAAATATCAAGGCGATGAAAATCACGCTGAATACGTGCGCAAAACCAGTCTTGAAATTTACGATGCGCTCCAAAAAGAACTTGGCTTTGATTCCCACGTCCGCGTGCTTCTTGAAATAAGCGCGATTCTTCACGATGTCGGAATGTTTATCAGGGCGGAAGATCACAATATCCACGGAAAATACATTGTAAACAACAGTGAAATTTTCGGACTAAACAGGGACGACAAATCCATTGTTGCGCAGATAATAAGTTTTCACCGCGGAAGCAAAATGCCGCAGGAAGATGAAGAGTTCAGGCTTTTATCCAGAAGCAGAAGAATGACCGTTTTAAAGCTAAGCGCAATTCTCCGTGTGGCGGACGCGCTGGACAGAACTCACAAGCAGCATTTGTACAACTTCAACATTTCTTTTGCAAAAGACAGCATAACGTTCAGGACAAAAGGGCACAACAACCTTTCCTTGGAAAAACTTGCCGTTTCAGAAAAAGGCGACTTGTTTGAAAATATTTTTGGCTACAAAATAGTATTGGTATAGCTTATGGCAAAGACAAAATTTTTTAACAGAGAATTAAGCTGGATTGAATTCAACGCAAGAGTTCTAAATGAATCATTAAGAAAAGAAGTTCCGCTTTTGGAACGGCTTAGGTTTCTTGCAATTACAGAAAGCAACTTTGATGAATTTTTTCAAGTAAGAGTTGCAAGCATAAAACGCCGGATTCAAAATTCCCAAGGAAAAAATTTCACTGATGCAAGCGGACTGACTGATTCCGCCGTGCTCAAAAAAATTTCAGAAAAAACACGCGCGCTTGTAAAGCTTCAATATTCAACGCTGATGAATGACGTTTTGCCATCTCTTGCAAAAGAAGGCTTTGTTTACGTTCCTTCAAAAAACTACACGCAGGCGCAGGAAGCATTTGCAGAAAATCTTTTCAAGCATGAAATTTTTCCGCTTTTAACGCCATTGAGAACTGACACAGATGTTTTTCCTCACGTAGGCGCGCTTTGCCTGACCGCGGCATTTCTTCTTGAACCAATGGAAGGCGTAAGAAAAATCAAGAATGCGCTTTCAACTTCGCAGGAATCAGATATTGTTGCGCTGGTTCAAATTCCGTCAGCAATAAACAGAATTGTGTGGCTTCCGTCTTCAGGAGGAACAAAGCAGTTTGCGCTTATTGACGACATAATCCGGCTTTACGGAACAAAACTTTTTCCGGGCTACAAAGTTCAAGAAACAATGCTGTTTAAAATAGCACGAGACGCGGATTTTGCAGTAAACGAAGATTCCGGGGAACATTTTATTCAGGCAATGGAAGAAGTCCTTGAAAAACGCCAGTCTTCATTCGCAGTAAGAATGACTTACGATTTTGCAAGTGAAAAACTTTTAAAATTTTTAAAGCAGCATCTAAATCTTTCAAATGAAGATGTTTACGAAGCCTGCGGAATTCTTGACCCTTCATCTTTGGACGAGCTTTTTAACATTGAAGGCGCAGAAAAATACATTTATCCTGAATGGGAGCATTTCTTTCCGAATTCGCTTCCGGAAGAAGAAACTTACTGGAATGTTTTCAGACAGCAGGATATTCTTTTAAATGTTCCTTACGAAAGCTACGAGCCGGTTGTAAATTTTATACATCAGGCAGCGCACGATGAGCAGGTTCTTGCAATAAAAATGACTTTGTATAGAACAGGCAGCAACAGTCCGATTGTAAAAGCATTAAAAGAGGCGGCTCAAAACGGAAAGCAAGTTACAGTTTTTGTTGAGCTTAAAGCCCGCTTTGATGAAAAACGGAATATTTCCTGGGCAGAAGAACTTGAAAAAGCCGGCGCAATTGTTGTCTACGGAATTGTAAATCTAAAAGTCCACGCAAAAATCTGTCTTGTTGTAAGACGTGAAAGCGATGGAATCCGGCGTTATGCGCACATAGGAACCGGAAACTACAATCCAAAAACCGCAAAACTTTATCAAGACTTGTCCGTCTTTACAACAAACCACGAGCTAGTAAACGATGCCACTTTGTTCTTCAATGTAATTTCTGGCTACAGTGCGCTTCAGACAATGCATCATCTTTACATGGCGCCTGTAACATTAAAAAGCCGCCTTCTTGAGCTTATCGAACGTGAAATTCAGCAAAGCACAAAAGAAACTCCGGGGCACATTGTAGCCAAAATGAACAGCCTTTGCCATCCGCAGATAATCGAAGCGCTTTACAAAGCAAGCAATGCCGGTGTAAAAATAGAACTCAACATCCGCGGAATCTGCACGCTAGTTCCTGGAATAAAAGGAATGAGCGAAAACATAAAAGTTGTAAGCATTGTAGACAGATACCTTGAGCATTCAAGAATTTTTTACTTCCAAAACGGAGGCTCTGAAGAAATTTATTTAAGCAGCGCAGACTGGATGGAAAGAAATCTTGACAAGCGAATTGAACTCATGTTCCCTGTTTCTGACAAAAAAGTCTTTAAAACAGTCAAAGAGATTTTGTTTTTATATTTTCAAGACAACACGCACAGCCACGTTTTGCAAAAAACAGGCCTTTGGAAACAAATTTCTCCAGAAAAAAATGAACAGGCAGTCCGTGTTCAGGAAGTTCTTTATAAAAAATACAAGAAAAAAGCTGATATAAAAAAGAACACGCCGCGCGCAGAATTTACTGTACGCCGCAAATAAAAAATATCGCTTTGATCTGAAATTATTTTGTCTTTCCCGCACTTGATGCGATAATCTATTGAAAAATTTCAATAGATTATCGCAATGACATTAAACTATAAAACTCGAAATTTGTACTAATACTAAAAACAGAAAGGCTGCCCAGTTTTTAGACAGCCTTTTTTACATTTTTAACAAACTTATCTTTCGCGGAAAATAATACGACCGCGGTTCAAATCATAAGGCGAAAGCTCTACTTTTACACTGTCGCCAGGAACAATACGGATATAGTGCTTGCGCATCTTTCCGCTAAGATGTCCCAAAATAATATGGCCATTTTTTAATTCAACACGGAACATTGTGTTAGGCAATGCTTCTTTTACAATTCCTTCAACTTCTATAGCCTCGTCTTTACTAGCCACAATTCCTCCAAAAAAATGTTTGCCTTTTTGACAAAATATTCGTATACTATTATGAACAAAACATTTAAGACTGTCAACATCAAACATTGAAATCAAAGGCAGTTTTACAGGGGAAGGCTCAAATGAAAAAAGAATTTGTAGATAAACAGAAAAAAAAGTTGATCGCAGAAAGAAATGAAATCCTTGATTCGCTCGCAGGACGAAATGAGCAGCTTACAAAGCTTGTTGACACATTGGAATCTGGCGATGACGTAGATATTGCATCTGACACAATTGACAGAACTCTTCTTAACTCGCTTGGAGAAGCTGACCAGCGCAGGCTTACAATGATTGACAGAGCCTTGGACAGAATCCGGCAAGAAACTTACGGACAGTGCTTGTCATGCGGAAAACAAATTCCAGAAGCCCGCCTTGAAGCTCTTCCTTATGCAGTTCTTTGCGTAGAGTGCCAGGCAAAAGAAGAGCGCAAAAACCGCTAGCAAATTTTTTGAGTTTTTAAAGATCCGTCTTCATAGTACGAAAGTTCTGTGTAGCCGGATTTTTTTATGTACTCAACAGCCTCATCAAACCACCAGTCAATTCCAGAAGTTGAATGTGCATCAGAAGATATTGTAACAGGAACGTTTCTCTCTTTTAAAAGCGACAAAAAATATGGCGAAGGATATGGAAGCGCCATTCCGCTTCTCAAAATTCCGCCTGTATTCACTTCGACACAAATTCCAGCCTTTGCCGCTACCTTCGCAACTTCCTTAAGTTCGTTTTTGTACCACTGCGAATTTTCATAAAAAAGATTCCTTCCGCCTAAATTCTGTTTTCTAATCAAATCCGCATGGCCCAAAAAAGTAAACGAAAATTTTTCAAGCATTTCGCGTTCCAAAGAAAAATATTCCTGAACCGCTTTCTTCACATTTCCGCCAAAACATTCTTTTATTTTTTTGCAAACTGAATCTTGGCTTCCATCAGCTTCAAAAAATCCTTTTTTTCCGGGAACAAAATGCACAGAGCCAATCAGAAAATCAGGATTAAACTTTTCATAATTTTTAAAATCTGGGCTGCAAACTCCCGCAATATAGTCAGCTTCAAAGCCTGCATAAATTTTTACCTTGCCAGAATATTTTTCCTTCAGACGCAAAATTTCTTTTATATATTCTTCGTGGGAATTGGACGGAATGTGCCAGTCGCTTGAAAACGGATACATTGAATGGCTTGAAAATCCTAGAATGTCTATTTTTTTTTCTATTGCGGATTCAACCATTTCTTCAGGAGTATTTTTTCCGTCGCAAAAAGTTGAGTGTGTGTGAAAATTCGACTTTATCATAAAATATTCCTTTTTTAGGAATTAGAATGCAAAATTTCTATAACTTTGCCCAAAACTACCGACGGCTTCTGCGGCTTAACAAGGTAGCTTCTTGCGCCCAGAGAAAGAGCCTGCATTACAACTTCTTTTGCCGCTGCCTTTGAATAAACAATAACAGGAATCTGCAAGCCTTTCCGCTGAAAATTCTTTAGAACATTGATTCCGTCCATATCCGGCAAATACAAATCCATAATAACGGCATCGTATTCTTTTCCAGTCGAAAGTGAATCAAAAAAAGCGCCGGCTGTTTCAAAAAGCTCAGTTTCACCGCTTACAGAAGAAAAAGTGTTCTGCAAAAGCTTGCGCACAACAATGTCATCGTCAATAACCGCAATCCGCATCATGCTTCCAAAATTTCCTTCAAGCTCGCTTTTAGAATCAATAAATCCCAACGCAGATTCTTCCGCAGGCTTGTCAGAAATCAGAACTTTGTCATAAAGGAATTCCTTAATATTATAATTTGAATCTTGGTCAACCATAAATCCCACGATAGATTCAATGTCGTTGGAAACTTGTATTCCAAAATATTCAGGATGCCCTTTTACAAGCTCTTTTGTAAAAACATCATTCGTCAGGATTTTTATATATTTATTCGGAATTCTTCCTTCCGCGGAAATATTGTCAATCAAAAGTTCAAGGTTCATGCCGTCAACAAAGCTGAGCTGAATGTTCGTCAGCATAAGAATAACCTTGGGAACATTTATTTTGTAATGCTCAATAAGTTCCGCAAGCCTGTATTTTAAAAGCATAAGTTTTTCACGGTTAAGTCCGAACGCAACTTCAATAAAAATCAGGCTTCCGTTCAAATGGACATCGAGAATGCAAGGCGTTTTGTCCATTGAAAATTCAATTTGAAGAATTTTTCCTACGGCCTCAAAGAAAACTTCAAATTTAATTGGCTTGGAAAAATATTTTACTACATTATATTCAACAAGATTCGCAATTTTTGAACGTTCGATTACAGGACCTGTAATTATTATGGGAATTTTGCGCGCATTCGGATCAACGCTCTTTTTTTCCAAAAGGTGCATAACATCTTCAGAAAGTCCGTCTTCCGCCTCAATGATTATCAAATTGGGCAGCAGAGTTATCATTTTTGTATAGGCTTCTCTACTAGAAACTGACTCAAGCGAAATTTGCTCAGTTGAAAATTTGTCATGCAAAAAACCGCCGAATAAAGAAGAGCAGTCTATAAGAAGTACCGATTTCATAATATACATAATACTTCATAAATTGTATAATTTCAATTATAAACACAGTTTAGAAACCAGCTTAATTCACGGAGGAAAAATGAAAAAAGCATTAATTCTTTTGGCAAACGGATTTGAAGAAATAGAAGCTCTTTCGCCGGCAGATTATCTTCGCAGGGCAGGAGCTGAAGTCATAATCGCGGCAACAGGAACTTCTTCCAGAAATGTTGAAGGAGCGCATAAAATTCTTGCAACTGCCGACATGACATTGGACACATATTTTTCAACTGAAAAAGAATTGCCAGATGCAGTTGTTATTCCGGGAGGAATGCCCGGCGCAAAAAATATAAGCGAATGCGCAAAAGCAATGGAATTTATAAATCAAATGTTCAAGGCAAAGAAAATAGTTGCGGCAATTTGCGCTTCTCCAGCAGTCGTCCTTGGAAAAACTGAAATTCTCAGCGGAAAAAACTGGACTTGCTACCCAGAAATGGAAAAAACTCTTTCAGCTGAAATTCAGAAAAACCATAAAATTCAGCCAGTTGTTACAGACGGAAATTTAGTAACAGGAAGAGGTCCTGGAACTGCGGAACAGTTTTCAATGGAAATTGTAAGACTTTTATTTGGCGAAGAAACAAAAGCAAAAATTATGGAAGCTTCTGTTCAAAGAAAATGCTAGATTAATTTTCCTTGCGTTGCGCCTGAAAAGTGACGTTGTTAAAATTTTCGCCTGAATTCAGCCTGAACGAAAATCCATTGTACGTTGTAAGAAATTCTGTGCGGGTTTTAACATCGAGCATTTTGTAAAGCTCAACCATGCGGGCTTTTACAGTGCTTTCAGAAACATCGTGGAGCAAGGCAATTTTGCTGTATTTTTTTCCTTCTAAAACTGAAGACAAAAATTCAATGTCGCGAGAAGAACATTCTGCGCCGTCAAGAATTTTTATCCGCTTTACTGATTCCGCTTTTTTTAAAATCGGGTAAAGAACAGCAAAAGCAACAAAGCCCATATAAACGGCACCTGCAATGTGCGCAAGTGAAAGCAAAAAAACAAGCGAGCCAGATCTAAAAAACTGAGTTGTCAAAGAAACTACAGGAAGAATCATAAAAACACAAGTCTTAATGCTTCTGTAGCTTTTAAAAAAATTAGAAAAGTTCAAAAATAAAAATGAAAGTCCCAGACACAAAATGCCCAAAATATTTCCGTTGTCGAAAAAATTTCCTATTCCATAGCAATAAAAAAGAACTGAATAGCAACGAAAATCCAGCGGATCAAAACAAAGACGTAAAAAAAGAAGAAATGCAATAATATTTATAGCAATTCTAATAAATTTTCTTATGTCGTCAAGATTTTGTGAATCATCAGTAAAAAACTGAAACAAACTTACAATCAGGCAAAACGCTGTAATTGCAGCTCCAATACGGCCTAAAATTTCCCATAACTTTTTTTCGTCAAAATCCATTTTTGTTTCTGCGGATTCATTTTAAGTCCCTTGATTCCGCCAAGACTTTTGTAATCTCTCCTATATATATTGTATGAAAATCATTTTTTCTATAATACTGATTACAAAATTTCTCTTCCACAAATTTAAATGGATCCAGTTCCTGAGAATAAAGTTTTTGGCAGAACAAGACAAGCCGAGCCTGCTTTATCCAAGGAGTTCCATTCATATATTCAACATCAAGTTTTGTCGCGCGGAATTTATCTTCGTTGCGTCCTGAATGGCAGCCGCAGTAGTCAAGAGCGGTTTTGTATTTTTCAGGAAGAAAACTCAATGAAAAAGTATCTGTTTCGTCTATAATTTCCTTTGTATATCTTGAAGGACGGATATAAACCGTCGCAACATTTTTGTTCCAAAGAACTCCAAGCCCGCCCCAGTTCGCTGTCATTGTGTTCGGACGACCTGTAACAATGCTTCCGTCATCTGAAACCTTTTTTGTGCAAACCGTAATCAGCATCTGGTCTTTTCCAATCAGCTTGAACGGATTATCTAAAATCGCCTCTGGTTTTATAACTTTCAACATAAATTTTCCACTCCTTTTAAAAATTCAGTTCTGCTATTTTACAGTCTTAAAATAAAAAAAAAGCCGGTCTGAACTTATCAAACCGACTTCCACTCAAATTTGGAGATGACCGGACTTGAACCGGTTACCTCTTGCATGCCATGCAAGCGCTCTAGCCAGGTGAGCTACACCCCCTTAAATATTTTTAAATTTTACCAAAAAATAATAACAAGGTCAAGGCATCACAAAGAAAGTATCAGGGCAAACGCATGTAAAATTTTTTTGTTTTAAATCTCTAAACAGCTATTTAA
>JAUNWH010000074.1 GCA_030540405.1 Spirochaetales bacterium
GACGCTAAATCCACGTTTTTACAAACTGGATGGCACTACATATTGTCTATAAAAAGTGATTGTGTGAAATAAAAACAGCAAGACTTATGCCAAGTGGAATTGCATGGAATTTGTGTGTTTTCTTTGATTTTTTGATATTTTATAGCTGAAAAAATAACTGGCGGCTGTAAGCTTTTTCAAAATATAACAGGATTTTTGTTATTTTCTGTTATTTGATAAAAAAAGATTACAGAAAAACTAACAAAAAAGCCTCCATTTCTGGAAGCTTTTTCTTGCGCTTTATAATTTTGTGGAAGATTGATTAAAGGACTTTTGCGAATTCTTTTAAGATTAAAGGAAGCAGTTTTTCGATTTTGCCTTCTGTGCTTGCTCCAGCAGCATTTTTGTGTCCGCCGCCGCCGAATTTAGAAGCGATTTCGCTAACATCGCATTTTTCCTTTGAACGCAGGCCAAGTGTACACGAGAATTCAGTTTCTTGCCGAATAAATAAAACAGCCTCAACGTTTTCAACTTCAAGCATTAGAGCATAAAAAGCGTCGCTGTCCCGTCCGTCCTGGCCGAATTTTCTTGTGTCGTCCATTGTTTCAAAAGTTACAACAAGTTTTCCGTTGAAATGACGTTCTGCATGGTCTAGCATAATTCCAAGAAGCTTTCTTGTGTTCCACTGCTTTCCGCCTGTCATTTCCTGATAAATTTTCCTTGGATTTGCGCCGGATTCCACAAGCCTTGCGGTTCCCTTGAAAACTTCCGAACTGTCTTCTGTAAGATACTTGAAAAACCCTGTATCGGTTGCCATTCCAAAAAAGAAAATATCCGCCTGTTCTTTTGAAGGTTTTCCGACAAGCGATTCAAAAAGCTGCTGGACAAGACAAGATGCCGCCGGGGAAGTTGGATCTATTATATTGTCCGAATTCTTTACATCGGCTGTTTTGTGGTGGTCGATTATGAATGTGCTGAATCCTTTTAAATCTCCGTCAATATCGCCAAGCCTAGAAAGTTCCGAACAGTCCGCGATTATAAGTCCGCATGAATTTCTTTCGTCCTGAGTCATGAAGGGCAGGGCATTTTTGAATTTTGGCGCGAATTTCTTTATTTCGTTTCTTTTAAAAGGACCGGCGTTGAGCATTATGTAAGGCTTGTTGATTTTATCCAGAATAAATGAAAGCCCTATGCAGCTTGAAATGCAGTCTCCGTCCGGCTCTTTATGCCCTGCGATAATAAAACTGTCATGTGAATCTAAAAAGCTTTTGAATTTTGAAATTTGCTCTTTTGAAATAAGAATCATATTTTCCTGCCTGAAATTAAAAAAGACCTGACCCTGAAAATTTCAGAACCAAGTCTCCTTAATAAAAATTGTGTTTTGCTACTTATAAAGTTTTCTAGTAGTCAAGAGTAAGCGAGTCTGCGTCAGTTCCGTCAATTTGCATTCCGCTAGGAGCAATTGCCCAAAGGGAATTGAACCGGTTTGTAGGAGCTGTAATCCAAACTTTTAGGAATTCACCGTTCTGGCTTATTACTGTCATGTATGGAGAAAGACCTTTTGGCATAGTTCTGAAGTTGAGTTTTCTAGCTCCGTCTTCATTTTTGAACCATTTTTTTGGAAGAACCGCAGTTCCGATGTCTATGCCCTGTTTTTCGTAAAGCACAACATAAGCGTCTTTCTGGTCATAAATTTTGAAGATTCTTACATTCTGGTAAGAAATTGTAGATACATTGTCTCCGTGATTCCATACAGGCTGTTTTGCTTGCTCGTTGTTTTCCTGTGAAACTGCTGGCAAAATCATTGCAAGTGCAAGAACTGCTACGGCAAAAAATTTCTTCATGAATTCCTCCGAATTTATTCTATTATTTATATAGATTATATAAGCGCGAGCATAATGGCTTTTATGGTATGCTTTCTGTTTTCTGCCTGATCCCAGACTTTGCTTGCGCTGCTTTCGAAGACTTCTTCTGTAACTTCCTGTTCTTTTACAGCAGGAAGGCAGTGCAGGAATATAGTTTCAGGCTTGCCAGTTGCTTCCATAAGGGCCTTGTTCACTTGGTATGGCTGAAGTAATTTTACGCGCTCTTCTTTAAGCGATTCTTCACCCATGGAAACCCAAACATCAGTATAAAGGCAATCTGCATTTTTGACAACTGAAATTTTATCGGAAACAGTTATGGATGCTCCAGATTCCTTTGCAAAAGGCGCGCAGATTTCCAATATTTCGTTGTCAGGTGAAAGTTCTTTTGGCGCAAACACGCTGAAATTGATTCCGAACTTGGAACAGATGAGCATAAGCGAACGTGCCATGTTGTTTCTTCCGTCTCCGCAGAAGCAAAGCGAAAGTCCTTTTAAATGTCCGAAATTTTCCTTGAGCGTCATAATGTCCGCAAGAACCTGTGTAGGATGGAAGTCGTCTGTAAGTCCGTTTATAACAGGAATTCCTGAGTATTTTGCAAGGTCTTCAACATGGGACTGCCTGAATCCGCGGAATTCTATTGCGCTGAACATTCTTCCAAGAACTCTTGCTGTGTCTTGAACGCTTTCTTTTCCGCCGAGCTGAATATCGTCAGTTGACATAAAGACAGGATGCCCGCCTTCTTCGCCGAATGAAGTTTCAAAAGAAGATCTTGTGCGTGTGGAACGTTTTTCAAAAATGAGCGCGATTGTTTTTCCTAAAAATCTTTGGTGAACTTCGCCTGCATGGGATTCTTTTTTTACCTGAAATGCCCAGTCCAAAATCTGGCTGATTTCCTCTGGCTTCCAGTCTATCCAGTTTAAAAGGCTTCTTCCCTTGAAAGGGCTTTTGAATTCTTCTGCCTTCATCTTGCTTCCTCCGTTTTGCATTACGATTATAAGATTAATTTTGTATAAAATCAACTGTTTATGCAGAATTGTACAGCTTTTGTGTATATTTATACATCTTTTTTTTATTTTATGCTGAAATACATTGAATCAAGTTATTCTTATGCAACATATTTAACATAAATAAAAAAAGCACCTCAGAAAACTGAAGTGCTTAATTCTATAGTGGCAATAGGGATCGAACCTATGACACATGGAATATGAGTCCATTGCTCTACCGACTGGGCTATGCCACCATGAATAAACAGACTATAGCACGCCACAAAAAATGTGTCAATAGAAGTTTTCAAATTTTACCCAATTTTTTTTATTGGTTATGCGTTTTGAAATATTTCTGATTCCTTTTTTAGGCTTAGTACTTGCTTTGTTGAAAGTCCCGTGGCTTTTGCAATGTTTTCGATAGAAAGATTCATCTCTATAAGTTTTTTCGCAGTTTCAATAATTTTTTGATTTGCAATATCATTGGCTATGCTTTGTGCAGTATCTTTGACCATGTCTCTAGCAATATCTTTAGCCATACTTTTTGCCATGT
>JAUNWH010000013.1 GCA_030540405.1 Spirochaetales bacterium
TTTCACACTTTCTGTAATTTTATCAGAAAGAGTTTTTACATGCGTTTGCCCTGGACTATTATATAGAACACATTGTATAAGTCATCTGAAAGTGATATAATCAGTAGAATATATTTTTTATAGAGGTAAAAAAATGCTTACTTATCTTGCCGGGCTGTGTTCCTCCACACTGTCGGTTATTTTCATTGTCTTTATTATTGGCGCGCTAGGCTTTATGCTCGGCGGAATCAATGTAAAAGGAATTTCGCTGGGAACAGCAGGTGTTCTTATTGTTGCCCTTGCCTATGGTATTTTAATCCATTATTTTCCAGAATTTTCAATTGAAGCAAAAAAAATCACTTTATGGAGCAATTCAATAAAGTCAAGTTTCAGCTTAATTTCAAATATTGGAACGGCTCTCTTTGTTACAGCAGTCGGACTTATTGCAGGTCCAAAGTTTTTCCGCACATTCAACAAAAAATCAATTGCCTACCTTTTGCTTGGAGTAATAATAATTGCAATCGGCGGAATTACAGCGGCAATCTTTGTTAAGCTCGACAGCACACTTTCTCCAGAAATGGCGGCAGGACTTTTGACAGGCGGACTTACAAGCACACCGGGATTTTCGGCGGCAAAAGAAGTTCCAAATGTAAACCAGGACGCAATCAGCGCAGGATACGGAATTGCATATCTTTACGGAGTTCTTGGAGTTGTTCTTTTTGTTCAGCTTGTTCCAAAAATTTTAAAAGTTGACATGGCAAAGGAAAGAGAATCATTTGTCGCGGCAAATTCTGTAGTAATTCCTGAGCCAAAGGCAAAACTTACTCAGCTTGAAGAATTCGGATTTTTCCCATTTTTCCTTGCAGTTGCATTTGGCTGCATAATCGGCGCAATTGAAATTCCAAAAATCAACTTCTCACTTGGAAATTCAGGCGGAACTCTTGTAGCAGGACTTATAATCGGCCATTTCGGAAGAATCGGAAAACTTGACTGCAGAATCAGCAAACAGACATTGAACTTTATGCGTGAACTTGGACTTGTCTTGTTCCTTATTGGAGCTGGAGTTCCAGGCGGCGTAAACTTTGTCTCAAATGTAAAATTCTCATACTTTATTTACGGCGCAGTTATGACAACAGTTCCAATGGTTGTAGGATATATAATCGCACGCTATGTATTCAAGCTAAGCCTCTTCAACAACCTTGGTTCTATAACAGGCGGAATGACAAGCACACCGGCGCTGGGCTCATTAATTGCAACTGCCGGAACTGATGAAGTTTCTTCTGCTTATGCTGCAACCTACCCGCTCGCGCTTGTTTCTGTTGTTTTGACAGCAAAAATAATTGTAATGATTTTATAAAGAACTAAAAAATTTTAGACAGTACAATTGCTGATTAGCACAAAATTTTTTATTTCCCCGGTGTGCACCGGGGAATATTTTTTATCCCAAAACTTCTATTATTTGGCATGCTTTAAATAAAAAAAAAGACCTTGAAAATGTCAAGGTCTTTAGCATCTCCCACGGGAATTGAACCCATGTTGTCGGGATGAAAACCCGATGTCCTAACCACTAGACGAGGGAGACATACACAAGAGCTATTGCTCATTGCGATAATCAGAATATATCATATATCAGCATTTTATGTCAATAGCAAAAAAACTAAAAAATCAATTTTTTTTACATTTCCATATCAAATTTTTTTATAAGCTTTAACTTTAAAGTATTTAAATCTTCATCATCAAGACCAAGCTTTAATGCATTGTTCACATCTTCCATTGCCTTCGTGTAGTTTCCAAGATTAAAAAGCGCCAAAGCTCTTCTGTAATAAACATGGCTTTGGAATGCATCAATTGCAAGCGAACGGTCAAAACATACAATAGCTTCCTTTTCTTTTCCTTGAACAGAATATACAATGCCTTCATAATAAATCGACCTAAAGCACTTCGGATCATGTTCAACGCTTTTCTTAAAGTCGTTCAAGGCCTCCTCATAAAGGCTTTGTGCAAAATATGCCATTCCCCTATGCTTGTAAATTACACTCAAAACCATTGCAGGAGGAACTGGCTCAGAATTGATTATCTGCGTATAAATTTTAACTGCCTTTTTAAAATTTCCTGTATTGTGCTCGTGCAACGCTGTAAGAACCAAATCATCTATGCTGCCTTTGGAAAATGGACTTTCAATTGAAGAAGATTCATTTGCCTGATGATGAGATTGTCCAAGCATTTCCTCTGAAAACTCATCAGCTTTTTCATAAAAAGAACTGCGTCTTGCTCCAAGCTCAGTTTGAAGTTTTTTCTGATAATCCCTGATTTCCTGAAAAATAATATCCGCCAAAGTAAGACTTGCATTTATGGAAGCCAGTTTTCGGCGCAAAGGCTTGTCAAAAGGATTGAATTCAGACTTATAAATAAGCTCATGCTCTACTTCAGCCCAAGCATCCTGCAAAATTGTGCGAACTTGAATTTCACATACAAGATTTTTTCTAAGCTCAGGGGAAATTCCTAATTCTGGCAAGCAACTTTCCGGTATTGAAATAAGAATATGAACCGACTCATATCCAAACTCTTTAAATGACTGCTCCGCGCCTTTACGTTCAATCTCTTTTACATCAAAAGATTGCACAACCTGCTTTTCAACAAGAGCAAGATCTTCAACAAAAGCGCAAATTACACGGATGCCAATCATATCAGTGAGGGTAACAAGCTCATTGCTTTCCGAAGATTCTTTAGCCTTTTGCCTTAGAATTTTTTTATAATAGCTTGGAAAAGACTTTATTCTAGCTTTATAAGTAGGATTTGAAGGCAAATTAATTTTCTGCTTTAACAGATTTTCAATTTTCTCCAGAATTTCATTGAATGCGGGTCTGTAGCTTTCATAGCGTTTTTCAATTTCGAGTTTGTTTGGCAGTGTAAAATTTTTTTCAGGCATAAGCAAAATATAATAATGAGCCAGTTTCAAAAGTTTATTAATATTTGAAAAATTAACTTACGAAAATCTTATTTCATAAAAAAAGACCGTCCCGTAAGGACGGTCTTTGACACAACACAAGTTTCAGAGATTACTGAACAGTAGCTGATGAATCCTGTGTTGAAGACTGTGCGTTAGAATCAGAGTTTTCTTCAAGAGAAGAAGTGAATTCTGCTTCTGTAGCCATCTTAGACTTCTCGAGATAGCGGTTAACCTGCTTGTTTCCAAAGCGAGCCATCTCACCATTCTGGCGGTCTCTTTCTTTCTTTGTAATAATGCCCCAAAGATCTTCGTCATCGATGTCGCGATCAGAAGTAAGGATAGCGAGATCATAAATAACCTTTACATCTTTGAAGTAACCAATGAAGTTGTCTCCGATGTGAGATGCATCACGTGCAACCTGGAATCCAGAGAATTTTACAAATGGAATTCCGCGTGGATAAATTGGGTAAACTCTGATTTCACGAGTGCGAACTTCTGAGATATAATCTGGGTTGTTCCAAATAAGAGTTTTCCATCCGTCAAAATAGAGATTTCCCATAAGATAGCGGCGTTCTACTCCGTCATTGTCTTTAAGAAGAACATAAAGAGCGTGTGGATAGTTCATACCCATTGTTGTAACAGCAATTGATTTCAATGTGCCAACGTTTCTTACAACACCGTATCCGTCTTCAAAAAGATATTTTCCTTTCTGCTCATCTGTTGGCTGCTGGCGTTCACCGTTCTCATCAGCGTCAGAAAGTGGCTCGTAAGCAGGAATATCGAACGCAGGAACGATTTTTGCATTTGCATTGTTTGCCCAAGTTGGGAAAATAACACGAACGCCCATTACATTCTTTCCAGCGAAAGGAACATCTGCTGATTCTTTTACAGGAGCAGCAACTACCTGAGAAAGAGCAACAGAAACCGGGTTCTTGGCAGAAGAATTAAGAACAACTTCCCATTCAGGAAGAGCCAGTGAAGTCTTCATAAGTGTTTTCTGATCACTTGTGAAAGTTGCGCCGGCAGCAACAGAATAATCCATTACAGTTCTGCTGTTCTGTGTTGGATTTCCGTTTTCGTCTGCTACAGTGTCTGCATCGAGCTGTGTGAAATCAATAAGAACTGATTCTCTTGCAACAGCAACTGAACCTGCCAAAATCATTGCAGCAACGGTTAAAAATAAAGTCCTCTTCATTAGAAGCTCCTTTTAATACATATATGATGTAGCCTTGTTATAATAGTATCTATTAAGAAAACATTTTTGTCAACTTCTTTTATTTTTTTTTGGATAAAACACCGCAAAATAAAACAGGCAAACAAAAGCTAATTTTCCGTAAACGCTGGCTTTCCATCGATATATATATAAATTTTATTGATATTTGTGAAATTCTTCACAATATTTTTTCTTAGCAATGAAACATTTTTTCTCATATTAAATGTTTCTGAATTGACAAAAAGAGCCTGCTTTGAAAGTCCAACGTAAAGCTCTTTTCCATTTGAAAAACAGAATTCAGTTCTTGTTCCCGGAGAAAAAAGAAATTTAAAGCGATTTGTCATCGGCCCAAGCAAAAGATCGTCAACAAAGGCTCTTATCTCTTCGTCTCCGCTCTTTTTTTCTGAATATCTAGTTTCTGTGCAGATCCGGCTTGAGTCATAGGATTCAAAATAAAAAATCTGCCTGCAATGGTACTTGTAAAAATAAAAAGCCGAGCCAGAAACAATCAGCGAGCCAAAGAAAACTCCTGCAAAAACAAGCCCCAAAATATTTACTTTTGATTTTCTATTCAATTTTAATTTCCTGTAAATCCGCGGGTCCGCTCAAAATTCGTCACAAATTCTTGAAGCCCATTATATATTCCAAGCGACAATTTCTGCAAGTACTTGTCATCATTCAAAAGCAAGCCTTCTTTTTTGTTCGTAAGGAAGCCAAGCTCTATAAGGACGCTCGGCATTTTTGAATTCCTGACAACAAACCACTCCTCTTCCTTTATTCCACGGGAATTGCTCAAAGTTCCAACCTGAGCTGAAATTCCGTTCATTATAAATTTCGCCATCAGAATTGATTCTGTTGTGTATTCCTCTTCTGTCATGCTGTTTAAAATCGGCAAAATTGAAGCATCCTCATTTACTGATTTTGAATTCAAAACCTGGCGGCGGTATCCCGGAGAAAGATACCAGACTTCATAGCCGGTAACCTTTTCGCTAAGGCTGGAATTTACGTGAACAGAAACATAAAGAATCGCTTCATTTTCTTTTAGCTTTACTGAATTTGCAATTTCCGTGCGCTGAGAAAGTGTAAGAAAAACATCCGTGCTGCGCGTCATTAAAATATTTTTTTCAGGATAAGCTTTTTTTAGATAATCACGAAGCTTAAGCCCGACTTTTAAATTTATGTCTTTTTCAACAACCTTGACTTTTTTTCCGTCTGAAACATGGCTTGAACTTGCGCCCGGATCTTTTCCGCCGTGCCCCGGATCAATGAGAATTGCGCCGATTTTATACGGAGCTTCGGCATTCTGCAATTTAAAGAAATTTTCAGCAAGGTTAAAAAATGACTGGGAAGAAACAAGCTTTCCATTTTCAAATGAAGGAGCATCTTCCTGCACAAGAGTTTTATAATCCTGAAGAAAAAAAGAGTCGCCTGCCCTAAATGAAATTCTATGCCCGTTTTTTTCAAGAAGCCCGGAAGAAGTCAGAGGATCCCAGTAAAAGGAAATTCCTGATTTCTGCACATTCTGAAGAAAATCGACTTTTGCGCCTTGAGAAAAAATTGCAAATGGAAAAAGTAAAAGCAGAAAAAAAGCAAAAGTTTTTATCTTCATTTTTCCTCCAGCTGAACAGAATCAGAATAATACAAAATTCCTTGAATGCCGGCGCGCAAAAGACAACACCAAAATTTTTTGGAATCAAGGCGCGGATGCTCAGGTGAAATTTTGTCAAAAAGAAAAAGCGTGTCTTTTATCGTTCTGAAATTCCAGTCGCGTTTTTCCATGATTTTTTTTATGCTTTCTGGAACACAATTTTGCACAGGCTGATTTTTTTCAATGAATGGAAGTCTCTCAAGTTCAGCTAAAAACTTTTCGTCTTTTACATTGAAATCAAATGCGCTGAACGGAAATCCTTTTTCTTGCGAAAGTTCAACACCGGAAAGAAAACTTTCAGTCTGCGGATTTTTCGGTTCCAAGCGAAGCACAATCTGGGCAACAGCGGATTCAGCTCCTTTTTTTGAAAGTTCACATTCTTTTGACGAAGATATTACGTTTCCGCATTTTTCAACATTGTTCCGCGGAAAATCAACCGAGCTTCCCTCTTTTACTCTTAAAAAAATATTTTTTACAAAAGGAGAAGCCCAGGCTTTTTCTTCGCCATAAATTTTTTTTATCTTTCCGGGAATTGAAATAAACGCTCTTTCATGGCTGAATTTTGTAGAAGGAATTTCTGCAATGTTTGAAAAATCAGAAAGATGTCCCAATGCGATTTTCATTGCTTCTTTTGTAAGCTCAAATCCTGACGAATAAGGAAAAGTCCAGCCCGACATATATCCGCCAGAAAGCCTTGCCGCAATTTCACCAATCATCGGACCTTGCTTTGTGTACTTTACGTCTCCCTTTGCGACTCCGTTTGTAAGCCCTAGAGCATGAACCGCATCTGTAAAAACTTTTACAATTTCCTGTTTTTTATTTTCTGAAATTTCAGAAGGCATTGAATGTCCAAGCTCAACAAAATACGGCTCGAAAAAAATATGGCGGTCTGCGAACCCGGCGATGATAACTTTTCCGTTTACAACAAGCGCATCAATTGAAAATTCAGGACCTTCCATAAAATCTTCAACAATAGCTTTTTTTGTGCGAGAAAAGCAAACTGCGTCTTTTAAGGCAGGAAGAAATTCATCTTTATTTCTAACAAGCCGGCATCCTCGCGCTCCCATATTGTCTACAGG
Organism: Spirochaetales bacterium; assembly: GCA_030540405.1. Lineage (GTDB taxonomy): Bacteria > Spirochaetota > Spirochaetia > Treponematales > Treponemataceae > Treponema_D. The sequence continues at coordinate 6,870 of JAUNWH010000013.1, forward strand.
CTTTACAACTTTTGGAAAATGAATTTCAGGAGTTTTGTTTTTCTGAAACAGTTCTATATAACTTTCATCGGCTTCAAAAAAATCAGGAGAAGGAATTTTATTTTTCTTAAAGCATTCACGCATAAGAATTTTATTGCTGGCATTCATAGCAGATTCAAAACTGTGAGAAACAAATCCGCATTTTTGGCAAGCAAGAGAAACTGGAGCTGAAAAATCTGTTCCGGCTGTAAAAACCGCGCAAAGATTTTTTCCCAGAGACAAAGCAAAATCTACAATTGCGTTTGTATCTTTTAAATCTATTTTTTCAAAGCGATCTGCAAACGGAACACAAACCGCATCTGGATTCGCATCTATTACAAGTGCTTTGTAGCCAAGTTCTTTTGCTGCCTCTATTGAAGGACGCTGCATTAATCCCGCGCCTAAAATCAAAATATAACGGTCATTCATTTACTTATTATTTTCGACATAAAAGCAAACTGATTTTAGGATTTAATTTTCTTGCAGTAAACCTCAAATGTATCGCCCAAATTTAAAATTTTGCACAAGTCGGCTAAAACTTTCATTGGCAAAGAATTTGAAGTCCATTTCATTTTTTTTGCAAGCGGAAAACGTTCTGGATGAATTCCAGTTGAAACAACTTTTACAACTTTAAATCCATATTTTCTCAAAATTTTTTTCGCGTATTTTATTTCCCAAATTGTGTAATGGTCAGCGGGACTTTTTTCATAAAAATCATCACTAGAATATTTTCCGCTCACTCCAGAAGCAGACGGAGTGCTGAACGCAAATATTCCGCCGTCTTTTACAATTTCAGAAACTTTCTTTAGTACAGAATCGAGATTTTTAAAATGCTCTATAACGTACCACATTGTAACCGCATCAAATTTTTCGATTCCGAATTCTGAAACAAAATCCGCGTCTGGAAAACTTACACAGCTAGCCGGAAAATTCAAAGTCTGCTGAACATACTCGACTGCGCTTTGAGAAATGTCCGCGCCAAAAACCTGCCATCCAGAATCGTTTGCAGCAGAAAGGAAAGGACCCATTGCGCATCCAATGTCCAAGACAGAAGGAATGTTTTTTGAAATTCTATTTGTAAGCCTATAGAAAAAATCAATAATTGAAATTCGCCTTAAGCAAACAGATTTAATTGAATCAAAATCATCAAGATAAGTTTTTCCATATTGCTTTTTGTAATCCTCAAAAAAATACGCATGGTTATATTCAGTCTGAACTTCTGACAAAGTCCAAGACATATAAATCATTCCGCAGCCAGAGCATCTTCTGTAAGTTCTGTTTTTGTTTCTCGCAACAATTTTGTTTTTAAAGCCTTCACCAGTTTTGCAGACAGGACATTCAAAATGGCTTCCGAGTGAAAGTTTTTTTGTAAAGGAAGCAAGACTTTCAGATGTTTCAACTTTATTTTTTATTAAAAGATTTTCAGGTTGAGACAGAAGATTCTTGAACATTTTCTGATTTATCTTTTTCGGAGCAAGGCACTTAAATCCATTTGCAACTGAAAGACGAATATGCAAAGGTGTTGTTCCCAAAAGAATTACAGCACACCCTGCGCCAGCGGCTTCAAAAGCAGTAAAGCCAAAGTGAGTAACGATAAGATCATATTTAAAAAGCTCTTCTTTTAAATTTTCAATTGGAGGAGAAACAGTTATATATTTTTTTAACTCTTCTGAAATATTTTTTTCTGTTTCAAAAACTTTTTCTTTTGAAGGCGCAACTGCCACAACACGAACATTGTTTTTTGCAAGCGCAACAGCAGATTTTAAAAGAAGATTTGCAGGATCTTCTCCGCCAACACAAATAAGCGCATTGTTTATTTTTGCAGGAAAAGAAGAATGTTTTTTTTCAGGCAAAGGAATAAAAGATGGATTGTAGTAATTTACATTTCGGTTCGATTTTAAAGAAGGAATTATATCAAAAAGATATTCTGCATAGCCATTGTCGCAATTTCCTTCATCAATGCTTGCAACTGGAATTTTTGATGCTATATAACGAATAAAACTATTATCAGCTGAAAATAAATCTGTAATCGCAAGACAATATTCAGATAAATCTGAAATATTATTTACAATCTGAAACTCATCAAGTCCGTTTTTCCGAGCCTCTTCAAGTAAATCCAAGCGTTGGGTTAAATCAGCGTCATCTGGAATATAAATATCCCATCCGTTTGCAATTGCAAGCTCAAGGCATCTTCTTAAATGCCCGGTTCCATGCCCTTTCTTTACAGAAGGAATTAAAAGAACAGGATTTTTCACAGCAGGAAATGAAAGCACACTTAAAATTTCACTTGTAGAATAAGGCTCTGATGGATTTTTCTTGCCAGATATTTTCTTTACAATTCTTAATGCTCTTTTATAATCAGAAAAAGTATCAACTGTAGTTCTATAATCTGGATAATAAAATTCCTGTGGAGCTTTTACAAATGCGCAAATATATTTCTCAGAATGATTATAAAGCGCAGGACCTACATGCTCATGGTCATAAGGCAAATCTGTTTCAGATGCAGCTTCGAGCAAAGAGTCCGCATTGAACACTTCAACTCCAGAGCCATGAGGAAGCCCGGAAAATGTAATGTAGTCAACAGGAGAATTTTTTTCTCTCAAAAAATATTCATTAACAAGTTTTTGTGCAGCTTCATAAAATAAAAAAGGATTGTCTGCTGTCGCTCTTAAAACAACATCAGCCTTGGAAATTTTTATAACATTGCAAAATCTGTCAAGCACATCAGATTGTGAGCCAGCGTAAAACCCCCAGCCGCATTTTTTTGCTATAGGCTCTAGCTCTTCTATGCTTTCCTCATCTACAGCAAGAAAATACTTTGAAGCTTCAACTTTTTTCATTGAAGCTAAAGTCCATTCAAGAATCGTTTTTCCGCCAAGAGGTAAAAGAGCTTTCCGTGGAAGCCTTGTAGAAGACAAACGGCATTGGACAATAACAACAACACGTTTTTTTCCAGTAACAATTTTTTTAATTCCTTCTTTTATTTTTTTTAAATTCATCTTTAACCTCGGAATTACTTTCCCCAGTTTTCAATAAGAGCAACAGCGTCTGTTTTAAATCTATACTGATTTTCCTTTGTCCATCTCATAGCATCTTTAAATTGTCGCATAGACTCAACAAATCCACAAGAACTTTTTAATTTAAAAGCAAAATATGAAAGCCACGGTATTTTTGCATGATCGGATAAAAAAACAGGCAAAAGATTTTTCAAGTAAAATCTAAGATATGAAATATCTACCGTTAGGTTTTCTTCAGGAACTGCGCCTGTATATTTAAACTCAAATCCTGTGGATAAATTTATTTTTTCTCCCCAGAGCCATGCTCTAAAAAAGAAATCTACCTTTTGCCAGTATTCAGAAGAAATCGTATAGTCAATTCCGCCAAGAAGAATAAATTTTTCACGGTTATAAAAGCCAGCGTAATCAGCAGGATACAAAGTTGGCTGCCCGTCTAAAAAAACGGAATCTGCTTCAACTTCAAAAACAGATTTTCTTGCTGAAGGAAAAAGCGCAACAGGAAGTTTTGTGGAGCTATCGGAAAAAAGCCTTGGAGCAATGCAAAACTGATTTTTTGTCATAAACTTAGAAACCATAGAAGAATCAAAAGAAAATTTTTCAAGACACATTTCTTCTTGAACAACTAAAACATACTGGGTTTCAGCTTCGGAAAAAGCAATGTTCAAAAGCTCGCCTTGCGATACATTTTCCAATGCAATTAAAAATTTTACAGTAGGAAAATGCCTTGCAAATGAATCTACAGCCTTTCGTTCATTTTCAGGATTCACACTTATAATTTTTCCAAATCCCTTCTGCAATAAATTTTCAAGCACCCTAGTTCTATAATGCCTTCCCGACCTGCTAAGAACGATACAGGTGATAGGCATAAGAATTTGCTTGGGATTTTCTGTTCCGCCGATAACTGTATAAGAAACTTTGTGCTGATTAAAAATTGAAGGTATAGTATTCATCGCAATCCTTGCATTTTTCTCCATATTTTTTTTCAAGCTGATTTTGAAATTCAACAAAATATTTTTTCCAGATTTTCTCTACGCCTTCGTCAAAAACATTTCCTACCGAAGAAAGCAAAAATTGCCTGCACAGAGGAACTTCGCCTGTGCAAAGAATTGTCATGTCGCGCTTTAAATGCCAGCAGACATTTCTTTCAAGCGGAGACAAATCGGCTGGTTTTCTTAAAGGCAAAAGTTTGCAAAAATCATTGTACTTTTGAATTATGACTTTTCCGCCGGAAGGAGAATCTTTTGAATGCCAAAATCTATAGAATTTTTCAAGTTCAGATTCATTATCATTCATTCTTGTAAACTGCGGATAAACAGAAGCCGAGAAAAATTTATTTAAAGCAAGAATTGAATTCACAGCCGAATTGAAGTTTCCATTTGAAAAAATTTTGTTGTACATATCTTCGCTAAAAGAATCAATTGAAACTATCCAAGTTACATTTTCTGCTCCATTTTTTCTTTTTCCAGCACGCTCTGAAATTTCAGAAATTTTTGAAGCAAGATGCTCTGTAACTAAAATGCCATCAGTCTCTACAAGAACTGAAAGATTCTTATGGCGCAAAATTATTTCAACGAATTCTGCGAAATTTTTATTAAGCAACGGCTCTCCCCAGGCACTCAAACCAATCACGGCATCTTCTGAAAAACAGGAAATCTGCTCAACAAGAAAATTAAATTTTTCCAAGCTCATATCTTTTGGATTTGGATTTTCTTTTTCAAATGGGAAAAAGCCGAACTTATTTTTAAAAGCTTCTGGATAAGGATTGTAAAATGGATTTGCAAGGCAGTTTTCTGAAATCTGAATATTGTAAAATGCCGGCAAAGTCATCTGCACATCAGCACAATTTTCAGCAAGCTCAGAAAGATTTTTGGCAGTAAGTGGAAGTTCATTTTTCAACGCATTCGCATAAAGTTTCTGGCAAGCAACAAAATTTCTTTTCTGCGAGCATGAAAAATCAAAACGCAGCATTCTGAAATCTTTTGGCGCAATCACGGATTCAATTTCAAAAGAATTTATGTCAGCCTTCATAACATTGAAAATGCATTCATTTGAAACAGGCAATTCTCCAAGTTCCTTATGAGTTTCAGAGGCAAAGACAGAAAGAATTTTTAAAGTTCCAGAATTTATAACTTCAGGTGAAAAACCATAAGGATAGCCATCGGCAAAAGTGTATTCAGAGATATATTTTATGTGGCTTTCAAGAATTTCATTTGTGAGTTCTTTATCAAGAAAAGGTCTGTCTGCAGAAGAATAAACAACGTCATCTGCTGAAAAACTAGAAACCTGCGCGAACATTTCTTCTATTAAAATTGCAGTATTCCAAAATTTTTTTGAAACAACTTTTATTTTTTCTTTATCAAAAGAAGACACAAAAGATTCCACAGTATTTTTATTTTCTTCCGAGCAGGCAACAACAATTCCACACAAATCTAAAATATCAGCTGTCCAGTCAAAGCATCTTTCAAAAGCTGATTTTCCGGAAAAAACTTTTTCAAAAGCATGAGCTGAAATTTTATCTATATATAAAAAAACTAAATTCTTCATCATTTCATTATCGGAAAATATCTTGTCTAAATTAAACGGAATGTTTACAATCGGAACAAAATGGAAATGCAAAACGAATCAAAAAAAGACAACGCCCTAACAGTCTCGCAGCTCACAGAGCTCATAAAAACAATGCTTGAAGGCTCTTTTCAAAATATAATTTTAAAAGGAGAAATTTCAAACTACAAGCCTAGCTCTTCCGGGCATCTTTATTTTTCGCTTAAAGATTCAGACAGCCAGATTTCAGCGGTAATGTTCAGAGGAGCGGCGTCTGCATTGAATTTCATTCCAAAAGACGGAATGCTGGTTCAAGTAAGAGGAAAAATAACTGTCTACGGTCCGCGCGGAAATTACCAGATTCAAGTTTCATCAATGATTGAAGCCGGATCTGGAAATATAATGGAAATGATTGAAATGCGGAAAAGAAAACTTGCCGCAGAAGGACTTTTTGATTCATCAAGAAAACGCTCAATTCCATTTTTTCCAAAAACAGTCGGAGTTGTTACAAGCCCAAACGGAGCCGCTCTGCGTGATATTTTAAATATAAGACGACGTAGAAATGACAAAGTAAGCGTCATTGTTTTTCCTGCGATAGTGCAAGGTGGAAATGCTGCGGATACAATAGAGCACATGATAAAAGTTGCAAACGAATATAACATGTGCGATGTTTTGATTGTAGGAAGAGGCGGAGGTTCTTTAGAAGATTTGCTTCCGTTCAGCGAAGAAAAAGTTGTCCGCGCAATTGCAAACTCAAAGATTCCTGTAATCTCCGCTGTCGGACACGAAATTGACTGGGCGCTAAGCGACTTTGCGGCGGATGTAAGAGCTCCAACACCAAGCGCGGCGGCAGAAATTGCAATTCCAAGAAAATCCGATATAGAAAGCAGCATTGAAAATTTTAAATCAATTCTACTTTCAGAAATTCAAAACAAAACAAATTCTTTGCGGCTTATGCTAAGAAATTTCGATCCTGAAAATATGCGGACTAGATTGCAAAACATCGAGCAAAAATATTCAGAAAGATTTGACAAGGCATTTGATTCAATGCAAGATGCAATGGCGAACATAATAAAAGACAGAAGAATAAAAATAAAACTCTGCCTGCAAAATTTGGAAAACTGCAATCCGCAGAACATTTTTGAAAGAGGATATTCTATGGTTTGCGATGAAAATGGAAAGATAATAAGAAAATCATCAGAACTTTCCAGCGGCGCAAAAATAAAAATCAGACCAGCGGAAGGATTGATTTTCGCAACTGTTGATAAAATAAATTAACGGAGAATAAAATGACAAACTTTGAAGAAAAACTAAAAAGACTTGAAGAACTTTCTGCTTCCATAAAAAAAAGCGACATCAGTCTGGAAGATGCGCTCAAAGATTTTGAAGAAGGAATAAAGCTTGCAAAATCCATGGAAAAATCACTTGACGAAATGGAAAGCAAAATTCAAATATTAATGAACAATCCTGATATTTCAGAAGGCGAAAAATCCGCAGACGGTAAAAAGCAAAAAACAAAAACTGAAAATGCTCCTGTGCTAGGTCTCTTTGACGAATCTTCTGAAATAACTGGAACAAGAGCATGACAGAACAAAGACGCGTAAAAATTCTCAATGCGGAAGTTGCAAGAAAAATTGCCGCTGGTGAAGTCATAGACAAACCTTGCGCCATTGTACGCGAATTTATGGACAATGCAGTTGACAGCGGCGCAACAAGAATCAGAGTTGAAATTTCTAGCGGCGGAATTGAAAAAATCAGAGTCATAGACAATGGCTGCGGAATGTCCAAAGAAGATTTGATTCAATGCGCGCATTCTCATGCGACAAGCAAAATTTCAAAAGAAACAGACTTGCTTAGTCTTTCAACTTTGGGATTCAGAGGAGAAGCTCTTTCCTCAATTGCAGCAGTAAGTCGTCTGGAAATAAAAAGTGGCGGCTGGAAAATGAACGCATCTGTAACGGAAGATCACATTATCGAGCCTTGCGCTTCAACAGAAGGAACAATAGCGCAGTCATCAGGTCTTTTTGAAAATTTTCCCGCCAGAAGACAATTCTTAAAACGACCAGCTTCAGAAGGAATTCAGTGCAGGACAATTTTTGAAGAAAAAATTCTTCCGCGTCCAGACATTGCCTTTACTTTCGTAAACGATGGCGAAGAAAAACTTTCACTTCCAGCAGGACAATCCTTAAAGGAAAGATTTGTTCAGACAAATGAATTTTTTGAAAACAGTGATTTATTTTATGAGCTGAAGCATGAGGACTCTGAAAAAAATTTTTCATTTACATTGATTATTGGAGAGCCTTCTGTTGCAAGAACTTCAAGAAAAGATATTTTCATTTACGTCAACGGAAGAAAGATACAGGAATATTCTCTTGTACAAGCCATTGTTTACGGAACTCAAGGATATTTTCCAAATGGAACATTTCCAGTTGCCTGTCTTTTTGTAGAAATGAATCCGGCGCTTGTAGACTTCAACATTCATCCTGCAAAACGTGAAGCCAGATTTAAAGACATAAATGCACTTCATCATGCAGTAAGTTCAACAACAAGAAATTTTTTCAAGCAGTATACTGTAAAATCAATGCTAAATCAAAATTCAGAAGACAAAACAGAAGATGCTCTTTCAAATGAATTTTCTTTTAATTCCAGTACTGAAAAAAATAATTTCGTTGAAGAAACTTTCTCTCATCAAAATAACATTCCAAAAATAAATTCAATTTATTCTGATGTAAAACGTGGAACTCCCAGAACAAGTTTTTCATCAGGCGGAACAAGACAATCCTTCTTTAAAACAAAAACTTCGCAAGATTTTTTTCAACAAATGAAACCGAATTATGTTCCAGAAATTAATAGCGAAAATTTTTCAGAATATGAAAAAGGATTTCATTTTGCAGGCTGTGTTCTTGGAACTTTTATCATTGCAGAAAAAAATGAAACCCTTTATATAATTGATCAGCACGCTGCTCATGAAAGAATGATTTATAATCAAATTATGACAGAGGCAGGCCAAAAACAATCTCTTTTAGTTCCATACATTGTGCAGACAGATTCCGCCGCTGATGACAACTTTATCCGCGCAATAAAAGAGAAGCTTGAAGAAGCCGGATTTTCATGCAAAAACTGCGGAAATGGGAAATGGGAATTTTCAACAGTACCAATAAGATGGAAAGGCACAGAAGCTGATTTGAAAAAAGATGTGCTTGACAGGCGGGTAAATCCTGCAGACATGATAAATGCGGCAGCCGCATCTACAGCCTGCAGAAGCGCAGTTATGGACGGAACTGTACTAGACGATGAAACTGCAAAGAAAATTGCAAAGGGAGCTCTTGAACTTCCAGATCCACACTGCCCTCACGGACGCCCCGTATACACAACGATTACAAGACAGCAACTTTTTGCACTTGTAAAACGGACATAAAATCCGCTCAGAAAAACGAGCTACTGCAATTCTGCAAGCAATCCATTTACTTCTGAAGTTTTAAAATCAGGAGCTTTGGATTGCAAGTAAAGCAAATATTTTTCCGCGCCATTTCCATCGCCTTGAGCAAGACAAACTTTTGCAAGTTCAAAAAACAAAGGCCATTCAGTCTGTTGTTTCTTTACAAGCTCTTCATAAATAGTTCTTGCATTTTTATAATCTTTTGCAGACGTATATGACTTTGCAAGATTTTCTTTTACTGTCATATTTTCTGGTTCTATATCCAAAGCATTTTTATAAAATTTAACAGAGTTTGAAAAATCGCCAGTATCTCTGTATGCACTTCCAAGATTGTTGTTTACTTCAAAATTCTTAGAATCATTCTTGTAAGCCTTTACCAAAAGCGCAATCGCAGCATCAGGTTGATTTTTCATAAGAAGAATCATTCCTAAATTTGTATTCGCTTTTACATGATTTGAATCAAGATTTAAAGTTTCCTGATAAAGTTTGATTGCTTCATTTTCATTTCCCGATTCTTGATTTAAAAGTCCAAGATTATATGAAATATTTGCCTTTACTTCAGACGAGGTTTTTTCTTTGTTATCATAAGCTTTTTTTGCAAAATCAAACGCTTCATTCTTTTTATCCTGTGCAAACATCACAGTGGAAAGATTGTAATAAGTAAGCGCATTTTTTTCCGCAGTAGAATCTGGGCAAGAAAGAGCCTTTAAAAAGTTTTGTTCAGCAAGACTATAGTTTTTCAATTCAGAATAACAAGAACCAAGTTCCTGATAAGTTTGCGCTCTTGACGGATTTATTTTTACAGCTTCTGAATATGATTTTACAGCCTCTGAATAATTTTTCTCTTCAGCCAAAATATGTCCTGCGCCCATAAACGCATTTTCATAATCAGGTTTTATTTTTGACGCATTTCTATATGAAGCGAGCGCCTCTTTATTTTTTCCGAGCTTTTCACAAACAAAACCAGAGTTATAATGCGCAGGCGCAAAGTTTCCATTTATCTTTATTGAAGTTTGAAAAGCTGCAAGCGACTCATTATATTTTTTCTGCATTGCAAGAACTCTTCCAAGCTGATAAAAATAAGTGCTGTTGCCAGGATCTTTTTTTGCAGCATTGCGCAAGAAATTTTCTGCGGAAGCATAATCATGTCTTTCAAGAGCATTCATTCCAAGAATAAACATAACGTTAGGTTCTTCTTTAGAATTATCAAAGGATTTTTCTGCAAATTTTACAGCTTCATCATGAAGAAATTTCTTTTCGCTTCCTGATTTTTTTTCAGAACTATCAAACAAAGCTATTGCGGCTTCCCCAAGTTTTTTTCCAGCAAAAGTTTTTTCTTCCGCAGGAAGATTTTTTTCAGCATTATAAAATTCTCCAACTGCATCTTTATCTTTATTTTCAGACAAGAGTTGCTTTCCATGAGAAATATAATTTTCAACAAGCTGCTTTTGACGTGCAAGCGCAGCCTCCTTAGCATTTTGTTCTGCAATAGCTTTTTCCTTTGCTTTTCTTTCAGCTTCTGCTTTTTTAGCAGCAGCTTCTCTTGCAAATTTTTCTTCTTGAGCTTTCTTTGCAGCAGCGGCTTTTCTTTGTCTTTCTGCTTCTAAAGCTTTTTGTTCTCTTGCTTTCTTTTCTTCAAGAGCTTTCCGTTCGGCTTCATTTTTTGCATCTTGAATCTTCTGCGCTTCTATTTCACGCTTATTTTTTGCTTCATTTCTATGACGAAGAATTTCCTCTTCAGATAGAATTGGGTTTCCGTTTTCATCAAATCCAAACTCGCCTAAATCAATTCCGGCTTGCAAAGCTTTTTCTACAGCCTCTTTCTTTAGAGCATTGATTTTATCTTGATTATTTTCATTTGGATTTAAACTGTTCAAAAGAATAAGAGCTTCTTCAAATTTTCCCTCGTCAATAAGTTTTTGAGCAAGCGCAAGTTTTTCTTCATCAGAAAGATTTTCAGCCGCCTGCAAAACTTGAGCCTGCTTTTTCATGCGCTCAATTTTATTTTTCAGCATATCAGAAATTTCATCACTACCATCAATTGAAATTGCATTCAAAAGTTCAAGTGCCTCTGAAAAATTTCCGTCATCTATCATCTGCTGAATAAAAGACAAAAGCTCAGAAGTTTTTCCATCCGCAACAGCTTTATCAACTGCAGATTTTTTCAAAGCATCCAATTTTTCTTTTACAGGATTTCCCTGTTCAACTTTTATAGCATTTAAAATTTTCAGCGCGGATTCAATTTCATCATTATTTATGAGCGACTGAATAAAATCTAAAATTTCCTGTTCACGTCCATTTTCTAAAGCCTTTGAAAAAGCTTCGTTTATTAAAGCGTAAATTTTATTTCTAAGTTCCTTTGCAGCCTCACTATTTCCTGAAGCGTCAATTCCCAAAAGAATCTTTAAAGCTTCTTCATAGTTGCCCTGTTCAATTAATTTTTGAGCCAACGCAAGTTTTTCTTCAACGCTCAATTCAGAAACAACATTATCTTTAGAACCAAAAAAATTGTGATTCTTTAAAACAAAAAATCCGCCGCCCGCCAAAACAGCAAGCAAGAAAATCAACAGAGCCGCTATTTTTTTATTTGATTTTTTATCTTTTGTTTTTTCAGGCTCAATATTTGTTTGCACTGATTTTTTTTCAACTGCAAAACTTGAAGCCAAAATCGGTTCGGCATTTTTTATTGTAACTCCAGTTTCTTCTTTTTTTTCAGACAGAGAATTTTTCTGAGGTAAAATAGGAGCGGCAACAGCTTTTTGCAAAGGAACTTTTTGAACTTCCAATTTTTTTTCTTCTGTAAAAGTTTTTGGCTCAACAGATTTTTTCACGGCGGAAGTTCTCGCGACAGCTGCAGCTTTTGGCTTTTCTAAAGAAGCAGAAGTTTTTCTTGCAACTGGCTTTTTTTCTACAGAAGAAGCTGTAGTTTTTCTTACAGTTGCTTTTGTTTCGGCAGAAGAAACAGCTGCTTTTTTAGTTTCTGGCAAAGATGATTTTTTTTCAACTGAAGTTTTTTTCACAGCAGCTTTAGGTTCAGAAGCTTTTGCAGAAACCGAAGAAGCTCTTACTGCCTTTGACTTTTCTAAAAGCCCGGAACTTTTTTTTGCAGCAGAAGTTTTTGTTTCTATTGTTTTTTTTGAAGCGGCAGTTTTTGCAACTGCAGTTGTTTTTGCTTTTTCTGAAGAAGCAGATGCCTTTTTTGCTACAGGCTTTTTTTCTACAGAAGAAGCTGTAGTTTTTCTTACAGTTGATTTTGCTTCCGTAGAGGAAACAGCTGTTTTTCTTGCAGTTGAAGTTTTCTTAACCGCGGCAGTTTTTTCTTTATCTAAATCTTTATTCGAGTTCTGATTCGTAGCCATAATCAATTGTTCCTTCTGCACCAGCAGTCATATTTGATGTTTCTGAATTCTGCAGCGAAGCCGCCACATCTTCAAGCAATTTTCTTCTTCTTGCGGCATCTTCTTCCGCTTTTTTTGCAGCCTCTTCTCTTTGAGCTTTTAGAGCCGCTTCCTGATAAGCCTTTTGCTCTTGAAGCATTCGTTCAATTTCTGCGCGCTGCTGTTCAAGCCTAGCTTCCTGTTCTGCCATTTTTGCTTCAAGCTCCGCAGCTTTTTCTTCATCTCTAGCTTTCTTTTCCGCGGCGGCCTGCTCTTCAACAAGCTGTTTTTCTTTTGAAATCCGCTCAATTTCCGCACGTTGCTGTTCAAGAAGCGTCTGCTGCTCAGCCATTTTTGCTTCCAATTCCGCAGCCTTGTCTTTTTCATCCTGAATTTGCTTTTGCGCCGCCGCCTGTTGTTCTGCCAAAATCTGCTGTTCATGAGCCGCCTGAATCAAAGCCGCTTCCTCTTTTAAACGGTTTTCTTCAGCAAGACGTTCTTCTTCCGCTTTTTTGAAACCTTCAAGCAAAGAAATCAGCTGCTCAATTTCCGGCTTCTGCCTGTCATTCGGCGACAAATCAAGATAAAGCTTGTAGTCCTCAAGGCTTGCAATATACTTTTCCTGCTTAAGCTCAGCATTTGCGCGGTTTAAAACTGGCGGAGCATAAAGTCTGTTTGCGGCGATTGCAAGAGAATACCATTTTTCAGCTGAATAAAAATCTTCCATTGCAAAGCAGACATTTCCGGCGTTAAAAGCCAGAACTTTTTTGTCTGTTCCAGAAACTTTCATTCCTTCCGTGCAAACTTCAAGACTTTCCTTTAAAAGCCCCATTTTTTCGTAGCAAAGCGCAAGATAATTATACGCCTTCGGAAATTTTCCAGTGCTGATGGCTGACTTCAAAAACGGAACAGCTTCTTCCACACGGTTTTCCTTGAACAGATTTTCACCTTGCAAAAAATCATCATTCTGCGCAAAAGAATTGAACGCAAAAAGCAAAAAAGAGAAACAAAAAAGTTTCTTAAATTTTCTATAAATAAACATCATTTTATTATCTGTAGATTTCAGCAAATTTCTTAGAAAAACAGCAAATTTTTTAACTCTATCCATATAAATTGACATATTCAGCGAAAAAAGGTAACCTTTTTAACAAAAAACTAAACAAACAGGCGGAATTTCAATGGGCTCACTGACATCTGTAATTATAATAGGTGTTTTAATCGCATTTGTCGCTACAGCGTTGATTTTTATAGTAAAAAATATCATAACTCCTTCAAAAATTGACGGAATTCCAAAACTTATAAAGGACGGAAGATTTCAGGCTGCCCAAAGATGCGCAAAATCCGTTATTTCAAAAAATCCGCGGAATTATTTAGCCCATTATTTTTTGGGAAAAGCCTATCTAAAAGACGGAAAACCAGAACTTGCTTTTATTGAATACAAAACAGTTAACCAAAACGCGCTTTTTAATGGAGAAATTCCAGAAGCCGAATTCAGAAAGGAAATGGCGGAGCTTTACAAAAGGTTCAATCAGCCTGACGAAGCTTTAAAAGAATATCTTTTGCTGACAAAACTTGAGCCGAATAATCCTGAAAATACATTTAAAGCCGCGGAAATCCTTGAAACTCAGGGAAACGCAAAGCTTGCAATGGGATTTTATCAAAAAACGATTCTTTTAAACAAACGGAATCCAAAAGCCTACACTTCAATCGGGCGGCTGCTTCTTAGGGCAAAAAATTACACGCAGGCGAAACAAGCCTTGGAAACTTCTATAAAACTGAATCCAGAATCTTACGAAAACTATTATTATCTTGGAAAAGTCTGCAAGGAAAACAAAGATTTGTCCACAGCCGTAAAGCTTCTTGAAAAAGCAGAACGCTCGCAGGAATACAGGCAAAAAGCTCTGGTGGAAAAGGGAACTTGCCTTATGATGGCGGAACAGCTTGAAAAAGCTACAGATGCCTTTGAACGTGCAGTTTCAAATGCAAAAGTTCCAAATTCGCAGGAAACATTGTATGCAAGATATTTTCTCGGAATCTGCTACGAAAAAAGCAGAAAAATTGAAAAAGCAATAGAACAATGGGAAACCGTCTACAAATGCAACAGAAAATTCAAGGATGTGGCATCAAAATTAAATCAGTACAAAGAACTTGAAACAAACGACGGAATAAAAGAATATTTAACAGCAAACAATCAGCAGTTCATGGAGCTTTGCAAAAAAATTCTATTGGCAGGATACAATCTTCAAAGCCAAAAAACTGATTTTACTCCTTACGGCTGCCAGATTCTCGCTACAGAAAAAAAACAGGAAGCTTTTTTAAATGCAAAGCAGCAGTTTTTCCTTGCGCAGTTCTATCGTTCCACAGATACAATAGAAGAAACTCCTGTAAGAAAACTTGCAGACACAATAAAAACAAAAGGCTATGTAAAAGGACTTCTTTTTGCAAGTTCGGATTTTTCACACGCAGCACAAGTTTTTGCAGACAGCCGCCCGCTTGCGCTGATTTCAAAAGACACTCTTGAATCGCTTTTTAGAAAGGCGGGCATTCAATGAAATTTCTTTGCGTTTCCGACCAAATCGACCCGTTAGTCTACTCTTCCACAGTAAAAGAAAGATACGGAGATGTTGACGCTGTTTTTTGCGCCGGCGATCTTTCCATGGAATATGTTGATTTTATAGTAGACGCTTTGGGAAAACCGACTTTTTTTGTCTTCGGGAACCATGACTTAAAAGAATACAAATATTACAAAAGCAAAGTGTTTTCAGATCCGCTGTCATTAAGTTCAGCTTTTAAATTTGAAGGAACTGGAGTTGAACATGCGCATGGAGCAGACTACGCCAGCAACAAAAATATCAGATGCAAAAACCTCACATTTAAAACTCCAGACGGAAAAACAACGCCGCTTCTTATTTCTGGAGTTACAGGAAGCATAAGATACAATAACGGACAAGCCCAGTTCACGGACAAGCAGATGAAAAGGCAGCTTGTAGCAATGATTCCTGGCTTGCTTTGGAACAAAATCAGATACGGAAGATACTGCGATATTTTTTTAACGCACGCATCCCCAAGACATATACATGACAAAGAAGATCAGTGCCACAAAGGATTTGACTGTTTTAACTGGTTCATTAAAAAATTTTCACCAGGACTTATGATTCACGGTCATATACATTTGTATGATCTTCAGGCTACAAGATGTACTGTAACAGGAAACACAACAGTCATAAACGCATACAGCCACATAGTAGTCGAATTCGAGCCTAACCAAAAAAAAGGAGCAAATTTTGGAGCAGACGTTTCTATCCTCTCAGACAGATGAAGATTTCTCAAAAGCACGAAACAAAGCTTTTTTCAACGAAATACAGCACCTTCTGAATCCAGAGGAAGCAAAGCTTATTTCATTTACCGACATAAAAAAAATGCTCAAGCCAAGCAACGAAGTTTACAAAGGAATGCAAGTTGTTCCAATCAAGCTTATTGTAGGCAGCGAAGGACGATACAAAGATTTTGACAACCACTTTTTGCCAAAAAACAATTTTTTAAAGTCCCGATGGGAACACGTGGACATGGCGCATTATCAGGACATTACACTTCCGCCAGTGAGCCTTTATGAGCTTGGAGGACTTTATTTTGTAAGAGACGGAAATCACCGCGTTTCTGTTGCAAAAATGAAAGGCATAGAAAATATCGATGCCGAAGTTGTAAGCCTTCAAAGTGAAATCAAACTTAAGCCGGGAAGCTCAAAAGAGCAGATGGAAAAGCAAGTAATCGAATACGAAAAGCGTGTATTTTACGCAGAAACTTGCTTCGGCGACATAACTGACTACTGGTGCCTGAATTTCAGCACGCCAGGCCAGTACGATCTTATTTACAATCACATTCTCTGCCACAAATACTACATAAATTCCGAAAAAAAAGAAGAAGTTTCTATGGAAGAAGCGATTCTTTCCTGGTTCAATAACGTTTATCTTCCTGTAGTCAGGGCAATCGAAAGCCGCAAAATCTTAAAAAGCTTCAAAGGCAGAACTTTGTCCGACCTTTATGTTTTCCTTATAAAATACTGGGACGAATTGAAGCAGCGATTTGGAAACGACTTTCCTCTTGAAGATGCCGCAGAAGATTTTTCAAAAAAATACAAAAAACTTTCTCTTTACCGGCGGATAAAAAATTTCATCGCAAGGTCAAAGATGAAAAAAAATTTAAAAAACAACTGATATTAAATTTCTTTTGCAGATTTTTGACTATTAATTTTGCAGTTTTGTGCCGATAATATTAAATGAAAAACTTGACGGTACAATATTTCAATGCTAAAATAATAAAAATGCTTTGCGGTTTATTTTTATATTCGGCAAAAGATTTAAAATTATTTAGTTAAAATTGAAAGTTGTACAAGGAGCAGACACCTTGATTTTAGATGACAAATTTGCCTACATTCCTCTTTTCGCGGTTTCTGTGATTTGCGCATTTTTATTCGTGCTATTTCTTTTAATCCGAAAGAAAAAAACTGCCAGAGTAAGTTTTATAGCTCTTCTTTCAGACCTGATTCTAGGAACAGGAAGTCTTGTCGCGGCAATAAAAGAAGTAACTGGCGAAGAAAACTCTTTTGTCTATTTTGCAGCCGCAGCTTCAATCGCAGCATTGATTCTGATTCCATACTGCATAATTCTGTATACTTTTGAGCCAAAAAAAATTGAAAAGCTCGTTCCGCACTATGTAAATGTAGCGGAAGAAAAATCTTATGCGCAGGCTCTTCAGCAAGTTTCATCTCAGCAGCAAAAATCAATTCAGCCTGATGAAAATGAGTCGCGTGCGCTTGAAATCAGCTATTCTTTTGCCGCAAAAGCATCAGAAGCATTTTCCGAGAAAAACGGAATGAATGCGCTTCTTGACTACGTAAACAAGACTATAAGAGAAGAAATAAAAGCCGACGGCGGTGCAATTCTCATGGTTGACGACTTTGAAGATGTAATTACAGTCCGTTCATTTGACGGAGATTTTCCGCCCCCATACAAACTTCCAAGCGATATGCCGCATAAGCCTATCCGCATTGCCACGAACTTCAAATTCGCATCGTTTCCGCTTAGAGAAAACATATTCGGCGAAATTGCAACAGCAGGCAAGCCAGAACTTATTACAAAACCTGAAAACGATGCGAGAATTTATCAAAACGGACCGGAAGAATTCCTTGAATGCGGAAGCTACATAATGATTCCTATAAAAATTCAAGACTCAGTAATTGGTGTCGCAGCATTTGCAAGAACAAAGCAAAATCCAGTCTTTACTGAAGAAAATTTAAAGACTGCGTCAATGATTACAGATTTTGCTGCAACTTCTATAAAGAGCGTTGTTTCAGTAAAAGATATTATAGAACACAACGACCTTATGAAAGAAGCGGAAATAGCTTCAAAGATTCAGGAAATGCTTCATCCTGCAAAGCTCCCTGCACTTCCAGGAATTCAGCTTGGAACAATATGGAATCCAGAAGAAGGTGTTTGCGGAGACTATTATGATGTAATTGTTTCCAGAAGAGACCGTGTTTCATTCGTAATGAGCGATGTTGCAGGAAAAGGAATCAACAGCGTAATTGTCATGTCAATGCTCCGTGCAATGATCCGGCTTGTTGTAAACACAAAGAAAACAGCAGGAACTATTCTTGAATGGGTAAACCATGGAATTGCAGCGGAAAGTTTCAGTACAGACCACTTTGCATCTTGCGCTCTTATAAACTATGATCCAGTTAAAAAGGTCGCTGAAATTGCAACAGGCGGAACAACACCAGTATTCTACTATAGCAAGGAAAAAAACGAGATAAAGCAAATTTCAACACCAAGCGAGCCAATTGGAGTTGACAAGGAATCTCAGTATAAAGACATCTTGCAAGATATTAAAACTGGTGATATTCTTATTACATATACAGACGGACTTGTTGAAGCTTTAAATGAACAGGGAACTCAATATCCTAAGGAATCTTTGCTGAAAATAGTTTCTTCAAATGCAAATTCAACTGGAAAAGATATTGCAAATCTTGTAAAGTCTGATATTAAGAAGTTTATAGGCAACAGTAGTCTTCATGATGACCAGTCGTTGCTAGTAATAAAATTTTAAGTAAATTTGAGCAGTAAGGAGACATCTTATGGAACTTAAAATAAGGAAGAATGGAGAAGTCTACATCATTGATGTAAATGGTGAAATGGACTTGTACAATTCTTACAAACTCAAGGAACTTGTAATGAAGATGCTTGAGAAAAATGTAAAATCGTTTGTAATCAATCTTGAGCAGGTTGATTATATCGACTCGTCTGGAATTGGAGCTCTCATTTACATCTGTTCTACAATCAAAAAGATGAACTTGAAGCTCTATATTTCAAATGTTCACGGTTCTGTAAAAAAGGTTATTGAACTCACCAAGTTGATGGGCTACTTCCCTATTGCAAATAGTGTTGAAGAAGCGTTGCTTATGATTAACGAATAAGAGGTACTTTAATGGAAGAATTCAAAGAGCTTCGTTCAGATGGCAATGACCCATTATTTGACAAAACAAATATGCTTTACAAAGCATTTCCGTCAAACTTCAGACAGATCCGTTACTTTACACTTTTGATTGTTCAGTCAGCTCCTCTTGAAATCAAGGAAATAAACCTTCTTGAACAGCAGATAAGTGAAGTTATAAAAAATGCAGTAAAACACGGAAATAACTGCGATTTAAATAAGCAGGTTCATGTTTGGTATTCTTTCAGTCCGTCACATGCTCACATTATTGTTGAAGATGAAGGCGAAGGATTTAAAGACTTGGAAAAATGGAATGAGTTCAACAAAAAACGTTTGGACTGCCTTCATAATTCAAATTTTGAAGAGCTTTCAAACTATGTTTCATTCCGTACAAAGAAATCCGATGAACAGGACGGCGGAAATGCTCTTTTCGCAGCTTTGGAATACTGGAACGGCGGATTCGTATACAATGACAAGCGCAATGGTGTTGCAATGCTTAAAAGATTCCAGCAGAAACGCCATGGTGTTGCTGTAGACGGAGAATAATTTTTTGATTATATTATTAAGGGGTTGAAATTTTCAGCCCCTTAAAAGAACCGGGGATGTACCGGTTTCGACAAGCAAGAGAAATCTTGTGTTGCAGGTAGGTGTGAAGGTGCCTTAAACTGACAAAAAAATAACTGCAAAACGTAGAGAAGACGAACAGTCTGAAAACGAACAGTTTGCACTTGCTGCTTAAGCAGTGCCGGAACTTTTAGCATGCTGTTCCTAATGCTGAAATGTTCTGTTGCTGACAGGGACTTGTTGGACTAATTTCTTGAGGTTAGTTCAAGACATTTATCAAGATACGGAAGAGATGCCTTTGAAGCCGCTACCTTTTCCCGACAACCACCTCGCTTCAATAAACCTGTAGAGATGCTTGGTTTGCTTGCATGGACGCGGGTTCAACTCCCGCCATCTCCAAAAAAGCACCTTAGGAACTTTTTTAGTTTTCGGGTGCTTTTTTTTATTTTCTCACTCTTCTTGCGGATGTAGAAAAGCCTTCTTCTGGCGCATCAAAGGCAATCTCAACTCTTTCAATAATATCAAGTTTTAAGAAGTCAAGATCTTTTGAAAAATCTATAAAAAGCTGATAAGGATGAATTTTTAGAACTTCGACAAGATTTGCTAAATTTTGACGCGACGGCCACATTTCTCCAGTTTCGTAGTTTGAAATTGTTGCAGGAGAAACATCTATCATCTCAGCAAGTTTTTCCTGTGAAAAATTACACTTTTGTCTAAAAAACTTTAAATTCCTTGCAAACGTAGCAGCAAGATTTCTTTCAGTTTTTTTCATAAGCTCGCTCTTTTCGCAGCCGACTCTGCTTTCAACCTAGTATCATAAACAGCCACAAGCGAACCATCTATCCACCCCTGCTCTACTTTATACCAAACTAAATAATCTTTGCTGGATTTTTTTTCATCTGGATTGGCGACTTGGACTTTCTGTTTTCCGCAGATTAGAAAAACATCTCCGCTTCTTGCATGGAAGCAAATTTCACTTGAAAAATCAGCAGAAATTCTAAAAGCCGCATAAGGGACAGTTACAACAAGCCATTCCTGATCTGGAGCAATAAAAGATTCATCTTGAAAATTTAAATCAACTTTCTTTTGCACACAGCTAGGAAAAAATAAAGTGAAAAAAGCAGCAAGAACTGCAAAAAGCGTTTTCATTTTTTCAGTTCCTCAAGAACATATGATTTTACTTTTGGGTAAAGAAGCAAGTCGCTGTCTACAAAATTCAGCTTTGCAACATCCTCAATCGGTATCCAATTGTATTCAGTGTGCTCCGTCAAAATATACTTTTTTTCAATTCCATCATGCGGAACCAAAATTCTATATGCATGCAAAAGAACATTTTCTTCATTATGAATAAAAGATGCTTCTGCGATTTTTTCACCAACTTCAACAGCAATGCCGAATTCTTCCTTTATTTCGCGAACAACAGCTTCTTTGTCTGTTTCGCCCGGCTCAACTTTTCCGCCTGGAAATTCCCAGCGTCCGCCCATTTGACCTGTAGGATTTCTGTGGGCAACAAGAATTTTTCCGTTTAACAAAGCTATACATGCTATGGAAACTTTTGACATAAAAACCTCTACAAAAGCATGACTTGAGGAAATACAAAATGCAAAATGCCCGCCAAAATACAGATAATTCCAATATATTTTCTTGACTCAATAAAAACTCTGTAAACCGCAGGAGGAACAGAGTCTCTTTCGGAACTGCTAAAAATGTAATATTCCAAAAGAATTGAAGCGCCAGAAAGAAAGCCAGCGACAACAGGAAACAAATCGCCAATTACAGGAATATCGTTTCTAAAAACAGAAAGAATTTTCATAACTGCTACAAAAACGCACAAAACGCCAACAACAAGTCTGAATCCGGGGCTGTCAAAATTCAGTCCGCCAAAAGAAATTTTTTGAGCAGATTCAGAATCATTATCAGAAGATTTTAAGTCAACAAGATTTTTTCCATAAATCAAAATCAGTCCGGCAAGAATATTTAGCAAAACGGAAAGAAAATAAAACTGAGCCATAATTATTCCTCTATAAAAGAATAAATGAAAATTTGAAAATTGTAAATGGCAAATTTATCTATTTGAAATCTTGCATTCCAAAACAACAGATTCATTTTCATAGATTAAAAGGCATTTTACAGAAACCAAATCATAATCATTGAAAACTGCATAAACCGGCTTTGGAGATTTTGGAGCGAAATTGAAAAGCGTTTCAAATTTATCAGCGACTGCGCCTTCTGCATTCAAGCACTCAAATTGCACTTTTAACGGCACAGAATCAATATTTTCTATTTTTCCAAAGCTGGAAAATTCAACTGAAGCGTAAACTTTTTCGTCAAATGAAAATGCAGAAAGTTTTGCTGTCATTCCTGCAATTGAATTTTTATCTGCGCCGCCATTTATAATTCCAAGAACGAAAAACAAAACAATGCACATCACCATTGTGAAAAATGCAATTTTATTTCCCTTTGTTGAAAAAAGAACTTTTATGAGCCCCTTTTTTGGAGCGTTTTTTCCAGTTGCAAGATCTCGGTAAATCGCCTGTTCATGCCGGCGGAAAGAACCTCTTTTGTAATGAAAAACTAAATCGTTTTCGTCGTAGCGAATTTCAGGCTGGATTTCATCGTCAAAAATTTCCATTTATAATTCCAAAATCAGTTTTTTATAACAGCCTGAATCAAAGAATCGATTCGCCACCAGCACACAGATGCTTTTTCATTTTTTACAATCAATGCGGAAATTATTCCTTCGCGGCTCAAATTAAAAGAATAATAAAGGCAAGATTCTCTATCAAGTGAAATTTTCCGCTTTAAAATTCTCTGGCCGTTTGACTGAACCATCTGCAAACTAAAGCCGTCGTCAGTGCTTACAATAAAATAAAGCCATCCGCTATCTGTAATCCCCATGAAATCATAAGGAATTTCAAAAGTTTCTTTAGAGAATCCTTCAGAAACCGGCTCATCGTAAGGCGGAACAGTTATAGGAAAATCATATGAATTATTTTCAACATCAAAAGGATGAATCAGAGTAGTTATATATTCCACTCCAGACTGAACACGGCTTGATTCATCGATATAGCTTGTAAAATAATCAACTTTTAAATACAACTTGCGCTCTTTGTAATCAGGAACAATATTTTCAAGTGAAAAAAAAGTTTCAGTTTTTTCCTCTGCAAAAGGATTCGGAACATTTTCTTTTTCAATTGGAATCGTGTACATTAAAAATCCGTCCATCGAAAACCAATAGATAACTGCGCCGGATGAAGGCGTGCACAAAACAACAAGCTCATTTTTATCCGTCGTGAAAATATTTTTTATATACGGAAATGGAGTTCCACCCGGACCTTGCTGACCTATATAATTCATGTATTTTTTAGAATCGTCAAATCTTACAATAATTTGGCTTAAAACCTGATTTGTCTTTGGATCTGATTCCTGACGATTTAATGGAAGCTTGTCAACTGCGTAAAGATATTTTCTTGAGTCAACAGCAATTTTTGAAACTTCATTAAATGAATATGGAACTGCCGCGCGTGTAGAATTAATGTCGCTTGTATTTTCAGAAAATGAAGGACGCGGATTTTCCTGCGGATTATAATACAAGGCAAGCAAATCTCCGTAGCTATTCATTTCCATTATTTTTTTTGATTCGCCATTCAAAATATAAAAAAATCCATCCTGCATAGAAATTGAAGTGTTGATATTTCCAGCCGATGACATATTAAAAACATTAAGCTCGTCTTCAAAAGTTCCATAATTCAATTCAAAAAGATTTTCTTTTTCAACGGAAGAAACTATTTTCCCCTTTCTGCATCCGCAAAAAACAGAAATAAAAATAAAAGCAATAAGAAGATTTTTTAAAAATTTCATAGCACAAAAAGAATAAAAGATTTAGCAAATTTCATCAAGAAGCAAAGAATTAAACATGGCGGCGTATTCCGTTAAATTTGACTTCCCACAAAAAAAGTCCAGTTGGCGGAGCTGTAATTCCAGCTTTGGTTCTGTCGTGGCTTTCAAGAATTTTTTTAAATTCATCCGGGCTGCATTTTTTCTGCGCAAGCTGAATAAGAGTCCCTGTAATGGATCTGACCATTTTCCAAAGAAAGGCATTCGCTTCAATTTGAAAAACAAGCAAATCAGGATTTTCTTTGTCCCAGAAAAAAAACGCATTGTCAATATATCTTTTAGTAGAAAGACTTGAATCTCCAGCAGCGGCAAAAGAAGCGCAGTCAATTTCACCGCGAAGGCAAGAGCACATTTCATTCAAAGAATCGATTTCCGGGCGGAACGGAATAAACCACCTGTACCTGCTTTCACTTGCAAGCGGCGGATTTTTTGTCTGGATAAAATATCTGTATAATCTTGAAGTCGCGCAAAATCTTGAGCTGAAATCTTTTTCAACTGCACGTGCTTTTAAAATTCTTATATCCTGCGGAAGAATTCCATTTAAAGCCCGCACATAATTTTCGCAAGGGATTGAATCGACTGGAGATTCAAAATTTGCAGCCTGACCTGCCGCATGAACTCCGCTATCAGTTCTTCCGCTGCCAGAAAGTTTTACAGTAACTTTCAGCATTTTTAAAAGCGCGTTTTCAATTTCGCCCTGAACTGTGCGGACTGGACTTCCATTGTCAGACTTGTCCTGCCTTTGCCAGCCGCAAAAATCAGTTCCGTCATAAGAAACTGTAAGAAGAATATTAGTCATCTTCGCTGAAAATATTATTAGATGAGAGCTCGGAAGTCATTTTGTCGTAAAGCGACTTTGCAACCTCAAGAAGCGGACCAGGTTTTGCTTTGCTGGATTTTCCTAAGCCGAAAATTCTTGCGATTGCCTTTTTGCTTTCGTCAAGTTTTTTTAGCCTAAGCTCCTGATTTTCCCGCTGGCCATACTTATATTCCAAAAGTCCGCTTAAATAAATCACGCCGTCATAGCCGTAATTTTTGTCAGTGTCAGGACCGAAGTTTGCAACAGATTCTATTGATTCAATCCGCCCAGTTTCATTAATCAAAGTCTGCTGATAAAAAAACAAAGCTTTTCTATAAAAAACCTGAGCGATATAGCCATAATTATGATCCGGGCAAACATGTTCAATTTCATTGCAAAGCCAGGCAAGCCGCAAAGAAATTTCAGCGCGTTTAAAAGTCGGGGCGTAAGCAATGTCCGCCTTTTCGTAGCAAAGAAGCGCAAGATAATACATTGCAGTTCCGTCGTACAAAGTCCGCTCGTCATTTAAATCATAATGCGGAAAAATCGCTTCGACTTCTTTTATTCTATGCTGCTCATCCTGCATAATTCTATCAAAAGTTTCCGGGTCTTTTATATCCTTGAAATCTTTCCAAAACAATGCTGTGTGGCAATGAGGACAACAGCCTATTTCATAAATAAGAGGATAGACTCTTCCGTATTTTTTTGAAGGCTCGTAATTTCTATGAAGCTCATCAGTAAGATTTCCTGCGATAGTTCTGCCGCCGCCCTGATGCATAAGCTCTTGTCTGAATTTTTTGCGGCAGACTGGACACAAAGCATCTTCTTTTGCCCAATAAGAAACCGCGGGCTTTTTTTCAGATTCTGTTAAAAAAGTTTTTCTATTGAATTGCGTTGCCATTTTTTTCCTCCGCAAAATTTATTTTTCAATTTGTAACTATTTCGATTACAACATACGCCAAAGCATATTCCTTTTCGTGGCTAAGCGAAACATGGATTTTATATTTTTCACCGCATTTTTCTTCAAGCAGTTTTTTTGCATTTCCCAAAACTCTTATTTCAGGCTTTTCATTATCGTCTTTTGAAATAAAAACTTCATTTAAATTGAATCCGCGAATTCCAGTTCCAAGCGCTTTTGAAAATGCTTCTTTTGCCGCAAAACGGCTCGCATAAAATTCGCATTTACGCTGAAGTCCTGCATTTTCTGAAATACGTTCGCTTTCGTTATAAAATCGGGTTATCATGTCTTTTGACAATACCCATTTTTCAAAACGAGAAATTTTTGTTATATCGCAGCCAACACCAAAAATCATGCAAACCTTTACGACAAAACCGAAACTTTAAAAACTGAGCTTGTTGATTTTTTTTCAAGCTCCGGCTCTTCTATAGGGATTTCTTCTTCCTGCTCCGACTTTACAACATTCAGCACAAAGACACTGAAACTTTGAGAAGAAACGTTCAGGTTTCCGGGAGCATCAATCTGAACTGGAACCTCATAAATTCCAGGCTCTGTAATAAAAGCGCAGTCGGCAAAAACATTAAAATTCGCCGGAGAAACTTTTTCAATATCAAGCAAATTTCCTTCCACGGAAAAATCAATTTTAACAGCATCTCCAGAAACTGCAAGGCTTGGCGAAAGATTTACAAGCACAACAGGAACGCTCTTAAATTCTTTTACAGTTCCTTCAATTACAATTGGAACAGAAACTCTAATAGAATTTTTTTCCCCAAGAATTGAAATATATGAATTTGTATTTACAGGACTTACAATTTTTGAAATGCTTGCGTCCGCGCCTTCAATTGAAACAGCCCCAACCGGCAGTTTATTTATTGAATTCAGCATTGACGCAGGTCCGCACAAAGTTACAAACGAAGGCTCAAGCTCAGCAGAAAGAGCCTTGTATCCATGCGCAGGCTTTCCCAAAACAGAAGCGTAAAGAGGAACAGCTTTTGTTGTTTTCTTTTGAATCTGAATCTTCACATTGTCAGGCTGATTGTAAATTTCAAGAGGCTCCAAATCCAGCTGCACAATTTTTTCATCAAGGTCAACATAAACTGGAAAATCGTAAATTCCTTCTTTTGTCTGGGACGAAACATCTATAAATGCAGTCAAATCTTTTTCCATTATAGAGGCAATCTGGTCGCGTCTTGTCCTGACTTTTACTCTTATGTATTTTACCTGCTCAAGACCAGAAACAGGAATCATATTTCCATCAGCCCGGACTTCAAGAGGCACGGAAAAAGTTTTTACATCAAGAAGAGAAATCTGATGAAAAAAATAAATCATCGCAGCCAAAACAAAGCAGATTGCTTTTACAGGCCAGTTTTTAGTTATCTTTGCCAGTAATTGGTTTATGCTCATCAATTGTATCCTCTATAATCTGCTGATCTGGAGTAATATCCAGCTGACGTTCAAGAATTCTTGTAACCTGATCCATCGTAAGGTCGTAATGAAGTTTTGAATCATAAGCAAGGCTGTATGCGCCAGTTTCTTCACTTACAACAAGAACAACGCAGTCGCTTACCTCGCAAAGTCCAAGAGCCGCCCTATGGCGTGTTCCAAAAGTCTTTTTTATATCGTACTGCTCGCTTACTGGAAGAAAACAGCCCGCCGCAAGAATTTTTCCGCCCTGAATAAAACAAGCGCCGTCATGCAAAGGTGTATTATGACCGAATATCGTTACAAGCAAACTTGAAGAAAGGTCTGCATTAAGCCTTGTTCCTGTGGAAAGAATATTATCCAATTTTGTGCGCCGCATAAAAACAGCAAGCATTCCACGCTTCTGCTTTGAAAGCATTTCCGCAGCTATAAGAACAGAATCCACATAAGAATGCTTCGCCCTGCTTCCAAAAGTGAACCATTCAGCCTGACCAAGCTTAAGGAAAACTTTTCTTAATTCCGGCTGAAAAACAATCGCAAAAGCCATCATAAGTCCAGGCGCAATAACCGAAAAAATCCAAAGCAAGGTTCTAAGCTGAAGAATAACTGCAACCGCATAAGAAAGAACAACGACTACAGCCGCTCTTATAAGCTGAATCGCATTGGTTTTTGTTATAAGCTGGTAAGCCTTGTACAGAAGAAATGTAATAATTCCTATATCGAGGACAGGTCTTATAAAATCATATATTTTTATTAAAGTTTCAAACTGATTCATACTTTAAAAGCGATTTTAACACAGCAAGTGTATCTTTACAAGGAGCAACGTCATGCACTCGAACCATAAAAGCTCCTTTTAAAACTGAAATCAAGTCAGCGGCAAGAGTTCCATAAAGCCTGTCCTGAACTTCGCGCCCCGTAATTTGCCCTATGCAGGATTTTCTTGAAAGCGCCATAAGCACAGGAAATTTTCCGCCGCAAAGAGAGCCGCAGTTTGAAATAAGATTCAAATTTCCTTCAAGATTCTTTCCAAATCCAATTCCAGGATCTACGATTATTTTTTCTTTTTCAATTCCGCTTTTTATGGCAAATTCCGCTCTTTGCTCAAGATACGAGCTGACTTCGTTAAAAATATTTTTGTATTCCGTGTCCGCCTGCATTGTGGAAGGAATTCCGCGCTTGTGCATCAAAATCGCAGGAATTTTCTTTTCTGCGGCAAAAAAAGCCAGCTCAGGCTCATCTTCCAACGCTGAAATATCATTTAAAATATCCGCGCCAGAATTGAACGCAGCCTGCATTACGGATTTTTTTCTTGTATCAACTGAAATCGGAATATCGCTCTTTCTGCGGATTTCTTCTATGACGGGAACAATGCGTTTTATTTCCTCTTCTGCGCTCACATAATCTGAACCGGGACGAGTAGATTCTCCGCCCAAATCAAGAATATCTGCGCCTTCATCAATCAGCTCAAAAGCACGTTCTGCTCCGCCTCTGCTTCCACTGAAAAAGCTGTCTGGAGTGCAATTTACAATTCCCATCACAAACGCCGGAAAATCTGTTGAGATTTTTCTTGAAGCCAAATTTAAAGTTTTCATATCCGCATTAGCTCCTTAGCAGCATTTACAATTTTTTCAGAAGAAAGCCCGGCTTCGTCCAAAATCTGATCGCGATTTCCGTTTGCAACAAATCTGTCAGGAAAAGCAAGAACAGCAGTTTTCAAAAATGAAGTTTCAGGAGAACTGCGCACAAAACTTTCAATCCACTCTGAAATTCCGCCAATCTTTACGCCATCTTCTATAAAAACAATTCCGTAATAAAGCTTTGCAATACAAGCGAAATATTTTTCATCAAAAGGCTTTATAAATCTAAGAGAATAAATGTCAGCGTCAATTCCGTCCAAAACAAGCGCGCGCGCAGCCCTCAATGTCTCTGAGAAAACACTTCCAGTGCAAACCAAAAGCACTTTTTTTCTCCAAGAATCCTCGCCCTGCCCAAAAGAAGAAATGGACGGCGCAAAATCCGTAGTCTGCAAAAGAACGCCTTTTCCAGGTTCTACAGGAGCAGAAAACGGTTCAAGCTCAGAAGGACAAGCCATTTTAGGCCATCGGATTACAACAGGACCTTGCACTTTATTCACAGCCCATTCAAGGCAAAGATCCATGTCTTTTTTTCCTGCTACGGAAATTATAGAAAGATTCGGCACAGGCCTGAAAAGCGCAATATCAAAAATTCCCTGGTGAGTTTCTCCGTCAGAAGGAACAGCTCCAGCGCGGTCTAGGGCAATTACAACGTGCCTGTTTTGCAGCGCAATGTCTTCTATAATTTGGTCAACGCTTCTTTGAATAAAGGTTGAATAAATTGCGACAACAGGAATCAGGCCTCCAGCAGAAATTCCACCTGCAAAAGTTACAGCGTGCTCCTCTGCAATTCCAACGTCAAAAAATCTGTCTTTAAATTTTCTTGAAAAAGCGTCAAGCCCAGTTCCTTTTGACATTGCCGCAGTAACCGCAACAATTTTATTGTCCGCTTGAGCCATTTCTACAATTTTATTGCTGAAATTTTCTGTAAAGCTCAAGTTGTCAAATTTTTCAACAATTCCATCGCTGATATTAAAAGGTCCAACTCCATGAAATACAGACGGATTGTTTTCTGCAGGACTATAGCCTTTTCCCTTTTTTGTTACAACATGAATTACAACAGGACGCGGAATTTTTTTCGCACGGTTAAACACACGCTCCATCTCGTCAATACAGTGTCCGTTCAAAGGTCCTGTATACTCAAAGCCAAGGTCAACAAAAAGATTATTTGTAAAGAAAAGTCCTTTAAGTCCGCGCTTTAATCTAAAAACCACTTTCCCAAGCCAGCGGTTAAAATAAGGAATTTTATCGATAAGGCGGTCAACTTTATAGCGGAATCCGTGGTAGCTGTCAGAAAAAGCAAGGCTAGAAAGATAACGTGAAATCGAGCCGACATTTTTGTCAATTGACATCTGATTGTCATTTACAACAACAATCAAATTTTTAGCAAGCTGACCTGCGTGGCTCAAGCCTTCAAACGCCATTCCTCCTGTAAGAGCGCCATCTCCGATTACAACAACAACCTTGTCTTTTCTTCCTTCAAGTTCCCAGGCAGACAAAAGTCCCAGCGCAGATGAAATGGAAGAGGAAGCGTGTCCTGCGTCAAAATAATCGTGAGGACTTTCCTTGATTTTTGTAAAGCCAGAAATTCCGTCCTTCATTCTTATTGACGAAAATGAATCGTATCGGCCAGTAAGAATTTTATGAGGATAGCATTGATGGCTTACATCCCAGATAATGGCATCTTGCGGACTAGAAAAACTTCTGTGCAAGGCAATTGAAAGCTCCACAACACCAAGGTTGCTTGCAAGATGTCCGCCGTTATGCCCTACAACTTCTATAATCTTACTGCGGATTTCTTTTGCCAGTGAAGGAAGAAGCTTTTTTGGAATAAGCTTTAAATCTTCAGGCGAATGAATATCATTTAAAATCAAGTTAAAGCTCCAAAAACACAAAAAAAAAGACCGCAGTCAAATAAAAATAACCGCGGTCTTCATGAAAAAAGGCCTTTTGAAATAATCCAATAACCTTGCAAAAAATTACAAAGCTATCTTACTTACTCTTATGGCGATTTCTTCTAAGCTTCTTCTTACGCTTATGTGTCGCTATTTTTGCGCGCTTTCTTTTCTTTCCACAAGGCACAGTAGAACTCCTTACTATAATAAGTTCTCTTATTATGCGGAATTTCAGATTTTAAGTCAAGAGAAAATATCAATTATTGCTAAAGCTCAAGCAGAATTTTGTTCAAAAATAAGACTGAATCTTCTGTAAGAGAAAAATTTTTAGAGCCGTCTGGATTTTCCACAGTTTTCATTCCGAATTTCTTTACAGATTCAAGACGTTTTTCCAAATCGCCACGCCAAGGTGCAACAGAACAAAAATTTTTTCTATACTGACCTGAATTCAAGCCTTCAAAAGTCCTAAGCCCCATCATCAAAAACTCAAATTCACGCGTTTCAAGGTCGAATTCTTCTATGCTTCTTGGAATTTTTTCTTCAGAAGAAACAGGCTTGCTCCAGAACTTCTCGTATTCCAAAATATCTTCCGTGTTTGTCCAGCGAAAACTTTTGTTCCCGTAAAAAGTTCCACAAGCAGAACAACCAATGCCAACATAATCTTTTTGCGCCCAGTAAGAGCTGTTGTGAATGCTTTTCTTTTCTTCACGGCAAAAATTCGAAACTTCATACTGCAAAAATCCATTTTTCAAAAGCAAATCACGCCCAGAAATCCACTGGGAATCAGCATCGTCAAAGTCAAATTTTATTTTTCCAGACGAAATATTCCTTGCAAGCGGAGTCTTTTCTTCAACAGTAAGCGTATAAAGTGAAATATGCCCCGGATCGTACGAAATGATTTTTTCAAGTGAAGAAAGAAACTCTTTTTCGGACTGGCAAGGAAGTCCCGCAATAGCATCAAGGCTAAGCTCGCCCTTCCAGCAGGATTTTACCATTTCTAAAGCTGCAATTGCTTTTTCCGCACCGCAATGACGCTCAACAGATTTCAGTGCATTTTCATTTAATGACTGAATTCCAAGCGAAAGGCGCGTAATGCCATTTTTCCAGGCGGAATCAAGCTTTTCCCTTGAAACAGATTCCGGATTCATTTCAATTGTAAATTCCAAAGGCGGAATATTTTTGCAAAGGCAGGAATTTTTCAAGTAAACTGAAAGTTTTTCAATCTGACTGGCAGACAAAAGGCTTGGAGTGCCGCCTCCAATGTAAATTGTGCGCCAAAAATCAATTTTGTGCTTTTGCGCATAAAAAGCGGCTTCATTTTTTAAGCATTCAAGGTACAAGTCATCTATGCGCCCGGAATTTTCTACGCTAAAAAAGTCGCAGTAGCTGCATTTTTTTAGGCAGAACGGAATGTGGACATATAAAGCCGCGCTGTTCATCAAAAATCAGTAGAGCCTCATTTTTCCAAGCGGAAAGCACTGCCAGATTACACGGCCTTTTATCCTTGACGAAGGAATTTTTCCGTATACACGTGAATCAAGACCTTCTATGCGGTTGTCGGCAAGCACAAAATATTCGTTCTTTCCCAAGGTTGCTTCTTTCATTTGACCAGAGCAACCCATTCCGTCCCACTCAACTGGAACTGAATAAATGCTTATATTATAAGGCTTTGAAGCAAGCTCAAATTCAGTAAGATAATGCGACTGTCCGGCAGGCTTCACATAAAGCACAAAATCCTTCATATAATATGAATCTCCGGGAAGAGCCACAACGCGCCTTACAGTGTCTTTTCCAGTCATTCGTGAATTTCTTCCAAACGGAGAGTATTTTTGCAATGTAAAAAATTTTACAGCGGCATTAAGAAACTTCTGTCCTGCCGAAAGCTTTTCGCCGTCCATGCGAGAAAGATACACAACCTGCCCACGAGAAGGACTTCGCAAAAACGGACACACAAAGACAATTCCGCCCTTGGACACGTCAGTTTCCATTGACGATGAATTTATAAAAGTTGAAAATAAAATGCAGTTCAAAAAAACTGAAATAAAAACAAAGACTGAAACCACAAAAACAACAGCGCGCATGAGCTTAACCTGCTGATTTTTCTTATATTCAAATGAATAATCGCCTACATTCTGTTTCATGCACAAACAATAGCAAAAAAGAACTTTATTATCAAGCAACATATTTTTTGCGGCATACTGAACTTTCTGCTCCAAAAAACTCTTGTTGAAACTATTTGAAAAAAAATATACTATTTATAGATATGGAAGAAGCACGAAAAATTGTCGCACAAAACAGAAAGGCACATTTCAATTACATTGTAACAGACTCTATTGAATGCGGAATCGCGCTTGAAGGCTCGGAAGTAAAATCCATAAAAGCCGGAAACATTTCATTTGGCGACAGCTTTGCTTTCATAGAAAACGGAGAAGTCTGGCTTCAGAACTTTCATATTTCAGAATATTCGTTTTCATCGGTGTTCAACCATGAGCCTGACAGAAAGAAAAAGCTTCTTCTTCACAAGGACGAAATAAAAAGGCTTCAGAGAAAGACAGAGGAAAAGGGATTCACTCTTGTTCCGCTTGAAGTTTATTTAAAGAAAGGGCTTGTAAAAATAAATCTCGGTCTTTGCAAAGGAAAGAAAGAATTCGACAAGCGGGCCGCAATAAAAGACAGAGATGTAAAGCGCGACATTGCAAGGGAATTCAGAAACAGGCTGGACGGATAAAGGGAGAAATAGTTGCAGAGCAAAAAAAATCCTGCATTAAAAATAATTATCCTCTTTTTGGCAGCTCTTGCTTTTTCTACGGAAACCGTGGACTTTTTTGCGACAGTTTCGTCTTCAAAAGATTCCAACATGATAAAAATGACCACGGATCTTTTTTTCTCGCAGTTTCAAACTGTGGACGGATATTCCGTAAACGACAGAAGAAACGAAAACTACAACTCAAGCGCAGAAACCCGCAACATTTCATTTTACGCGGAAATTCAAGAAGACACGGACGGCGGCTGGCTGTGCACATTGAACGCAATAAAAGCTGACGGTAAGCAAAATGTAAGCTCCACAAAGAAATACGACACTTACTATAAAATTCTTCTTGACGCAAAGCCTTCGCTTGAAAATCTTCTGCAGAACCTTTCTGGGAACATACAGCTTCCGTCATCGCAGGAACCAAAGAATCAGGAAAGCAAAGAACCGCAAACTTCTTCTGCAAATGAAAATTCAATAGAAACAATCGCCGGAACTTGGACAGGAGAGCCTCTAATAGAAAAAATTTTGATTTTAAGGGGCGGACGCGGATTTGTTATCTTTAAAAACGGCGCAAGCATGAATATTTCAATAACAGTTCAAGGAAATTCTATAAAGATAAAGCAAAACGGAAAGCCCAACGCTTCATTTTTCCCAGAAATTCCGCGGCAAGAAGCATTGAAAAACGCGGCAACCGCAGCTCCTGTAGAATGGAACATGACACTTTCAGGCAACACGCTTTCTGGAAAAAAGACAACTCTTGTAGAAAACAAAAGTTCCCCGGGAGGAATTTCGCAAGGAGAAATTGAAGTCAGCTGGACTAAACGATAACGCTTCCCTGCCTCAAGACCTTCCAGCCGCCATTTTCCAAAAGCACAATCGTTGAGGGCAAAGATCCTTTCTTGTCGCCGTCATCAATAATCAAGTCAACTTCATTTGCAAATTCTTTTTCAATTCCGCATACTGAATCCAATACAGGGCTTCCGCTTCGGTTTACACTTGTGCTGTAAATAGGAAATCCGCATTCGGCAATTACATTTCTAAGCCACAAGTCTCCCGGACATCGGAAGGCAACAGTTGCATTTTTTTCAGAAAAAGGAAATTTCAGCGGAACTATAACTGTCAAAGCTCCTGGCCATTTTTGCGCAAGCTGTTCTGGAATTTTAAAGTCAGAATATTTTGATATTTCATCTGGAGAAGAAACAAGCTGAATAAAAGGCTTTTTTTCTTCCCTGCCCTTTATTTTTCTTATTTTTTCGTCTGTGCAGAATTTTTCCTGCAATAAATTTTCAGCAATTCCGCTGAATCCGTAGACCGTGTCTGTTGGAAGAACGCAAATTTTTCCGCGCTTCAGAAAATCCGCAGCAATATGCGCAGACTCTTCATTCTTATTGCATATCATAAACTGCAATCCCGTCGCTTGAGAATTTTTTTCTTGAAGGAAAATGAATGCAGCCTTTCTGCAAGTCAGCTAAAAACAAAACAAAGTAAGCCAGAATCATTATAGTCAGAGCAGAAGATTTGCAAAGCCACTCCGGAATATATTTTACTTCATGATGACGGACTAAAGTTCCAGGATCAAAAATATGAGTTTCCCGGGAAGCAAGTCCTGAAATTTTTACAAGCTTTTCACTTTCAGAGACGTAGCCCAGTTTTTTTGCGTAAGAGGCAATAACATCAAGGTCTTTTTGAAGCGCAATCTGCTCAAGTGAAAGCTCATCGTAAGTTTTTTCAATTGCAGCTGTATGCGCGCTCAAAAGTTGTTTCTGCTCCTGAAGCTGCTTCATAGCCCAAATTCCGTCGCTTCCACCTATAAAAGCCATGACGGTATAAAAAAAAGTGCCTATGAAAAATGCCGAAAGCAGTCTGAATCTTTCCATTATGAATTGAATTTCGGCAGTTTTAAGGCAAAACTGAACAGCGCATATAATTTTTTTCTGTGGAATTTTTTTTCAATATATAGTAAAATATTTGTGCTGATTTATAATAATAAAGCCGATAATTTAATAAGAATTTTTTTAAATGCAAATTTCTTAAAAGGGGATTCTACATGAGTGAAACACCAGAAAACAAAAGCGAACTCGACGAATACGGTGTATGGATAAAAAGCCCTGCGCCAGCTGAAAAAAATGACGACACACAAGCGCAGGAACCAGTAGAACTGCCAGATGATTTTTCACTAGACAACATAGAAATTCCAGAAATTCCCCTTGAACAGAGCATCGGAGAAGACTTAGAAAAATCCGTAGACGTAGAACCAGAAGAAATTCCAGTTTTAGAAGACATAGAGCCTTCGAAAAACGAAGAAGCCGCCATTGCAGACGAAATTTCCAAGTTAAACAGTTTTGATGATATTGAAACATCTCTTCCGGAAGAACCAAAGCCAGCGGAAACAGAAGAAATTCAAGCAGAGCCAAAAGCAGAAGAAACTGAAAAAGCTCCAGAGCCAGCAGCAGAAATTCCAGACGGAGAAATAAACTTAGATTCATTTTTGGACAGCAGTTCTGACTCTCCATCGCAGGACGGCGAAGTTGATTTAAGCGCATTTATGGGCGGAGACTCAGGAAGCTCACCAGACTTTGGAGACGGCGACATTGACTTGGACGCATTCATGGACGGAGCATCTTTTGAAGGCGAAAAAGAAGAACAGGCAGAAATCGAAGAAGCAGATCCGCTTGACATTGACCTTGACTTTGAAGAGCCAGTTCTTGAAGGAAGCGACTCAGAATCTCAAGAAAATGAAGCCGAAGACAACTCCGAAGATTTCGACTCTCTTTTTGAAAATTTATCCGATGAAACTCCAGAATTGCCAGAGCTTCCAGAAATAGAACAAGAAACTTCACCTTCCCCTGCGCCATCTTCAGCAACTGATTCAGAAGAAATTGATCTTTCAGACTTTGGATTTGAAGATAATTCTGAAAACTTGAATCCTGTTTTAGGCGATGAAAAAGAGAAAAAAGAGCCGGCAGGTCCAGTTGACTATGAAATGAATGTTGACATTGAAGATGACAACGAGCCTCAGCCTGAAAAAACAGAAAAAACATCCGCCGCAGAATCTTCTGACGATGACGATATCCAAGTTGACATTTCGCAGGATTCAGAAAAAGCAGTTCAAAAAGAACAGGAAACAGACCTTTCTTCGCCAGATGACAGTTTTGACATTGATTCTATTTTTAACAACATTGAAGACGAAAACGGCCAGACTGTAGATTTTTCAGCAAGCGAAACTCCTAAAGAAGAAGCAAAAAAGCCAGCTAAAGCCGAAGAAATTCCAGCAGAAACAATTGCAGATGATTTTCCAGCAGCAGAAACTTTTCAAGAGCCTGAGCCAGAAATCGCGCAGCCGGAAGAAGATTTAGAAGAAACGCAAGAAGAAAACGTTTCCACAGAATCATCTGACACTGAAATTTCTTTGGACGATTTTATGGGCGAAGAAGGCTTTACAGATGGAGGGCCGGGCGTTACAGGTCCTTACAACGAAGACGGAACTTTAATTCAGCGTGAAGGAAAAAAAGAGCCGGCCGAGGAAGAACCAGAAACTGTGGAAGAACCAGAAACTGTGGAAGAACCTGAAGTCGCAGAAGAGCCTGAGATTGCAGATGAAACTTCAGTTGAAGATTTTCCAGAGCCAGATATTTTTGAAGCTCCAGAAATTGCGGATTCAGACGAAGAAGTTCCGCAGCAAGAAGCAGAAAAAGACGACTTGGATGTAAGCTCTTACTTGGATGAAGCACCTGACTATGACATGACAGGTGTAACAGTAACGCCAGAGGATTTGGAAAACATTTCCGAAGCTCCAGTAGAACCGGCAGTTCCTGACACATTCGAAGAAGAAGCCGCTTCCCTTTCAGATGAAGTTTCAGCAGAAAATCCTGAAACCGAAGAAGAAAAACAGACATACAGCGTCTTTACTTATAAAGACAATTCAAACACAGATATTATAGAAGAAACTGCTCAGAAAGTTCCAGAAATTCAACAAAATGAAAATGAGCAGCCACTGGAGGAAAACATGCAGACAGAAAATTTTCAGAACGAAGAAAAAATTGACAATTCTGCAATCTTAAATAAAATTGCGGAAGAACTTGCTTCTTTAAAATCTGAAATAAACGGATTGAAAGATGAATTTGAAGAGCTCAAGAAAAATGGAGTTTCTTCTGAAAAAACAGCCGAAATTCAAGATATAGAGGAAACAGAAAATCCAGCGGAAGAACAGACTGCAGAAGAAATCCCAGAAGCAGAAGCTCCTTCAACAGCTGAAAAAGAAGACACTGGTTTCTTCAATAATACAGACGAAGACGACACAATTGCGCTTAGCGGTGATGAGCTTAGCAACATTCTTAACTCAGCAGAATTCACTTCGCATGACGCAGAAGCAATAGACACTGCAACAGAAGAAGAAAATGAGCCAGCTAAAGAAATTGAAGAGCCTGTTGAATCAGAAGAACCAGAGATTTCAGAACTACAATCAGAAGAAGAAATTACAATTCCAGCCGCAACAGAAAATTTTGAAGAGCCTGAAATTTCAGAACCAGAAGAAATCACTGAACCAGAAATAAACACATCATCAGAAGCTTCAGAACCAGAAATTGCAGAACAATCGGAAGAATCAGCGCAGCAAGAAGATGAAAAGGCAACCATAACAGATGAAGATATTCCTTCACCTACTTTGGAATCGCTGAACATTCAGAATACAGAAATTAAAAACGAGCCGCTCACAGAAGATAACATTGAATATCTTACAAGCGAAGTGCCGGAAGAGCTTCGTGAAGAAGAAAATGAAACGGAAGATGAAAATCTTGAAACAGGAATCAGCGAGCATCCAGTAGAAAATGTGTTCACAAATTGGGAAGCAGCTCCTAAACAAGAAAAAACAGAAATTCAGAATTCAGAAGAACCTGCATCTGAAACTTCAGCGGAAATTAAAGACCGTTCAAATGAAATTCCGGCTGACATGAAAGCAGAAATAAAATCTGTGCTCGCATACATGGATCAGCTTTTGGAAAATCTACCAGAAGATAAGATTGCTGAATTTGCGCAGTCAGAGCAATTTGAAACATACAAAAAACTTTTTGCCGAACTTGGACTTTCATAATAAAAAAGTTTTAAGAATATAATTGCAAAGAGCCATATTTCCAATTGGAAATGTGGCTCTGCTTTTTAAAAACATGGAGAAAATATCGATGGAATTTTCGACAGCAACAAACGGTGAAACAACTTGCACTGAAAACGGATTCCGTCTGCACTCTTCCTACAATCCATCAAAAGAAGCTGAGCGATTTTGCGATACGGCGGAATGTTCATTTTATCCGCGCTATGTGCTCGTAACAGAACCTGCCCTTTCCTACTGCGTTCCATTTCTGAAAAAAAAATTCAGCAACGCAATCTTGTGCTGCATAAGATTTTCAAAAGAATTCGAAAGCACAAATTCAAGCTGGAATAAAATTTTTTACGCTTATGGAAAATCGCAAAAAACAAATCCGCTCCTTGAAGAAGAGATTTTCAACTTTATGGGAGACGAAGGAATTTCAGCGTG
This sequence comes from Spirochaetales bacterium, assembly GCA_030540405.1. Classification (GTDB taxonomy): domain Bacteria; phylum Spirochaetota; class Spirochaetia; order Treponematales; family Treponemataceae; genus Treponema_D. Next base: position 45,202 of record JAUNWH010000013.1, read on the forward strand.
CCTTTTTCTTTCCTGGAAACCAAGTGAAAATCCGTTTAAGGAACTTTATGAATTTTCATGGGAGGCAATAAAAAAAGCTGTTTTAAAAAGCAGAAGCGTGCTTGCAACAAGAACGTTTTTCAGCAAAAGATGGACAAAAAATGCGCTTAGATTTTCAATGTTCTGCAAAAAAACTGCGCTTATAAAAAACGGAACATCTGACGTTGTTGTGTGCGCAAGCGGACCAAGCTTAAAATCAGATATTCCGTTTTTAAAAAAATACCGAGAAAGATTTTTTTTAATAGCAGTTTCATCGGCTCTTTCTCCGCTGATTTACAATGGAATTACACCTGATTTGTGCATTTCTACTGACGGCGGCTACTGGGCAAAGCTTCACCTTGTTCCATTGTGCAATTCAAAAAAAATTCCGCTCTCATTGCCAGGAGAAGCCTCGTGCTTTGCATCAATACTAGAAAGTACTGACATAATTCCGCTTTTTTATGGAGACGGTTGCTCAGAAGAAATTTTGAAAAGTTCAGGCTACAACGGGCATTCTGCATTTAGAAATGGCAGCGTAAGCGGAACTGCATCTTATCTTGCGCTGTCAATCACAAGCGGAAAAATTTTTTACTGCGGACTTGACCTTTCATTTTCAAAAGGATTTTCACACACACAGCCGAATGAACTTGAAAAACGAAATTCAGTTTTTGACAACAGAACATGCACAAGCGAAACTCGAAACTTTTCTTCAGAAATAAATACAGCTTCCATTAACATTTACAGAACCTGGTTTTCTTCAAATGATTTTTTCGGACGAATTTTCCGGCTAAGCGACAATTTCAACTATGATTCAAAACTTGGAAAAATCCAAGATGTTGACTGGAACTTTTTCGAAAAACAAACTTTTGATTTTAAGAACAAAACAAAACCACAAATAATTGAAACGCAAAATATTTTCAACAAAGAGCAGCGAATAAATTTTTTACGCGACATTGTAATAAAAAATATTTCAAATCCAGAATGGATAAAAAACGCACTGCCAGCCGAAGCCATATCTTTGGAAAGATGCAAAGATTTGTGCGAAAAAGAAAAAATTGAAAAAAGAATTCAAGAAGGAATGAAAGTATTTTTTTGTGATATAATGAAAGCCCTAGGAAGCAATGTTGCAATATGATTTATTCAAATGAAATAACCAAAGCAAAGAACGGAAGCAAAATTCCATTATTTAAAAATGGCAAGCCTGCAAATTCAAAATACAATCCTGACGCAGAACAGATTTCATTTGAATCTTCTCCGAAAGGCTGCATCATAATTGCAGGAATTGCAGGCGGCTTTCATATAGAAAAACTTCTTAATGAAAAAAATATTTCTCTTGTAATTGCAGTTGAAGCAGATTCTGAAAGCCTTGAATTTTGCAAGCAGTTTTCTTCCGTAAAAAAAATATTAGAATGCAAAAAAGCAATACTATGCGACAGATCTAATATTGAAAAAATTCTTTGCACAAAATACTTTCCTGCGGTTTACAAAAACCTAACATTAGTTTTTCATAGAGCATGGAAGAATGAAAATCCTCAGGTAGCTCAAGAGATTTCTTTAATTGTAAAAAACTTCCTTGAAAAAATTTCAGCGGACTATTCTGTTCAAGCACATTTTGGCAAATTATGGCAAAGAAATATTTTGTTAAACTTAAAATTTATTTCAGACCATAGCAACGAAAATTTTTTTTCAGCAAAACTTGAACAAGATAAAATAAAAAAAACAGCAGCAATAGTAGCCGCAGGTCCAACACTGGATTTTTCAATAGAAGAAATAAAACGCAAAGATTTTTTTGTAATTTCAACTGACACTGCATTTGGCACGCTTATCCAAAATTCCATAGTTCCAGATGCTGTTATAAACATTGACGCACAGCACATTTCTTCCGAGCATTTTTTCTGTACAGGCGAAGAAACAAAAACAACTTTCGTTTTTGACTTATGCTCAAATCCCGAATCTATAAATTTTGTATATAATAAAAAAAATAAAATTCAGTTTTGCATAAACCAACATCCTCTTTCTCTTCTTGCCACAAAAAATATGGAGATAACAAAAATTGAATCTGGAGCGGGAACTGTAACAATTGCGGCGGCGGACTGGGCAAAAAGCTGCGGATTTCAAAAACTGAAATTCTTTGGAGCAGATTTTTCATACAGTTTTGGAAAACCATACACGAAAGGAATATATCTTGAAAAACAATTTTTTTCAAAATCAAACAGAATAATTTCCGCAGAAGAAAAATACGTTGCCTTAATGTTCAGAACAGAATTAGAAAAAATTCAAGGGAAAAATAATTCATTCACAACAGAAGTATTAAAGCGATACAAAAAATCTCTTGAAGACTGGGCTGAAAAAAATTCATTCAAATTAAAAAATGGAATTTATATTTCAGAGAAAAAAATTAAAACAGAAAATTTCAACAAAAAAAATAATTTCAATTATTCAGATTTTCACAGAGAGTTTACAAAAGGAATAAAAGAACTTTTAAAAAATCCAGAGCCAGAAATAATTTTGGAAAGCAACTGGGGACTTTCAGTTTTACCGATTCTTGCTTTTTTTAAAAACAACACACTTTTTGACAGTTTAAAACTTGCATACAATCAGGCTCTACGGTATAATTGAAGACTATGAGAGCAAAAAGAAATTCAATTTTTATAACAACAATTTGCGCTGTATATATTTTGTCATTGCTGGTTTTTATTATTTCGCTTGCCGCAGAATATAAGCAAGGTGCTTTTAATTCCCAGAACAGATTCAACTCAATTACAAGAGATTTAAGCAGAATCAGCAAAAATTATGCGCCGCAAAGCAAAAAGTTTTACGATGAATTTCTTGCTTCACTCGGAAATATTTCAGACATAGCAGGGCTTCAAATCAAATATGGAGAGGAGCTGATTTTTTCTTATCCTGGAAAAATGTCGGAATTTGAAAAAATAAATTCTTCACTTGTAAAAATTTATTCAACAACAGTTTTTACAGAAAATGGAATTCCGCTTTCACTTACTTCTTCAATATATTTGCTCAAGCCAGTTTCAATTTTTTATAAAGGCCGGATTGCTTTTATAGTCGTAATAATTGCAACTTTGGCAACAGCAGCCTATCTTGCGTTCTTCATAAAAAATGGAACTTTCCCAAAAGAATCTGAAACCGATGATCTTGAGCAAACTGAATATCCAGAAATAGAATCCTACGATGATTTTTCAGAAGAAAAAGAAGAAGAGCAAAATAACGAAGAAAATACAAATGAAGCAAATGCGGAAACTTCAGAAAATATTATAGAACAGGAAGAAACTCCACAAGAGCAGCAGGAAGAAGATGTTTTGGCATTTTTAAACTCTGAACCGGAAAAGGAAGTTGACAATCAGCCAGAGCATTCAGAAGACAAGAACGAAGTTTCCGCGGAAGAAGAGCCGTCAGGACTTTTCTGCCCTAGCACAGGATTTGGCTGGGAACAATATATGCTCACACGACTTGACAGCGAACTTATAAGATCTGCTTCAAGCGATCAGGATTTGTCATTGTTTACAATAAAAATAAAAGACATTGACTGGGATTCTGAATGCGGAAAGGAAATCAGCAAAACAATTCTTGAAAAGGTTAAATTCAACGATCTTGTTTTCAATTATAAAGAAGACGGAGCAAGCGCAATTTTCCAGAATCAGAACACAGACAAATCTCTTGTGATTGCAGGAGATCTTCACACAGAAATAACTTCTGTCCTTTCAAAATACAATGAGCAGCATTTTGTAGGAATTGGAATTTCATCACGGACACTGCGCTTAATTTCTGCAACACGGCTTGCAAACGAAAGTGAAGAAGCCTTGAATAGAGCTGACGCAGATTCTCCTATAATTGCATTTAGAGTGAATCCAGAAAGATATAAGGATTTTCTAGCGTCAGAATCATTTCAAGAAGAAACTTCTTCAGAACAAAAAGAAGTAAACACAGAAGAAAAACAGGAAGAATAAAAAGACCTATTCCAGATTTTCTTCTTCTACAGAATTTGATTCTTGCACATCAGCATTTTGCTGTGGCAAAAATTCTTCTAGTTTTTTCTTTATAGCAGGAATCGATTCTTCATCTGGAAACTTTTCTTCAAACACTTTAAATTTTTCATTTGCCTCTTCATATTTTTTTTCAGAGACAAGAACTGCAATAAGATTTTTCAGTATAAAAGAATCATCGGGATTATTTTCATAAAGAGCAGAATATAAAGTTTCAGCTTCTTCTAAATTTCCGCGCATTGCTTCTATATAAGCCAAAGAAGTTTTTAAAGTCGTATTTTCAGAATCGCTTTGCAAAAGCTGCTCAAAAGAAGCCTGGGCTTCATTCCAGTTTTTTAAGTAAACATTGCAAAGCGCAATTTCATAAAAAGCATAGTCATGCAGAGAATCTGACGGCAAAGTTTTTTTATAATATTCAATGGCTTTGCTGTAATTTTCTAAACTTTTATAATTTTCCGCTATTGAAAAATATTCCTCAAAAAGATTTCTTTCTATAATTTTTTTTTCACAAGGAATAGAAGTTGCGCATCTACAAAAAACAAACGGCAGCATCAAAAAAAGAAAACTTTGAATTTTCATTTTTTTACAGATTCTTCAATAACTTTGTCATCTACAACTTTATAATGCTTTCCAGTAATCGGATCACGCAAAAACAATTCTTCAATTTTATTTTCAGAAATTTCAATTCCAGAAATTTTCAAAGTGAAGTCATCAGTCTGTTCAACAGCACCGCCCGTCATTGCAAAAGAAAGTCCAAGCAAAGAACGCAGAGCAACTACGCTTCTTTTATCTAGCAAATGAATGCTAAAAGAAAGCTCATACTTTCCAGAATATTTAGCGGAATCTTTTTTATCAGGGAAATAGCAAAGAGAACCGAAAATAGCATCTGTTCCAACATTTATGCTCTGTCCTATAAGGCTTCTCAAATACTGGCCGGGCTTTGTTATGTAAAAAAGAATTTCACCTTGAGACAAATTCTGGGCAATCCAATTTTTCCAGGCAGTTTCTGGAGCTGGATTATTTTCAGCAAATTTCTTTAAAAGCGAATCAACATTTTGCGCCGCACATACTAAATTTGAAGAAGGAAACGAAGCCTGAAATCCGTCAGTTGCATGAGTAAACTTTTCAAATACTTTTTCATCATAGGAAACAAAAGATTTTTCCCAGCCGTTTTTCTTTGAAAGCGACGACTGAACCACAATGCGAGGAATTGAAGTTTCTGATACAATTTGAAGACGCGAGCGGTCATCCACAGTACCAAGACCTGCATATAAAATTTCCGTTCTTGCCGCAATAGCCTTTGCATCTTTTTCAGCAAGCCCCGAAATTCTTGAGCAAAGAATTTTCGAAACCAGCTCCTGATTTTTGCTTGCAGGAACAGTCATATAAATGCTGGAATTTTCTTCAAGCAGAGAAAGAGGATCAACATTCTGAACTTCCATCTCCACTTTAGAAGATTTGCATCCAAAGAAAATCAGCATAGCAATAAAAACAGGAACAAGTCTCTTTTTCAAATCAGCCTCCAAATTTCAACAAGAAAGAATTTAAATTTTCTTTACAGAAACAGTCCATTTCGCATCTTCGCAGTCAATTTCAGTTCCAGAAGTACTTTCATTCCAAACAGCAAAAGACGCAAGTGTTTCTCCAGATATAAAATCCTTGAACATTTCAAATGCAGATTTCAGAACTTCAGAGCCTCCAACAGAAAGCTCAATCCTGTCTGTAACTTCAAAGCCGCTTTCTTTTCTAAGATTCTGAATTCCACGAACCAAATCGCGTACGTAGCCTTCTTTCTTTAGCTCGTCAGTAATTTTTGTGTCAAGTCCGACTGTCAATGTTCCGTCATTTATAACTTTTAAATCTTCTTTTTCAAAACGCTCAACGAGAACATTTTCCTGGTTCAAAGAAACATCTTCGCCGTCAACTTTTATAGCAACAGTTTTTCCGTCAAGAATCTGCTCAATCTGCTCAGTTGAAAGCTTTGCAATTTCAGCAGCGGCAACCTTCATTTTTCCGCCGAGCTGTTTTCCAAGAACTCTGAAATTTGCCTTTGCCTTGTATTCAACAAGCTCATCCTCGCGCTCATGGAAAATTACATTCTTAACATTCAGCTCCTCGGCGATTGTGTTCTGCATATCTGAAAGAACTTTTTTCTCTTCAGCGTTGCGTGTAACAAGAGCCACACTTGCAAGCGGCTGGCGGTTCTTCAAGTTAAACTGATTACGAAGGCTTCTTCCCATTGAAACGGCTTTTTGAACGCTTGCCATTTTGAACTCAAGATCTTCATCGCGGAACTTTTCATTGTAAACAGGATAATCCATTAAATGAACAGATTCTTTGTCTTCAGAAGTCTTTAAGTTCTGCCACAATTCTTCAGTAAGGAACGGAATAAATGGAGCGGCAACCAACGCAAATGTTTTCAAAGCAGAATAAAGAGCGCCGTAAGCTTCAAGTTTGTCAGCATCGCTTCCAGATTTCCAGAAACGTCTTCTGTTTCTGCGGATATACCAGTTGTTAATCTGGTCGATAAAGGAAAGCATAGGATCAATTGCCGCGCTAAGGTCATAGTCATCCAAGGCAGAAGAAACATCTTTTACCATTTTCTGCGCAACCGAAAGAATCCAGCGATCAAGAGGATTTTCTGGAAGCTTAGAATCAAACTCATGTCCAGTGCAAGTAACTCCGTCAATATTCGCATACTGAACAAAGAATGAATAAGAATTCCAAAGCGGAAGAATTATGCTCTTTATTACATCGCGCACGCCTTCGTCCGAATAACGGATTTCATCAGCTTTTACAACCGCCGAATGCATAAGGAAAAGACGGATTGCATCTGCGCTCAGTTTATTAATAGCTTCGTTAGGATCTGTGTAGTTTCGCAAACTCTTAGACATTTTTCGTCCGTCGCTTGCAAGAACAATTCCATTTACAATGCAGTTTTTAAATGCCGGCTTGTCAAAGAGATTCGAAGCAAGAACAGTAAGTGTATAGAACCATCCGCGTGTCTGGTCAAGACCTTCACTTATAAAATCAGCCGGGAAATGGCTTTCAAAGTATTCCTTGTTTTCAAAAGGATAATGCTGCTGCGCATAAGGCATTGAGCCAGATTCAAACCAGCAGTCAAAAACTTCTGGAATGCGCTTCATTGTTCCGCCGCACTTTTTGCAAGGAATAGTTATTTTATCAACAAACTGCTTATGCAAATCTTCAGGATAAACTCCGCTAAGCTCTTCAAGTTCTTTTCTTGATCCAACACACAAAGTATCGTTACAGTCAGGGCATTTCCAAATTGGAATAGGATTTCCCCAATAGCGGTTTCGGCTGATTGCCCAGTCTCTAGCTCCAGCAAGCCATTTTCCAAAGCGGCCTTCTTTTATATGAGATGGCTGCCATTTTATCTGGGAATTCGCCTTTAAAAGACGCTCATGCTCATCAGCAACCTTTACAAACCAAGAGCCGATTCCTCTGTAAATCAAAGGAGAGCCGCATCTCCAGCAATGAGGATACTGGTGAAGAATCTGATCGCGTTTTACAAGCTTGCCTTCTTTTTTCAAGCGATCCATTATGTCTTTATCACAGTCTTTTACAAAGCGTCCTGCATAATCAGTAACTTCTTTTGTAAATTTACATTCAGCGTCCATCGGCTCAACAGAAGGAATTCCAGTTCCCTTGAAAACCTTAGAGTCTTCTTCACCGAACGCAGGAGCAATATGAACAATTCCAGTTCCGTCTTCTGTTGAAACATAGTCGGCATTGAACATTCTGAAAGCGCCATCGCTTCCGTCTTCTTTTACAGCTAAGTCCTTAAAATATGGGAAAAGAGGCTCGTACTTTGCTCCAATGAAATCTTTTCCAGTTTTCTTATAAACAACTTCGTAATCAGCTTCGTTCTTGTAATAAGAAGAAAGGCGGCTTTCTGCCAAAATATAAAAGTCTCCGCTTTCCTTGTCTTTTATTTTTACATACTCGATGTCCGGTCCCATGCAAAGACCTTCATTAGAAGGAAGCGTCCAGGGAGTCGTTGTCCAGGCAAGGAAATAAGTGTTTCCGTTTTCCATTTCTGGATCTTCAAACGCTGCCGGAGCTTTTGTTACTTTAAAACGAATTGTAATCGCTGGATCCTGCTTTTCTTTGTAGCCTTGTGCAAGCTCATGCGTAGAAAGAACAGTTGCGCATCTTGGACAATAAGGAAGAATGTATTTTCCCTCATAAATCATTCCTTTATCCCAAAGAGATTTTGCAACCCACCAGATTGATTCCATAAAGTCAGGATTCATTGTCTTATAGTCGTTGTCAAAATCAACCCAGCGTCCCATGCGGGTAATCGTCTTGCGCCACTCTGAAGTGTATTTTAAAACAGATGCGCGGCATTTATCATTGAAATTTGCAACGCCGTAAGCTTCAATCTCGTGCTTAGAGTTAATTCCAAGCTCTTTTTCTATCAGATTTTCAACAGGAAGACCATGGCAGTCCCAGCCGAACCTACGCTCAACCTTTTTTCCTTTCATTGTCTGATAGCGCGGAATTATATCTTTTATTGTAGACGGAATAAAATGGCCAAAATGAGGAAGCCCGGTCGCAAAAGGAGGTCCGTCATAAAAAACATATTCCTCTGCGCCTTCTCTCTGTGAAACAGACTTTTTAAAAGTTTCGTTTTCTTCCCAGAATTTTAAGATTTTTTCTTCCTGCTTCGGAAAATCAGCTTTTGAATCTACAGGATTGTACATTGCATTCCGTCCTTTTATAAAATTATAAATAAATTTTAACACAAACCTCTTTAGCCTGAATACAAAAAGCACCAGAACTAAAAAGAAAATATGAAGAAGTTTCAAAAATCAGACGAATTTTAAAACTTAAACAATTATATCAAATTGAATCAAAATAATCTATAAATAAGAAAAATTCAACAGAGATTACCGGCTCAAGCCCGACAATGACACAAAAATACAGTCAGCCAAACAGATAATTTTAACCAAAAACACAAATATCTTTTTAATTATTGTTAATTTCTATATTTCGGAATTGAAATTCCAAATGTAAACTTTTTACTGTGGAAATATAAACGGAGGAAAATCCTTTTTAAGCTGTCCAGACAACAGCTCCACTAACGGCATTGTTCATTTCAATGCCGTTTTTGTTTTAAAATAAGCCTTTTTCATTATGTTGAATTTCAAATGCTGAACAATTATAATCAAAAACATGAAGATAATCGCCGAAATTGGAACTGCGCACGCAGGCTCTTTAGATAAAGCACATGAACTTATTGATGCTGCGGCTTTTGCAGGCGCAGACTGCGTAAAATTCCAGTGGGTTTATGCCGATGAGATTTTGCATCCAGACACTGGATTTGTAAATTTGCCTGGAGGAAAAACCCGGCTTTACGACACATTTAAAAAGCTTGAATGTTCTTCTGATTTCTACAATAAATGCCTTGAATACTCACATAGAAAAGGCCTTTTATTCGCCTGCTCTCCTTTCGGAACAAAATCTTTTGACGAGCTTGTAAAACTCAATCCTGACGCTATAAAAATCGCAAGTCCAGAACTGAATCATTTTCCGCTTTTACGCAAATGCGCAGATTATTACAAAAAAATTCCAATTATCATTTCAAGCGGAGTTTCTAAACTAGGCGACATAGAAAAAGCAATTCAAACAATCCAAAATAAAAACGAATCTTGTGCAAATGAAAAGCACTTTCCAGACTTAACTTTGCTTCATTGCATAACTTTCTATCCTGCCCCGGAAGAACAATACAACGTAAAATGTGTAAAAACGCTGCGCCAAATATTTGGAATTCCAACAGGAATAAGCGACCACAGCCTTGATCCAGTTTTAGTTCCAGTTCTTACAGTTCTTATGGGAGGAAGTGTAATTGAAAAGCACATTACCCTAAGCAAGAAAGACAGCGGACTAGACGATCCTGTAGCACTTGAACCTGAACAGTTTGCTGTAATGGTTCATTCAGTCAAGCAGGCACTTTCAATACAAGAACGCTATAAAAAAGAAGGAAATGCCGTAAAAGAGAACTTGGAAAATGCAGCTGAAAAAGAGATTCTTAAACAGCTTGAATACGAATTTCCAACTGAAAAAATCACAGCGGCGTTGGGAACAGGAATAAAAAGACTTGCCGCGGCAGAAGAAGAAAACTACGGAAGAACAAACCGATCTCTTCACTATATGCATTCACTAAAAAAAGGAAGCAAAATAAAGCCAGACGACATTTCAGTTTTGCGCACAGAAAAAATTCTTTTCCCAGGAATAAGCCCGGAATATTTTTCCACAATAGAAGGCTCTATACTGGAAAAAGACGTATGCTCAGGCGATGGAGTCAAGTGGGAAGATTTTATCCAAAGGTAAAAAACTGATTTCTACAACATCAAATCAGAAATAATCTTAAGACCGCGGATTGTCAAGTCTTTGTCAACAACTGTAAACACATCTGTAATTGGCTTTAGAACTTTGTTAAGTCCGCCTGTTGCAACAACTTTTACAGTTTCTGCCTTGTCGCCGGTAAGTTTTTCAAGGTCTGCCTTAACTTGCCGAACAAGATATTCAACAAGCCCCTTGTATCCAAGAACAACACCCGCCTGAATTGCAGTTTCTGTATTCATTCCAAGGCTTGAAGCCGGAGCTTCCAAAGATACAAACGGAAGCTGAGCCGCATTAGTCGCCAAAGCCTTTATAGCAGTTCCCAAGCCAGGAGAAATAGTAACACCGCGGATTGTTCCAGTTGAATCAGCTACAGTCAAAGTCAAAGCAGTTCCAAAATCAACAGCAATAACAGGACCTTTGCCTTCAAACAAATTCCATGCGCTTACCGCATTGCAAAGCAAATCTGTTCCAATATTTGTATGCGGTGAATTTGAATCCAGTCTAACAGGAAGACGTCCGCTATAAGCAAGGTCAGAACTCAAAATAAACGGAGTATTTCCGCACAAATGCTGGCAGACAACAACAAAAGGCCCAATCAAAGCAGGAACAACAGAACTTATAATGCTTTTATCAAGAAATTTTGTCTGGATTCCTGCTTCCCTGCAAAGCGTAAGCAAAATAGAAGTATATTCATCTCCTGTGCGCCTTGAATCAGTTGCAATGCGCCACTGAACAGCAATTTTATCGCCATCAAAGATAGCTGCGACAATATTTGTGTTTCCAATATCCACGGCAAAAAGCAATTTTAGCCTCCAGCAATTTACGATGTTCTGTTTAATTTAAAATATTGCATTTGCTTTTTTTTTTCAAGCGAAACAAAACAAGAACACAGGGCAAACGCATGTAAAAACTCTTTCTGATAAAATTACAGAAAGTGTGAAAT
>JAUNWH010000014.1 GCA_030540405.1 Spirochaetales bacterium
TCTACGGCTCTTAGGAAGTATTACTTAGCCTCTTAGGAAGTATCCTTTCAGTTTTTAACAGTTTCTATTCCTGAAATATTGACTTTACAAGGGATTTGAACTTGTCGCCGCGGTCAAATTCGTTTGAGAACATTCCAAATGAGGTTGCGCCCGGAGAAAAGACCACTGGCAGCCAGGTGTCCGAAAAAACTTCGCCATAGTTTCGGCTTGCGTTTTCAGACATAAGGCAGGTTTTGAGAACGTCAAGAAGAATCTGCAAAGAGTCGAACGGGCCTTCATATTTTACACCGCGCTCATCAAGCATGGAAACAAGTTTGTCTGTTCCACTGCCGGAAAGCAAATAGATTTCGTAAGGCGGAAACTTTGTATTGTTTTCCGGATCAAGGCATCTTGCAAGCGGAAGAAAGTCCAGTCCCTTGTCTGTTCCGCCGGCAATAAGAACAACGCGCTGATCAAATGACTGGCTTGCCGCCGCGCACGCTTCTGGAACTGTTGAGCAGCTGTCATTGTAAAAGACAACCTTGCGTCCGTCGGAAGGGCTTTTCCAGTCGTAGAACTTTTCAAGGCGGTGAGGAATTCCTTTCCACTGCCCCATCACGGTGCAAATTTGAGCCGGAGCAACTCCCATAAGATACATTGCAAGACTGGCATTCAAAACATTTGCTCTCATGTGCTCGCCCGGAACTTGCAGACTTTCCATTACAACTTCTTCAAGAACCGTCTTTTCCTTTAAGCTTGGCTTTACAAGTTCTGAAGGAACACGCGCAACACCTTTGTAGGAAGAACCGCTTTTTTCCACATAAGCTCCAAAAACACCTTTTGGCAAAAGAGCCTTGCTGTATCTAAGAACTTTGGCTTTTGTCTCGCTTGCAAATAAATCGCCCCAGCAACGGCAGCCTCTTTTTGGACAAGCAGTTTCTTTTAGGTAATTATCTTCATCAAAGTCAAGGATTGTAAAATCGTTTTTATCTTGGTCAGCAAAAATCAGTTTTTTGTCTTCTACATAGCTGTCCATGTCGCCGTACCAGTTCTGGTGGTCTGGAACAATCTTTGTGATTATAGAAATTTTTGGCTTTAAAAGTTTTCTTCCGCGCAAGTCCGCAAGCTGCCAGCTAGAAAGCTCAAGCACAACAGGAGTAGTTCCGTCTGTTTTTTCAAGAAACGAGAGCGGGCTTACTGTAATGTTTCCGCCCAAGAAGCACTTAAAGCCGGCCTGATTCAGTCCGTAGGAAAGCGCGCTAACAGTGCTGGATTTTCCCTTGCTTCCTGTAACTGCAATTATAGGAGCTTTTGTAAAGCGCAAAAAAATGCTGATGTCCGTTTCAATTGCTTTTGCGGCTGCAAGAAATTTGTTGCCTTCAATTTTTACGCCGGGATTTTTTATAACGCAATCCGCATTGGAAAAATCTTCAATATTGTGTCCGCCTAATACAAAGCGAAGCCTGGACTTGTCAAGAAACCTGTCTTTTGCAAGAGATTCAAGTGTAGGCGCAAGCTGTTCGGCAGTCTTCATGTCGGTAACAGTAACAAAAGCTCCGTGCCTTAAAAAAAAGCGGACGCAGGCTTCCCCGCCGCCGTTAAGGCCAAGTCCCATTATGGTAATTTTCTTGCCCTTTATTTCATCAAGCGAATTAAAATAACATCCATGCGGATAAATATGCGGCATTTTTCTCCTCCCAAATCTACTTTTTTATCTTGAAGTGCAAAGGCTCTGTTTTGCCTTGAAATTTTCAATTCCCTCTTCAAGAAGATAATCAATAAGCTCAGAATATTCCAAGCCGTCCGCAGCGCACATCTTTGGGAACATACTGATTTTTGTAAAGCCAGGAATTGTATTTATTTCGTTCAGGTAAATTTCTCCAGTCTTGCGGTCCACAAAAAAGTCCACACGGCTCAAGCCAGATGCGTTTATTGCAGAATACGCTTTTTTTGCAGTTTCCCTTATGAACTCAAGCTTGTCATCTGAAAGAAGAGCGGGAATCTTTAACTCAGCTCCGTCCGGGTCATTGTATTTTGCATCGTAGTCATAAAAATCATGATTTGGAACGATTTCTCCAGGACCGTAAGCCTTTAAAAGCGTGCAGCCAGCTTCCGAAGTCGCTGTTACAGAGTTTCCTGTTACAGAGCATTCAACTTCGCGCGCGTCAATCGCCTTTTCAATAAGAACTTTGTTATCCCAGCTGAATGCTTCCATGAGCGCAAACGAAAGCTCTTTTTTATTCCGGGCAAGGCTTGCTCCGTCACTTGAACCTGCGGCGCACGGTTTTACAAAAAGCGGAAACTCAAGTTTTTCAACCGCCTCTTCAATCAGCTTGTCGTAAAGAGAACTTGAATTTATCTGGCTTCTTGAAAGGCATATATACGGAACAACAGGAATTCCTGCGTTCTTTAAAAGAATTTTTGTAGTTTCCTTGTCCATTGCCGCGCTTGAAGCCAAAACACCGCAGCCAACGAATGGAACGCCAGCCATTTCAAACACGCCCTGAACAGTTCCGTCCTCGCCGTAAGTTCCATGCAGAACAGGAAACACAACATCGCACGGAATGTAGTTTCCGCAGGCAAAAAACACATTGTCTTTTCCGCGCCCAAACGAAACTTTTACTTCACGGCTTTCATCCTCATGCACGCAAAGAGCGGCTTCCGGATTGTTTCTTACTTCCTCAAAAACTGTATCGTCCTCAAGATACCATTTTCCGCCTTTGGAAATTGAAATGAGAGAAACGTTGTGCTTTGCGCTGATATTTCTGATTACAGATGCGCATGACAAAAGCGAAATTTCATGCTCGCCGGATTTTCCACCGTATATTAAAACTACATTCATTTTGCAAACCCCATTTCTTTTAAAGCTTTCTTTGCTTCTGAAATTTCATCGTACTTTATAGCATTGTCGGCGTAAATTATAGAATTTTCATGGCTTTTTCCAAGAAGAAGCACAATGTCGTTTTCCTTTGCCATGCTGAACGCTTTTCTGATTGCCTGCGGACGGTCTGGAACAAGGAACAAATCCACGTTGTCTTTTTTGCCTTCTTTTCTTGCGCCCAAAGCAATCTGTTCAATAATCGCCATCCTGTCTTCCTTGCGCGGATCTTCATCTGTAAGAATAACAGTGTCGCAGAAGCGGGCGGCAATTTCACCTTGAAGAGGACGCTTTGTTGTGTCGCGTTCACCGCCAGAGCCGAACACGCAAATCATCTTGCCCATGGCGCGGCTCTTTACAGGCGGAAAAATTGTCTCAAAGCTCGAAGGTGTATGGGCATAGTCCACAATCACTTCAAAAGGCTGACCTTCATCAATTACAGTCATGCGGCCTTTTACGCTCGTAAGTTTTTGCGCGCACAAAGCAAGTTTTTCTATTGAAATGCCAGTTGTTCCGTGCACAGCCAAAATCGCGGCAGTTATATTGTAAGCATTGAACGCTCCCGGAACAGAAGCCTTTACATGGACAACAGAATTTTCGTTGTTAAGAGAATCGTGGGTTTCAAAACGGTGGATGCTGAACGCAAGCCCGAATCTTGCCGAAGCTATATTCCTGCATGAAAAGTACGGCATATCTTTTGGAATTTCTGGAAGCGGAGGAGATGAAAGTCCCAAAGCCGCCTGCTTGCCAGCCTTTCCTTCTGTGGTGAATCCTATGGTTTTATGCTTGGTGCAGGAAGCAAAATAAGATGCCGCAGGATCTTCCAAGTTCACAACTCCGAACGCAGGAACTTTTGTTGCAATACCGGCAATTGTTTTTTCGTGATTATGCAAATCCAATGCGCGGAACAAATTTGCTTTGTCGCTTTTGTACTGCTCGTAAGTTCCGTGAAATTCCAAATGCTCAAGCGTAACATTCATAAAAACAGCGCAGTCAAAAAGAACATCGCCAAGCCTGTTTAGTTTTTTGCTCAAGCCGTGGCTGGAAGATTCCACAACAGCGTGAGTGCATCCGTTGCAAACCATCTCGTAAAGCTCGCGCTGAACAATAGGAGCTTCCGGGGTTGTCTGGTGCTGCGGATTATCTATGGCGTCTCCTCCAAGCGAATACTGCACTGTGGAAATAAAGCCCGCCTTGATTCCGTTCAGGTGCAAGAGCTGCCATATAAACGAAACTGTGGAAGATTTGCCTTCCGTTCCTGTAACTCCGTAGACAACAAGTTTTGAAGAAGGATTGTCATAAAAGCACGAGCTTACAGGCGACATTGCAAACCGTGCAGAAGGAACTTTTACAAACACAACATTTTTTGAGGAAGAAGCCAAAGCCGCCTTGATTTGCGACTGCTCTTCCTGCGTGATTTCATCCTGAAAAACAACTGCGCCAGCCCCGCAAGAAACGGCCTGTGCTATAAACTTATTGCCAGTTGTATGAGTTCCGGGCAAAGCAAAAAACAAATAATTTTCTTTTACATCCCGGCTGTCAAAAGCAAGGCCTTCTATGCAAATATCTGTATTCTTTGGGGAAGAAATTCCGTCTTCCGCCACAATCTTATAATCAGTATCTTCCGAGCCAAGCGGCTTCAAAAGTTCGCACAAATTCTTTTTCATAATGCGTCATTCTACCACTTTAAAAAGAAATGCACAATGAAAAGAAAGATTGCAGGGGATTATCTAGTCAAGCTAGATAATGACAAAAGGCAAGCAAGTCAATGACAAAGGGCAGCTCCGGCAATGACAAAAAGCTAGTCTGGCAATGATAGACTGTTCTTTGTCATTCCATTGCTTGACAAGGGAATCCATGCAGGATTTCTGTACATTCCATTTTACCACACAAATTTATTACGCTGTATCAGACTGATACATTATGCTGATACACTCTGCGTCATTCTAATGGCGCACATCACATCATTAGAATGATACACATACTCTCATTATGCTTGCAAACTAATCCGCCTTTACTGCAAAAAAGTTGATTTTCTTCACATAAAGCCGCTCATTTGTGTATGGGTCGAGTATTGCAAATCTATCTAACAGTGAAGCTGCGGCTGGAACTTCTGGCATAGCAACAGGCCGCCAAAAGCGTTCATAATTTCGGTATTCAAGCAAAGTTGGGACACCGCAGTTTTGTGCCTGAAAGTCATTTGTAGAATTAGAGAATCCAAGCTTGTCAGTATTTGATGGGCCGCTCTGATACCAGCCGATGTTCGGTGCATCAAGGCTGTTGTTTGCTATTGCCAAAGCCTGCTCAATAGACAAGTTTTCTTCCGGCAGAAATTTTGTTCTGCCTGAGCCTTCAACAAGTCCAAGAGCATCCATAAACGCCGCCGC
Organism: Spirochaetales bacterium; assembly: GCA_030540405.1. Lineage (GTDB taxonomy): Bacteria > Spirochaetota > Spirochaetia > Treponematales > Treponemataceae > Treponema_D. The sequence goes on from JAUNWH010000014.1 coordinate 5,245, forward strand.
TTCTTTTGCCCAGTCCGCAATCTCTGCATTGTCTGAATACCGGGCGAGTTTCGACTCATAAGGCGTGTAGCGGACATTTTTATTCTTTTTTGCATACATTAGAGCCTGATAAAAGAAAGTTGCAAGCTGCTGCCGGTCAACTATGCCGTCAGGATTAAATTTTCCTTCAGAAGCTCCGCCGTAGATTCCAGCCCCAGCCGCTTTAAGCGCGTATTTGCTTTTTGTATCGGAATATGTCTTTGATTTTGCAGATGAAACTGACTTGCCTGAAAGTTTTTCCGCAAGAGTTACCGCAATCGCACTGGCCTGCAAGCGGGTAAGAGGCTTTGTAAAGTCGTCGCCTAGAATGGACTCATCCACCAAGCCATTCCGGGAAGCCCAGTAAACTCCGTCCTGAGCATCTTCGCTCATCTTTGCTTTTACGTCCTTGCTTTTTGGAACTGCAAAAGACCACGGATTTAAATTGACTTTTGTTGAAACGTCCAAAGCCATTTCATAGTTTGCGCCGCCTTTTTTCCAGCTGTTTTTCTGCTGCTCCATGTACATATTGTATGCCGCTCTAACTTCCGGGGAATCCTTGTGGCCAGTATTATAGCGAAAATACTCGTATGTAAAATCAGACAGGTCAGCGTCGCGCTTGTTAATGCCGCACCATCTGCATGAAAGATAATAGACTTTTTCTCCCTGCTTGTTTGTGCCAGCAAAGTTCTTGTCGGAAATATCAAATCTTGCAAAATCATGCACAGGAGACTTAGGAACACCGTCCGAAAACGTGTGCTTTGGATTGTACTCGCACTTTCCGCACCATTTGCACGAATAATACCACTCGTCTGGCTGCCGGCAGGTCATGTGCTGCTTCACGCGGCTTGCGGTATATGCTTTTCCAGTATAGACGTGGCCGGGACACCATTCTCTTGCGGCGGAATCCCCTTTTTTGAACGCCTCATACACATCGCCAGAATAGACTTTTACAAAATAAACTGGAGACAAAGGCTTTGAGCTGTAGCTTAAAAGACCTTTCGGCATTTCGCTTTCCGGCACGTAGATAGTGCAAGAGCCGTTCATCATGCCGCTGTCAAACCATAATCTATCTTTGTATTTTATAAAGTCGTCTTTAGTTCCTGCCCGATATTCCTCTTCAATAAACTCATCCTGCAACTCATCTATGAAAGCCCAGGCGTCAACTTGGGGACTGAGCCAAACCTCTCTGACATTTCTAAGGCAGTCATATCTACCCATATATATCTGATGCAAATAGCTGGCAGTAGCTGAAGGATAATCAACAAGCAATCTTGTGATATAAAGGGAGTCATCTTTCCACAGTTTTGATTCATAGAAACTGTCGCCAAGGTCATCGTATTCCTCAATAGGAGTCAAAACCATTTCACGCTCGTTCGTCTTCCACCATAAGGAATCTGCCTGCTTTTCGCTGTAGATTTGATTTTCTACAACTTCTTTAAATGCTTCATTTATATATGTAGAAATATCTTTTGCTGAAGCAACGCTTACAAAAAAGCCTGTAATCAAAGTTGAAAGCGCAGCAATTTTCAAAGTCTTTTTCATGTAAATCTCCAATAAAAAGTCAATATTGTACTCTTCTTTCTTGATATTCCTCTTGAGTTTTGCTCTCCGCTTCTTTTTGATTTGCTACCTGCTTTTTATGCTCTTGGGGAACTGTGCTTGTGTCTGTGCGAACCACACGGAATCCAAAGCAGGCGGTTGCGTATTTATATGGCAAGCAATAGTCTTTGTCGAGAACATAAAACTGTTCAGGAACTGTCCAGCTAGGATTCGTGCTCTTCCAAGTTATAATACCATCCTTCCCATTCCCAACTTTCCAGTATCTTCCATTTTTAACGCCCCAGTAACCGCCGTGCAAACCGCTGACATAATCACCCTCGTTTCCCCAGCACCATTCCTCCACGTTGCCGCTCATATCATAAAGTCCAAAAGCATTAGGCTTCTTCTTTTTTACTTCGTGCGTCTTGTTGCGGCTGTTGCGAATGTACCAGGCGTAATCATCAAGTTTTGACTCATCGTCCGTTCCGCTGTAAACATCTTTGCCTAAAGAATTTCCTGCGCTTGCGGCATATTCCCATTCCAGATTCGTTGGCAGGCGATAGCCGTTCGCGTTCCAGTCGCATTCAACTTCAAACCATGTCGATTGGTTAAAAATGTAACCTTCTTTTCTAATTGTCATTGTGGGCTTTATGCCCCATTTGCTTGTGTCCGCTGTAGGCTCTATTCCCCACTTGCTCGTGTCTGTGCTGTCATTGGCTCTATAGCACGGCGTAAGTCCTTCTTTTATGGAACGCTTGTTGCAGTATTCAATCGCGTCAAACCAGCTTACACGCTCTACAGGGCGGTTTTCCTGAACCTCGCCTTTGTCCGGATTGTTTTTGAATTTGCTTGGGTTTATTCCCATTATGTCTTGATATTCCTTTTGCGTTACCTCGTGGTCGCACATATAGAAAGCCCTTTCAAGGGTAACAGCCGAAATTCTCACAAAGTCTGAACCAGTATTTTGTGAATATCCGTTGCCTGCAAACATAAGCGACACAGCCGCAAACACGGCAAAAAGTTTTAATTGTTTTATTGTTGCTTTCATAATGCGCTATTTTATCACCTAAAAATGAAATGCACAATGAAAAGAAAGATTGCAGGGGATTATCGGGTCAAGCTGGATAATGACAAAAGGGCAGTCTGGGAATGACACAACGTTTTCTGTCATTCCTGTGCCCCGACACAGAAATCTATTCTTTATAACACCAATTTTTCAAACTTTACATATATACAGTAGTAATAAAATGTGCTATAATAATTTTACTGGAAGTGCCTGATTTCTAAGGCGGTGTCTCCCGAACTCAAACCAGCTTGCTGGAATCTTGAAAGCCGGGAGGACTTGCGCATGACTTTGGAGCTTGTTTTGGCAGTAGTGGCAATTATAAATTGCATCGCTGCTGTTGCAAGTGCAGTTATCGCAGCCCTTTCTTACCTTAAAAATAAGAAGAGTTAAAAAGTAAAGCCGCCCATAAGTTTTCGACGCATTGGACGGCTTTATAACCAAAAAATGTGGAGACGACCGACGGAAATCGGGCATTTCCTTTATTTCAATATACTACAGAAAAACGCTTTCGTCAAACAGTCCTATTCCTGCCATCACAAAACTTCGCCTAGCAAAAAGAGGCTTTTTCTATTAGAATAAGGTCATCTAAAAAAACGCAAGGAGCTTGGCTTGGCTGACTATCATAAATTTCCTGACGCCCCGGAAGGAACTCCGGTTAGTAATTTTGTTCATCTTCACGTCCATTCAGACTATTCAATTTTGGACGGCGCAAGCAAAATTGACACGCTTGTTGCAAGGGCAAAAGAGCTTAACATGCCGGCGCTGGCTCTTACTGACCACGGAAATATGTTCGGCTCGCTCAACTTTGAAAAGCTCTGCCACGTAAACGGAATCAACCCTATTGTAGGCGAAGAATTTTATGTTGCCTGGGGAAACCACACAGAGCACAACGATGTTCCGTTCGGGCGCAATGGAAAAAACAGCCATTACTTTCACCTCATTCTTTTGTGCGAAAACCAGACCGGCTACAAAAATATGTCATGGCTTTCTTCAATCGCATACACAGAAGGACTTTACTACGGAAAACCAAGAATAGACTTTGAGCTTCTAAAAAAGTACCATGAAGGACTTATCTGCCTAAGCGCGTGCATTCAGGGAGAACTTCCGCAGCTGCTTTTAAACGGAAGGGACGAAGACGCATACAGGGTCGCAAAGGAATACAAGGAGCTTTTCGGACCAGACCGCTACTACATTGAAATTCAAGACCACGGACTTGACGAGCAAAAAGAAGTCGCGGTAAAACTCATAAAACTTTCCAAAGACTTGGACATTCCGCTTGTTCTTACAAACGATGTTCATTACTGCAACAAGGACGATGCGGAAGCTCAGGACGCTTTAAGGTGCATTGGATTCAAGAAGCTTTTGGACGAGCCTCACCAGACAATGGGCGGCGGAAGAAAAGAATGGTACTTAAAGACAGAACAGGAAATGTCAATTCTTTTTCCGAACTACCCGGAAGCTATGGCGAACACAATAAAAATCGCCAATATGTGCAACCTTACAATTCATCAGTACACAACGCCGGAATTAAAAGGCTGCCTTCCGCGGTTTTCACTTCCAATCGAATTTCAAAAGCACGAAGACTACACGGAAAATCAGGACGACTATGTGCGCTGTCTTGTAGAAAAAGGTCTTAGAGTGCGCTACCCGGAAATCACGCAGGCAATAAGGCGGCGGTGCGAATACGAGCTTGGAATTATCTTCAAGATGGGATTTTCGGGCTACTTTTTGATTGTTTGGGAATTCATCAACTGGGCAAAAGAACACGGCATTCCGATTGGTCCGGGGCGCGGTTCAGGAGCAGGCTCTCTAGTTGCGTACTGCATGACTATAACAGACATTGATCCGTTCAGGTTCAAGCTGATTTTTGAGCGTTTCTTAAATCCAGAGCGCGTTTCCATGCCGGATTTTGATATAGACATGGACTTCGATTTTAGGCAGAACATCATTCAGCATACAAGGGAAACTTACGGAGAGCCGCAGGTTGGCCACATTGTAACGTTCGGAACTTTAAAGCCCAAGAACTGTCTTGCCGATGTCGGACGAATCCTGAATATTCCGCTTTCGATTGTTACAAAAGTAAAAGCCTGCATTCCAGACAATCCAAAGGCAAAACTGAAAAACGCGCTTGAGCCGCCTACAGACAAATTTCCAGACGGCGGACAGCTTATTCCAATCAGCGAAAATCCAGAAGCGACAATAGGGCTGGATAAAAAAACTTTTGACCGCTGGATTTATCTTTGCAAAAAACTTGAAGGCTTAATCAGAAACACTGGACTTCACGCTTCTGGAATGGTAATCGGTCTTACTGCTCTTCCAGACTGGGCGCCGGTTTTCAAAGATCCAAAGACAGGCGAAGTTGCAGTTCAATACACAATGGACATAATCGAGCCGTGCGGACTTGTAAAGTTCGACTACCTTGGGCTTAAAACACTTTCTTTAATCCGCTATGCCGAAAACATAATCAACAAACATAAAAAGCCAGACGAGCCGGAATTCAAGACAGAAAACGTAAGCGAAACTGACTCCGAGACATTCGACTTGTTCTGCCGCGGAGACTCAGTTGCAATTTTCCAGTTTGAATCTCCGGGAATGCAGAAAATATTGCGCCAGTGCCAGCCAAGATGCGTGGAAGAGCTTGTCGCCTTGAACGCGCTTTACCGTCCTGGTCCGCTTGATTACATTCCGCAGTACATTGAAGGCAAATGGAAGCCAGAAACCGTTCACTACCCAGATCCGTGCCTTGAAGGAATCCTAAAGGAAACTTACGGCGTTATGGTTTATCAGGAACAGGTTATGCAGGTTGCGCAGAAGATTGCGGGCTTTTCTCTCGGCGGTGCGGATATGCTTAGGCGTGCCATGGGAAAAAAGAAGCTTGAAGTCCTCATGGGCAAAAAAGTTGAATTTGAAGAAGGCGCAATAAAACAAGGCTACACAAAAGAGCACGCTGATGAAATTTTTGACATAATGGTTCCGTTCGCTGGCTACGGATTTAACAAGTCCCATGCGGCTGCTTACACAGTTCTTGCATACAGAACAGGCTGGCTTAAAACCCACAAAAAAGCTGAATTCATGGCGGCAAACCTTACCAACGAAATCACTTCCACAGATACGCTTCCTGAATATATTGAAGAAGCCCGCAAAATGGGAATTCCAGTTGATCCACCGGATGTAAACCGCTCCGACTCAATTTTTGATGTTATTGACGGTCATATTGTTTTCGGTCTTAAGGGAATAAAAGGAATGGGCGAAGGAGCCGCAAGAGCCATTGTTGAAGAGCGCGAGCAAAACGGACCTTACAAATCTTTTGTGGATTTTATTGAACGATTGAGCAACAAAGACGTAAACAAAAAAGCGATAGAAGTCCTTATAAAAACCGGCGCATTTGACAATCTAGGACAAAACCGCGCAACTCTTACCATGAATCTTGAGCGCGTAATTGAATACGAAGACAAAAAGAACGCTTCCAAGGAATACGGCCAGGCAAGCCTTTTTGAAGATGCTGGAATAAAAGAATTTGAAGACTTTAAGTTTGAAGAATGCGAAGACCTTCCAAAAATGGAGCGTCTTAACATGGAAAAGGAATTAATAGGCTGCTTTGTTTCGGGGCATCCGCTGGACGATTACAAAACCGCAATAGAAACCTGCGCAACCTGCAACAGCGAAAATATCGGACGCTGGGCAAAAATCGACAAGGCAGAAAAAGCATCGCTGGAATCAAGCGGAAGATCATCTTGGCAGGCAAGGAATTCCGGCAAAACTTATGTTGCAATCGGAATGCTTCAGGATTTAAAAATCATAATGACCAAAAAAGGCAAGCAGATGGCATTTTCAAAACTTGCCGACTACAAGGGATTTATCGATGTAACATTCTTTCCTGCTGTTTGGGAAAAATATTCAAGCCAGATTGAAGCCGAAAAAATTTATGCGTTTAAAGGCAAAGTTGACGGCTCAAGAGAAGTTCCAACTTTTCTTGTAGAATCAATTGAAGACATTGCAACTTTGCAGCAAAAGGCAATTTCAAGTGTTCACATTCAGCTTGAACAGGGTTTTTCTTCCGTAAAAGAAATCGCGCCGCTTAGAGATATTTTGTTTGGCGGAACGGGAACTTTGTTAGTATATTTTCATATAGAAATAGACGGAAAAACTTATGTCGTAAAAGCGAACACTCAGCTGACTGTTCCAAACACAAAGGAATACATAGACAGCATAAAAGATATTTCCGGAGTTCAGGAAGTCTGGACTGAATAATGGCACAGGAGGTTTTTACGCCATGTTTATCTTAAGAATAATTTCAGCATTTTTATCGCTATATTCTCTTTTATGTCTTTTGCGGATAATAATCACTTGGATTCCAAATTATTCATACAGCAAACCAGCGGACATTCTGGCGCAAATATGTGATCCTTACATGAATCTTTTCCGCGGAATAAAATGGCTTAGGTTTGGAAGTTTTGACTTTAGTCCTGCTCTCGCTTTATGCATTTTAGGCGCAGGCTCTCAGCTTTTTTCAAGCCTTGCAAACGGAGGCTACATAAACCTCCAGATGATTCTGGCAATAATCCTTGGAATTTTCTTTTCAATTCTGTCATCGCTCATTTTCTTTCTTATAATTCTTTTCGCAATAAGACTCATTTTGATAATGATAAACAGAGATTCGTACAACACAAGCGGATTCATGGCGAACCAAATTGACAGTTCAATTTCACCGATTGTCTACAGAATCGCAAGAACGTTCGCAATGGGCAGACGCATAACTTACAAAGCCGCCTTGATAATTTCAATAATCGCCCTTTTATTTTTGCAGTTTGCATTAAGAATTCTTTTAACGCTTATTTTGTCGATAATTTTGTAAATGATTCTTTCTGAACTTGGAGCCGCTGTAGAAACACTTTCTGGTGTAGGACCGGCAGCGGCAAAAAAATTCGCCAGCCTGAATATTTTCACAGTAGCCGATTTACTTTCTATTTTTCCGCGCGACTACGAAGACAGAACTAAGCGGATTCAGCTAAGAGATTATGCAAATTTTCCAAAAGTCCACACAATCTGCAAAGTGACGGCTCACCAGTGGTTTGGCTACGGCAAAATGAAAACCTTGAAAATCGCAATAACCGACGGAAGCGCAAACGCATGGCTTGTTGCATTCAACCGGGACTTTCTTGCAAAATCACTGCCAGAAGGAAGCATAATCGCCGTAACTGGAAAATTTGAAACAAAATACAACGAGCTTCAGTCTTCATCTTTTGAAGCGACAAGAATTTCGTTCGACGGAAACTTAGAGGACTTTGAAAACGTTCCAGTTCCAGACAGCGCGGTAATTCCAATTTATCCGCTTACAGAAGGGCTCACGCAAAAAGTCTACAGAAAAACTGTGGCTCAAGCTTTAAAGCAATACGCAAAAAACATAAGCAATGAGATTCCAGAGCAAATCATAAAAGAGCGGAATCTTTTAAATAAAAGCGAAGCGATTCTTTTTGTTCATCAGCCGCAAAATTTGAATCAGGCGCAGAAAGCTAGAAAAACTTTAATTTACGAAGAACTTTATCTTTTTGAATACAAAATGCTCGAACGCGCTCTTATGCACAGGGGGACTTTGCCTTCGCAGGATTTTATTCCAGAAGCATATCCGTACTTTTCCACGCCAGATTCAGAAACAGGTCTTGAGCAGATAAAAGATGAATTCCAGAAAAGCCTTTCGCCACGACAAAAGCAAATTTTCAGCAGCCTGAATTTTGAGCTTACGTTGGATCAGATGAATTCAATTTTAGAAATGAACCGCGACATTGACAAAAGCCAAACGGAATGCAACACAATGCTGAACGCTCCGCAGAAACTCTCAAAGCCTCCATTTTCCATGCAGCGGCTTTTGCAAGGAGATGTCGGATCTGGAAAAACTCTTGTGTCTTTTTTTGTCTGCGCGCGGACAATTGACTACGGCGGACAATGCGCTATCCTTGCTCCCACAGAACTTCTTGCTCGCCAGCACGCAGAAAACGCCGCAAAACTTTTAGAGCCAGCCAGAATAAAAACAGCGTTCCTCACAGGAAATTTAAAAGCTTCTGGCAGGCAGCCTCTTTTAAATGCTCTTAGAGACGGAAACATTGACATTGTAATTGGAACTCATGCGCTTTTCAGCAGAAACACGCAATACAAAAATCTTCAGCTTGCGGTAATAGACGAGCAGCATAAATTTGGAGTAACGCAAAGAGAATCGATTATTTCAAAAGGAAGAATTTCATTCAAGCACATGGCGCATTCTCCGGATCTTTTAATGATGAGCGCGACACCAATTCCGCAGACATTGGCGCTGACTGCATTCGGCGACCTTGACATAAGCGTGATAAAAACAATGCCCAAGGGAAGGCTTCCTGTAAAAACTTATCTTACAGTTTTTGGAAATGAACGCAATGTTTACGAAGCCATAAGAAAAGAACTGAATGCAGGTCATCAGGCGTATTTTGTTTACCCAAGAATCGCAGAAAATCCGCAGGCAGAACAAACAGACAAAGCCTCTTTAAAGTCCGCAGAAGAAATGTTTGATTTTCTTTCAAAGGAAGTTTATCCGAATTTCAAATGCGCGCTTATCCACGGAAAAACTGACGATGAACAGCAAGCTGAAATACTAAAAAATTTTTCAAGCGGAAACATTCAAGTTCTTGTTGCAACAACTGTTGTAGAAGTCGGAGTCGATGTTCCGAACGCAACCTGCATTGCAATTGAACACGCCGAACGGTTTGGACTTGCAGAACTTCATCAGCTGCGCGGAAGAGTCGGACGCGGAAAATTCCAGTCATACTGTTTTTTAACTTACAGCAAGAACATCACCGAAACTGGAATCTCACGACTAAAGGCACTGCATCAAAGCAACGACGGATTTTTTATTGCAGAAGAAGATTTAAAGCTGCGCGGCCCTGGAGAAGTTTTTGGAACAGCCCAGTCAGGATATTTTTCATTGAATATAGCCGACTTAAGCCGCGACAAGGAAATTCTCAAAACCGCGCGTTACGATGCTTTATGCCAGCTTAAGCAACATAATCCTTAAGGGAAATATCGCAGATTTTATTTGCACGGATTTTTGCAATCGCATGTTTTTCAATCTGGCGGACACGTTCTCTTGAAAGATTCATTTTCTCGCCGACTTCTTTTAATGTTCGTTCGCCTTGACCATTAAGACCATAGCGCATATTAAGAACTTCAACTGATTTTTTATCCAAGCCTACAAGAGCCTTGTCAATTTCAGTTTTCAAGGAAGCATCAATCGCTGCGTCTTCCGGCGTAAAAGTTCCGGCAGAAACTGTATCAACAAGAGCAGTATCAGAATCGCCGCCAACAGGAGAATCCAAACTTATCATTTCCTGCGAAATATTAAGCATTTCTCTTATGTGGTGCTTTGTCATTCCAAGTTTAAGCGCAACTTCTTCAAGCTCTTCTTCCTCGGATTTTTTTCCATGCGGATTTACACTGTGGCACGCTCTTTTTATTTCTGTAAGCTCAGCATCTTTATTTACAGGCAGACGAATCGGGCGGCCAAAATCAACAATCGCTTTCATTATGCTCTGGCGAATCCACCAAACAGCATAAGATATAAAATGGTAGCCTTTGCTTACATCAAAATGATCAAGCGCCTTCATAAGTCCAAGATAGCCTTCACTTATTAAATCTTCGTATTCAAGACCTTTGTTCAAATACTGTGAAGCAATTTTTATAACAAAGCGCATATTGGAAGTCAAAAGTTTGTCTCTTGCAGCTTTGTCTCCAGCAGCGGCTTTTGTAGCAAGCTGAGTTTCTTCGTCATTTGTAAGAAGAGGAATTCTCTTTATTTCATTAAGATGAATCCTCACAACGTCCAAATCTTTTGCTGAAACACTAGTCATTTTCTTGCCTCCAGTATGCTTTTATTTACTTAATAAATAGCATAAAACGTGCCAAGTTATACAAAAAGCAAGAAAAAAAATAAAATAACCAGCCCAAATGTCGTATTTTGATAAGAATGGTAATTTAAGTGTTATTCCCGTGCTACGACACAGGAATCTGTTGAAAATTTTCAATAGATTTTATCGGGTCTAGCCCGATAATGACATTGAATTATAAAACTCGAAATTAAGGGTAAGCAACTTTTTACATTTCAATAGTAAAAAAGCTGATTTGAATGCAGTTTTTTAGATTTTAAAAACCTTTAAAAACAAATAAGGCTGCATCAAAATGACACAGCCCATAAAGCGTTGATTCAAAGTGAGTCAAAATGCCCCACTAAAAACAAAAAATTACTCTACAACAGCAATAATGTCGCAGTTTTTAAGAATAAGATAGTCTTCACCGTCAATCTTAATTCCTGTTCCAGCATACTTGTCATACAAAATTTTTTCACCAGGCTTTACAGTGATTTTTTCCTTTTCAGTTCCAGGTCCAACTGCCTCAACAACAGCCTGCTGAGTTTTTTCCTGCGCTGTGTCTGGGATAATAAGTCCGCCAGCTGTTTTTGTTTCTGCGGCAACCTGCTTTACCAAAACTCTGTCTGCCAATGGTTTTACTTTCATTTAAATCCTCCAAATCTATATTTGAAAATTTTTTAAAATTTTGAGCGGGCAACATAAATCAAGCACGCTCTTTTTTTTACACTATAAAAATACAAATTTTTTTCCTTAAAGTCAAATTCTATAGAAAATAAGTTTCATTTTTCCGCCTGAATTTTTTTCTGAAGCAAACGCACCTTGTTATTTTCTGGATCCAATGAAAGAGCATATTTTAAGGCTCTTGAAGCACCGTATAAATTTCCCTGCTTCCATTCAAGCTGCGCAATTCTAAACAAAATTTCAGCCTTTTCTTTTCCTTCAGATGATTTTGCAGAAGCCGTGTTAAGCGAATCCAAAGCTTCTGGCAGGCGGTCAACACTAGCATACAAAACGCCAAGATTGACAAACGCATTTATAATTGAAGAATTTTTTGACGATGAATTCAATGCGGCGATTCGGTTTCCATAATTTTCAGCGATAAAATTATAAAGAGAAATTCCAGATTTAAAATTTCCCTTTTTACAGGCGAACCAGGCGCAAAGTTCGCATTCCCAAAGCTCAAGATTTTCCGGCGAATCTTCAGGCAAAAAATCATACTTCGACTTATAATAAGAATCAAAAAGAGCTTCTGCATCCATCTCGGAATTTTCGTTTAGAAGAGAAAAAATGCAGTGCTTTAAAACAGATTCAGGATAAATATTTTCCGCAGAAACATTTTTTTCAAGCATCAGCCAAATATCAGAAACAGGCTTTTCAGTTTTGTCAAGTTTGCTTTTTTTAGCAACAAGCGCATCCTTTAAAACCAAGGCTTCTGAATTTTGAGATGCAATAAGGGTATCAAGTTTTTCAAGAACAGAATCAAACGGCACAACCGGAACTTTGTCTTTTTTTTCCATGCTCAAAGTTTTTAATCCGGCGTTTCTAATTTTTTGCGAGAGAAAATCTTCATGCTGATTTTTTATCTGGTCAAGTGAAAATTCTCCAAGAGCCGCAAGCCCAGGCAAATAATCAGGGAAATTAGCAGAAAGAAAATCGAGGAGTTTTTGCTCGGTTACAAAGTTTCCGTTCCGCTTGGCAAACATAGTGCTGTTCATGTATATCCGCGGCGGAATTTCGATGAAATTCTGAATAAGATTTTGCCGAATTTCTTCAGAAGAATTTTCTTCGCCTTCAATATAAAATCCGTCCGATTCAAGCGAAAGAATTTCAGTCTTTGTAGCCAAATCAGTTTTGTCCGTTAGCGAAGCAAGTTTTGAACTGGCTTCCAAGGCCGCAATGCTTTCCGCATAAAGTCCTGAATCAAAAAAAACACAGCCCCAAAAAAGACTTTCCTTGCTGCTCGAGATTTTCCTTGGATACAAAGCAACGGCATTTTTAAATTCACCGCTGCGCATAAAAATTGAAGCGGCATTAAAAATCCAAATGCTTTCATCTGAACCGTCAAAAGCATTTTTATACACAGAAATAAAATCCGGACTGCAAAAAATTTCTTTTATTTCTTCCGAAGTTTTTATTTCCGCAGACTTATTTTTCTTTTTTGATGAAACAGAATTGAATGCAAATTTCAAAACAGGCTCGCCATTTTCTATTGCAAGCAACGCTTTTTTTAAAACGCATTCCGCATAAATCGAGGAATATCTGGAATCTTTTAAGCAAAGTGAAATTTGAAACGCTTCTTCAAGACGACTTTCTCGCAAAAGAAAATTCGCATACACAGCTGAAAGCTCTGGATTTTTTGGATTTTTTTTAAGACTTTTTTTTAAAACACGTTCCGCAGACTTTGTTTCGCCAAGAAAAAAATAACGTTTTGCAATTCCAAGATATTCGTAGGAAGCAAAGGCTTTTTTTTCAAGTTTTTTTAATGATTTTAAAGCATCTTCCGCAGAATTCTGAGAAACAGCAGCATCAACAGAATCCAGTGCGGAAGTAAAAGATGAACCTTCAGAATGAGAAGAGCATGAACAAATTAAAACTGCAGCCAAGCAGCAAAAAGCCGCAACGCAGATTGATTTTTTGCTCACGCTACCTCTTCTTTGCTGATTGTATCAAGAATTGCATTTATAAATTTAAAAGAATCGTCTGTTCCAAATTCTTTTGAAATTGCAATGGCTTCATCAATAATTATTGTAGGCTTAAGTTCTTTTTGATAAAGCAAGGCAAAAACACTGATACGCAAAATAGAAAGTGTAACTCTGTTCAAGCGGTCAAAATTCCAGTTTGCAGTCAAATGCGCCTTTATTTTTTCATCAATTTCCTGAATATGATTTATTGTTCCTGAAATCAGCAAACGTGCAAAATCATAAGACTCCGCCCGCGACTGGGAAAAATCTTCAGTTTCAGAATTTTCTGTTACAGTTTCGGGCAGAACAAATTTTCCATTTGAATTATTTTCAGAATCTTCTTTCAGCCATTCAAGCTTTAGCAAATCCTCAAGAGACGCCTTGCCGACATCATAGGAATACAAAGCCTGAACTGCAAAAATACGACCATTTCTTCTGGACACAACGAACTCCTATTGCCAATTAAGGAGCTTTTTAAGAGCGTCGCCAGTTTTTTTGCGCTCAACATTTGAAGGAATATCAAGAGACTTTGAAATTTCCTGGGCGGCTTCTGTAAAATACTGGCTCTGTTTTTGAGAAGTAATGTTGCGCTTTAGATAATCGTAAACAGTTACAGTTGTTTCCGGCTGAACAACATCGCTGATTGAAAGCATTTTTGCATCATATTTTTTTAGAACAGCGTAAAATTGGAAGTCAGAAGCAGTTTCTGTAACTTCAGAAAGATAGCCGGCTGATTTTCCAAAAAGCTCATTAAGCTTGTCGATTGACCATCCAAGCTGCTGCGCCTGCTGAGCTGTTTTTGCAACTGTAATGTCGCCAGCTCTGTAATTAGTTCCATTTTCGTTTGAATTTTTTATCTCTTCAGATTTTTTTGAATCGCCTTTGTATTTATTTCTCAAGTCTGTTGCCAAAGCGCGAGCCGCCATATCATTGCTTCCCTTTGGAACCATAACAAGGAAAAGCTTCATCATGTCGTTCCAAACAAAAGTTGACTTGTTCATTTCATAAGCGTTGCGGATTTCTTCATCAGTTGCTGCTACCGCCTGAATTTCAGACTGCTTTTTTGAAAATACATACTGCTGAATGATAAGCTGGTTTTTCAAGTAAGCCTTGTATTCAGACTTTGACATTCCGCTGTATTCTTTTATATATTCATCAAGGGATTTTCCAGTCTGCTTTTTTATCAAGTCCTCAAGTTGAGCTTCTGAAACACGAGTTCCAAGCTGCTGGCTAAAAGTATTCAAGAAAGCATCATCAACCTGACTGTCTGTAACAGAAAGCCCTTCTTTTGCCGCTGCCTGAGTAATCAGTTTTTCAGCGATAAGATTTTCCAAGAGAGCCTGTTTTTGCTCAATAGGAAGAGATTCCATTCCGTACTGCTTTTGAATAAAACTTGCGCGAGTCTTAAGCTGCTTTACAGTAATTGTTTCTGATTTATTAAGTTTTACAACTGCAAGAGGCTGCAAATCACTTTGGGCAAAAGCTCCGAATGCAGCAAATAAAATCAATAGTCCAATAGAAAATTTTTTCATGAAAATTCATCCTTTTAATTCATTTATTAATAAACAGTTATTATTCAGTTCGGTTACACAACTATTTCTCCAACGGAAGTCCGCCGGAAATTACAGCTCTGATTCTGCGTACTCCTGCGGAAGATGACTGCTCCTTCTGGATTTTGAATTCGCCGATCTGCGCCGTGTGCTGGACGTGAGGTCCGCCGCAGACTTCCTTGCTGAACCAGTTGTCCTTTTCGCCGATTGTGTAGACCTTTACATCCTCGCCGTATTTGTTCGTGAATAAAGCGCGCGCGCCTTCCGCCTTCGCCTTTTCAAGCGGCATGACTTCCATTGTAACCGGCAAATCTTTTTTTATCTGCTCGTTCACAATGTCCTCAACTTTCTGGATTTCCTCTTTCGTCATCGGGCGATCAAACGTGAAGTCAAAGCGCATACGCTCGTTCGTGATGTTCGAGCCTTTCTGCGCAACTTTGTCTCCAAGAACATTGACAAGCGCCTGCTGAAGCAAATGAGTCGCCGTGTGGTATTTTGTTGTTGTGTCCGACTGTTCGGCAAGTCCGCCCTTTGCAGCTCCGGCATCCTGAGTTTTTGAAGCCTCCTGATGCTTGCGCTCGGCCTCCTTGAATCCTTCGACATCGACAGTAAATCCGTTTTCTGATCCTAGCTCCTGAGTAAGCTCAAGCGGGAATCCGAATGTGTCGTAAAGCCTGAATGCGATTTTTCCTGAAATTTCCTTCTTCGGATTTTTCATCAGGTTCGGAAGAAGCTTCTGGAATTCCGCCTCGCCCTTGCGCAAAGTGTCGCGGAATTTGTTTTCTTCCGCGGAAAGTTCCGTGAAAATCTTTTCCTTGTTCTGCTCAAGCTCCGGATATGCGCACTTGAAATTCTCAATTACTGCCTGCGCGATTTCCGCAAGAAAATTCTTTTCGATTCCAAGCTTCATTCCGTGGCGGACTGCACGGCGAATCAGACGGCGGAGAACGTAGCCCGCACCGACATTTGAAGGAGAAACGCCTTTCTGGTCGCCAAGAATAAAAACCGCCGAGCGTGAATGATCTGCGATAATCCGGACGCTTCTGTCTTTTTCTGCATCTGTGCCGTATTTATAGGAAGAAAGTTCCTCGATTTTCGCAATGATTGGCTGGAAAACTTCCGTAAGATAAACCGAAGTTTTTCCCTGCAGGATGCAGTTTGTGCGCTCAAGTCCCATTCCTGTGTCAACATTTTTCTTTGGAAGCGGCACAAGAGTTTTTTCGTCAATGCGGTTGTACTGCATAAAAACATTGTTCCAAATTTCCATCCAGTTTTCGCTGTCTGTGCCTTTGTTTGAGCCAGCCGGCGGAAGACCTTCGCCAACCCAATAGAAAATCTCTGTATCAGGACCGCATGGACCGGTAGGACCTGCAGCCCACCAGTTGTCGCTTGCAGGAAGATATGCGATTTTGTCTTCCGGCATTCCGTTTTCTTTCCAATAAGTGGCAGCTTCCTCATCGCGCGGAGCATTGTCATCACCGGCAAAAACTGTTACAGAAATTTTTCTAGGATCAAGACCGAGCCATTTTGGACTTGTAAGGAATTCGTAAGAAAATCCGATTGATTCTTTCTTGAAATAATCGCCTAAAGACCAGTTTCCAAGCATTTCAAAGCAAGTAAGATGGCTTGGGTCGCCGACTTCATCAATATCACCTGTGCGGATGCATTTCTGGTAATCTGTAAGGCGTGTTCCGGCCGGATGTTTTTCTCCCAAAAGATACGGAACAAGCGGATGCATTCCGGCGGTTGTAAAAAGTACGGAAGGATCGTTTTCAGGGATTAAAGACTGGCCTGAAATTTCAACATGGTTCTTTGATTTAAAAAATTCAATATATTTTGAACGTAACTCGTTTGCAGTCATAGCAATCTATAGTAAAACTAAATACTTAAATAGTCAATTGTGGATTCATGTTCCGCTAAAACTCAACGAAGCATGAATTTTCCGCTTTTTATAAGGAATCAGTTTGTTCCAAAAATTCTATCGCCAGCATCTCCAAGACCAGGGCAAATATATGCATTTTCATTCAGGCAGCGGTCAAGGTGGCCAATGTAAAGTTTGACATCAGGATGCGCTTTTGTCAGAACTTCAACGCCTTCTGGAGCTGCAATTATGCACATAAATTTTATGTTTTTTCCGCCGCGCTTTTTTATAAAATCAACTGCAGAAACTGCGGAGCCTCCAGTTGCAAGCATCGGATCAACAATTACAATCTGACGCTGCTCAAGAGAATCCGGCATTTTGCAATAATACTCTTCAGCTTGATGAGTTTTTTCGTTGCGGCTCAAACCAATGTGTCCGACTTTTGCGGAAGGAACAAGAGTCAGCATTCCGTTCATCATTCCAAGTCCGGCGCGAAGAATCGGAACAACAACAAGTTTTTTTCCAGAAAGCATCGGAGTTTTGCAAGTTTCAATTGGAGTTTTTACTTCAACATCTTCAACCGGAAGATCCCGCAAAGCTTCGTAGCCCATCAAAACTGCAATTTCTTCAACAAGTTTTCTGAATTCATTTGTTCCAGTTTTTTCATCACGGAGCATTGAAATTTTATGCTGAATCAACGGATGATTTAAAAAAACTACATTTTTATTTTCCATAAACTACTCTTTTTCCGAAGCCCTTTTTTCAGGCAAAAGCATATTCAAAATGATTCCAACCAAAGCTCCTGTCGCCAAGCCGGAAAGTCCGAGAGTCAGTCCGCCGATGTGAATATTTACAGCTCCAGCGGAACTGTATTTTATTCCGATTGAAAGAACGAGAATCAGAGCCGCGATAATTACGTTGCGTGAATCTTTGAAATCAACTTGGCTTTCAACAATGTTTCTTACGCCGACCGCAGAAATCATTCCATATAGAACAATTGAAATTCCGCCGCAAGTCGCTGCTGGCATTGCACTTATTAACGCCGCAAATTTTGGAGAGAATGAAAACAAAATCGCAATCACTGCCGCAATTCTGATTACACGCGGATCGTAAACTCTTGACAAAGTAAGAACGCCGGTGTTTTCACCGTAAGTTGTGTTTGCAGGCGCGCCGAAAAGTGAAGCTACAAGAGTTGCAAGTCCATCGCCGAAAAGTGTTCTGTGAAGTCCGGGATTTTCAAAATAATTTCTGTTTACAGTTGATGAAATGGCAGCAATGTCTCCGATGTGCTCCATCATGGTTGCGATTGCAATCGGAACAATTGTAACTATAGAAGTTATAATTAATGAAGTGTCTGGATTTTCAAAAATTGCAAAAACTGTGTTTTCTTTAAGAACAGGAAGTCCAATCCAAGCCGCGTTTTTTACAGACGTGAAATCAACTTCGCCAAGGATTCCTGCAAAAACATAAGAAACTACAGCCGCAAGAAGAATCGGAATAATTTTTATCATTCCCCTTCCCCAGACAACGCAGGCAACAATTACAAGAACCGCTGAAAAAGCAACAAGCCAGTTTCTTGAACAATTGTCTACTGCCGACTGCGAAAGCGTAAGTCCAATCGAAATTATAATCGGACCTGTAACAACCGGCGGAAAGAAGCGCATTACTTTTTTTACACCGAAAACTTTTACAAGAACAGCAAGCAGAAAATACAAAGCCGCAGAACAAGCAACGCCAAGACACGCATAAGGCAAAAGATGTTTTTCACCGTTCGGGGCGATTGTCATGTAGCCGGCAAGAAACGCAAACGATGAACCTAAGAAAGCTGGAACTTTTCCTTTTGTAAAAAAGTGAAATATAAGAGTTCCGATTCCGGCAAACAAAAGCGTAGAAGAAACGCTAAGCCCCGTAAGCTGCGGAACAAGAACCGTTGCACCGAACATTGCAAACATGTGCTGCACACCAAGCGCAAGCATTCTAGGCTTTCCCAAAGTGCGCGCATCATAAACCGCATTTAAATTATCATTAGACATTTTTACTCCAATAAAAAGTCAATGAGAAAGTATAAACTTTCGATTTGGCTTTTTAAGCATATTCACAATGAAATGAGAATATGCAATCAACAAGAAGTTTGCAACGCAAACTTGTGAACAAAAACTTTGACGCTATTTCAGTCAAAGTTTTCGTTACACTCCTAAGTTTAAGCTTCTGCTTTCTGATGTTTTTTAAGGAAAAACAAAAATCCTGCAATCACAATCATTCCGAACAAAATAGGAAGAATTGGATTTTTTACAAGACCGGCAATCAGATAGCAAACAAAAGAAACGCCTGCAACAGAAAGCGCATAAGGAAGCTGCGAATTAACATGGTTCACGTGAACACATTCCGCGCCAGCACTTGCCATTATAGTTGTATCAGAAATCGGCGAACAGTGGTCTCCGCAAACAGCTCCTGCCATGCACGCTGAAATTGAAATAATCATAAGATTGTAATCACTTCCGTTAAATACAGCGACTACAATCGGAATAAGAATTCCAAAAGTTCCCCAGGAAGTTCCAGTTGCAAATGCAAGGAACGCGCCAATTACGAATACAATCGCAGGAAGAAAATTCAGCATTCCAGAAGCATAAGTCTGAACAAATGATGAAACAAATTCTTTTGAGCCAAGACTGTCTGTCATAGATTTCAAAGTCCAGGCGAGCGTCAAAATCAAAATCGCAGGAACCATGGCTTTAAATCCGTCTGGAATACAAGACATGCAGTCTTTAAAGCTCAAAACACGGCGCAAAACAAAAACAATCAAAGTCAAAATCAGCGCGCCAAAAGAACCGTACATAAGTCCGACGGAAGCATCACATCCAGAAAAAGCCGCAACAAATCCGCGGTGCTCTTCGCCTGAAGCAAAAAATCCGCCTGTATAAATCATTCCGATTACACAGAAAACAATAAGCGAAATTATAGGGAACACAAGATCCAGAACTTTTCCTTTTGCAGTTGGAAGTTTTTCCTCTTCAAGTTCATTGGAAGAAGATGAAGATGCCAAAGCTTCAAAGCCTTTCATAGGGCCAAAATCAACTCCGGAAATAACAATCGCAAAAAGAGCAAAAATTGTAAGAAGCGCGTAAAAATTATAAGGAATCGCTTTTATAAAAAGCTGAAATCCGTCTTCACCTTCAACAAATCCTGTTACAGCTGCAGCCCAAGAACTAATAGGCGCAATAATGCAAACTGGAGCCGCAGTTGAATCAATAAGATAAGCAAGTTTTTCTTTTGAAACTTTATATCTGTCTGTAATCGGGCGCATTACGCTTCCAACTGTGAGGCAGTTGAAATAGTCATCAATGAAAACAATTATTCCAAGAAAAATAGTTGCAATCTGCGCATTCTTTTTTGACTTTATGCGTTTTTTTGCCCATTCACCAAAAGCCGCAGAACCACCGGCCTTGTTCATGAGCGCAACCATTATTCCAAGAATAACAAGGAAAATCAAAATTCCTACATTGTAAGAATCAGACAGAGAGCCTACGAATCCGTCTTTAAAAACATGATTTATTGTTCCTGCAAAACTGAATCCTGAATAAAAAAGGCCGCCAATTAAAATTCCGATAAATAAAGAAGAATAAACTTCCTTTGTTATAAGCGCCAGGCAAATTGCTACGACCGGCGGAACTAAAGACCAAAATGTTCCTATCATTTTTCTTCCTCTTTCTTAAATTCAGTTTCCAGCGGTTCTGAAATTCCGCAGCTTTCAAGTTTCTGAAAAACTTTTATTGCATACTCAACTACATCCAAAGAAGTTGCAGAACAATAAGTTTTTAAATTTGTCAGTTCTTTTATGACCTGAACATTTGTCATAGAAACCTCCTATCTATAAAACAAATTTTATACAGCAGTAAGTTCCTGCATAAATTTCAAAACTTTATCAGGGCAAGAGGAAACACAAGTTCCGCAGCTTGTACATTTTGAATAATCAACCGCAGGAATTCCAGAAGAAAGATCGATGCACTGCTCAGGACATTTTTTTGCGCAAATTCCGCATTTAAAGCATCCGGCAGAACAGTCTTTTCTAATCTGAGGCTTATTGTCGTTATGGCAAGAGCAAAGCGCGACAGGACCTTTTACTTCGATGTTTGTAATGCTGAAAAGTTTTTTAGGACAAGCCTTTGCACATTTTCCGCAGCCAACGCACTTTGAATAATCAACATGAGGAAGCCCGTCGTCTCCCATTGACAATGCGCCAAACGGACAAGAAGAAACGCAGTCGCCAAGACCAATGCAGCCAAAAGCACAAAGCTTTGTTCCATTCACAGAAAGCTGGGCGGCTTTGCAAGTCTGAACGCCGTTGTAAATTCCTTTTGTTCCAGCGCATTCAGTTGTTCCATGGCAAGCAAGAACAGCCGCCTTTTTTGCAGAATCAGACTCATCGCCTGACAAGCCCAAAATTTTATTTAACGCCGCAGAAACAGACGGTCCGCCTGCAACACATCCATTTGCAGGAGCTTCGCCTTTTACTACAGCCACAGCAAACGAATCGCAGCCGGCATATCCGCAGCCTCCACAGTTAGCGCCGGGAAGAGCTTCTCTTGCCTGGGAAACTTTTGGATCAACTTCAACTGAAAATATTTTTTTAAAAAGCCCTAAAAGAGTGCCAAGGACAAAACCAATCAGCAGAGCAATAACAACTGTTAAAATAATCGTATTCATAAAGTTCCTCCGCTGAATTATTTTATAAGGCCTTTAAAGCCTAAAAACGCAAGGCTCAAAAGTCCGGCGGCAACATAAAGAATTGGAGTTCCTTTAAAAGCTTCAGGAATTTTTGCAATTTTAATTCTGCTTCTTACGCCAGACATAATCACCATGCTCAAAAGAAATCCGCAGGCTGTTCCAAAAGCATAAACGATGCTCTGAATATAATTGTAGTCTTTGCTTATGCAGTTTATTGTAACGCCAAGAACTGCGCAGTTTGTTGTAATCAGCGCAAGATAAACGCCCATTGAAGAATAAAGTCCAGGCGCGGATTTTTTCAGATAAAATTCAACAAGCTGAACAAGAGATGCAATTACAAGAATGAAAAACAATGTCTGCAAAAATTCCAGTCCAAGCGGAATCATCACAAATTTATACAACGGCCAAGTAACAACAGTTGCAAGAATAATAACAAAAGTTGTAGCAAGTCCCATTCCAGAAGCCTTGCCAGTTTCAGCGGTCATTCCAATAAAAGGACAAATTGCCAAATACTGAATAAAAACAACATTATCAACAATTGCTGACTTTATAAAAAGCTGAATCATATCAGTCATTTTGCAGCCTCCTTTTTATTTTTTAAAGCCTGAACTGCCGCACCAAGAAGTCCAAAAACAATGAAGCCGCCCGGCGCGCTGTTTAAAATTCCAATTCTGTACGCTTCAGGAATAAGCTCAAGCTTTACAGAAGTTCCAGCCATCAAAGTTCCGCCGCCAAAAAATTCACGCACAAGCGAAATCACAACAAGAACGCAAGTGTAGCCAATTCCCATTCCGAGCGCATCGAGAATAGAATTTCCAACATTGTTTTTTGACGCAAAAGATTCAACGCGTCCCATGATAATGCAGTTTACAACAATCAGCGGAAGAAAAACTCCAAGCGCATCGTACAAGGATTCAAGATAAGCCTGAAGCACAAACTGCACAATAGTTGTAAACGCCGCAATAATAATTATAAAAATTGGAAGGCGGATTGCGTTGGGAATGCATTTTCTAAAAACGCTGATTACAAGCTCGCTCATAAGAAGAACAAATGTCATGCTCATTCCCATTCCAAGTCCGTTAAAAATACTTGTTGTAACTCCAAGCGAAGAACACAAGCCGATATTTAAAACCAAAAGCGGATTTTCCTTTAAGAAACCGTTTGTAAAAATTTGAAGCTGCTTGTTCATATCAATTAAACTCCTGTCCATCAAGAACTTTTAAAAGGCATTCTGTTCCTGCGGAAATAAGATTGCCAATGCCAACGCTAGTTATTGTCGCCCCGGAAATAGAGTCAAAAGTCTGACCGGCAACAAACCCGTCTTTGGCATTTTTTCCTTCAAATTGTCCGTAAAATGTTTTTCCGCTGGCAAGAGTAAAAGTCGGATCATTTGCCTTCAAGCCGAATCCAGGAGAATCAGTAAGCTCCAAAAACTGCAAGCCTGTAACAGTTCCGTCGGATTTCATTCCAACCATGATTGTGCCTTTGTCATAAGTTGGACCTGTAACTTGGGCAACTCCGCCAATCACGTTTCCACCCTGTTTTGCGATAAAAATATTTTGTATTGTAATAGAAGAATTTGATGCTGCAGGAAATGAATTAACAGCCACAAAAGAATCTGCGTCTTTTACAACAGCTTTCATTGCGGCATTCGCTTTGTTAAGTTTATTCTGCGCAATCCGTCCGTAAGTAAAATTATTTACAACCGCAAGAACTGTGCAAGCCGCCATTGCATAAATTGCAAGGACAATTCCAAGTCCAAGCATTTCCAAGACTGAATTTTTCTGGCTCATTTTTCAGCCTCCGCATTTTTTTTCTGTTCTAATGGAACTGCATTTGAAACATCAAAGTCCTGAATTATTTTTTTAGGAGCAGGCTTTCTGTTTCCTTTTTTTCCGTAACCATATTTTCTTGCTGAAAGATTATTCAAGAACGGAGCCACAGCATTCATAATCAAAATGCTGAACATTACACCTTCTGGGTATCCGCCGAATTTTCTTATCAGGAAAGTTATTAGTCCGCAGCCAAAGCCAAATACAAGACGGCCTTTTTTTGTAACAGGAGCAGTTGAATAATCAGTAACCATAAAAGTTGCTCCGAACAAAAGTCCTCCGCTCAAAAGCGCAAAAAGGACATCTCCGCCGGAAACAAATGTGCAGACAGCAACTGTTCCAACCATTGCAGCAGGCGCTCTCCAATCAATTATTTTTGTAAAAGCAAGGAAAGCAAACGAAAGCAAAATCAAAAGAATTGAAGTTTCGCCAATACAGCCAGCACGATTTCCAAAAAAATATTGAAGATAAACTGAACTGTCAGCAACAAAAGAGCCTGCCTTAACCTGACTTAAAACTGTCGCGCTTGAAATTGCATCGGTCGCCGGATTAAACCAAGACGCGCCCAAAGCAACTGGAAAACTTATAAACATAAAAGCACGTCCAGTAAGCGCCGGATTAAAAACGTTGCTTCCGATTCCTCCAAAAAGTCCCTTTGCAATAACAATCGCAACCAGCGCGCCCAGAACTGTCATCCACAAAGGCGTTGTAGACGGAATTACAAGAGCAAGCAAGACGCCTGTTACACAGCAAGACAAATTTGAAACAACAATTTTTTGACGAGTAATTTTCTGAAACAAAAATTCAAAAACAAAGCACGAAGCAACAGAAACAAGAATTGTCGCCAAGGCAGGAAATCCAAAAACAATAACGCCATAAACACATTCAGGAAGCAGCGAAATCAAAACTGCAAGCATTATTTTTTTAGTTGAAAGCCCAGCTGTAAAATGCGGGCTAGAAGAAAGAAACATTTTATTTTCAGAGTTCATTTTTTTACAGCCTCCTTTGCTTTTGCCGCCGCAATCTGTTCTCTTACAATAGACTTTCCAATTCTGAAACGCTGAACAAGCCTAACATTCGCCGGACAAGCATAAGCGCAGCAACCGCATTCAATGCAGTCCATAAGACCAAGTTTTTTAGCATTTGAAATATTTTCAGCCTTAAGCTCACGAACCATAAGAACCGGGCTTAAATGCATTGCGCATACAGACACACACATTCCGCAGCCAATGCACTGCTCTTCGTCAACAAGATAAGTCTCATCTTTTGTAAGGAAAGTAATTCCGCTTGTTCCCTTTGCAACTGGAAAATTCATATCAGGCATCGCAAAGCCCATCATCGGACCGCCGGAAATAATTTTCACAGCTGAATTTTCTTTTAAAGAAAAATATTCAGGAGACAAATCTGAAATCATTGTTCCAACTGGAACTTTTAAATTGCACGGATTTTCTACTGCGCCGCCGGAAATTGTAAGGCTGCGCTCAATCAAAGGTTTTCCAAGCCTGAAAGCATCGCTTATCGCGCAGACAGTTCCCACATTTGAAATAATTACGCCAGCATCGGCAGGAAGTTTTCCCGAAGGAATTTCAACACCAAGGCAAGACGAAACTATAAATTTTTCAGAGCCCTGCGGATATTTTGTTTTGACAAGCATCACGCGAATATCGTCCGCATAGCCTTTTTCAACTATAATTTTCTCAAGGGAAGGTTTTATATAAGCCTTGTTGTCTTCAAGCGCAATTATTCCAGCCGCGCCAACAAGATTCAAAATAATTGCAAGTCCGTCTATAAGTTTTTCCGGAGTTTCAATCATTGTCCGCTCATCGCAAGTAAGATAAGGCTCACATTCAGCGGCATTGACAAGAACATAATCTATTTCTTTATCTTCCGGCGGATTTAATTTTACGTGCGCGGGAAAAGATGCGCCGCCCATTCCGACAATTCCAGCTTCCTTTATCCGCTCAAGAACTTTTTCTTTTCCGCAGGTAAACGGATCTATCGGCTCAAGGAATTCAACATTGTCCGAACCATCAGCTTCGATAACAATGCAAGGCGCAGTCATTCCGCCAGTAACGGTAAAATTCTGAATCTTCTTTACTTTTCCTGAAATAGAAGAATGAACGGGCACTGACATGAATTTTTCACCCGAAGCTATTTTCTGTCCTTTTGCAACAGAATCTCCAACTTTTACGAGCGGAGTGTTTGGTGCGCCGCCCATGGTGATTGGAATCGTAACCGTTTTAGAAGAAGGGAACGCCTCTTTTATAGGGCATTTATTTGTAAGCTCCTTCATTTCCAACGGAAAGATTCCGCCTTTAAAAGTGTGTGTTTTCATGGAAATAATTTTACTATAGAAATCGCAAAAAGTCGATAATTTCAAACAACGAATTCCAATTTTGAAATCCGCTGAAAATATATCCGGCAAAAATTCAAGCTAAAGAATCAAATCAACTGGCTGGGCATCGCTGGCTTTTATCAAATCAGAAGGGGAAATCACAAGCTGAAGTCCGCGGATTCCTGCGCTGACATAAACCTTTTCATAAAGTGAAACTGTTTCATCAATAAAAGTTCTGTACTTACGTTTCATTCCAATTGGAGAACATCCGCCTCGGATATATCCTGTAAGCGACAAAAGTTCTTCCGGCTTAACAGGATGAACCTCTTTTGATCCACAAGCTGCTCTGGCTTTTTTCAAGTTGATTTCATAAACTGCGCTTTGGCAAAAAACAACAGTCTCTTTTGAATCTGTGCGCATAACTATTGTTTTAAAAACACATTCAGGATTTATTCCAAGTTTTTCGGAAAGTTCCAAGGCGGCTCCCTTATGAAGCAAATGCTCTCCGTCATCATCGTACTCTTTTGTTTCATAAGGAATTTCCAAACTGTCTAAAATGCGCATTGCATTTGTTTTTTTCATTTTAGTTATTTTGCCGCGCTAGTATTTGTAACATAAGTTCCATTTTTTGCAAACAAAGAAATTGTATCAATTCTTTGCTTCCAATATTCTGCTTCACTTTTTGTTGTATAAGGTCCGACTCTTACGCGGTAATGAAGCACGCCTTTTGCATCTGTAAATGTAAAGACTTCGCATGGAATTTTATTTGACTCAAGAATTCCTCTGGCTTCGTCAGCATTTTTTGTTGTTGTGTAAGAGCCAGCCTGAACCCAGAATCTGTCGGAAACTTTTTTTGCCGGCGCAGTTTTTGAAGCAGAAGCCTGTGCTGATTTTTTTGGAGCTGAAGAAACCTGCTTAGAACTTTTTGAAGAAGCTGAAGTTTTATTGCTAGATGCAGAAGCCTTTGGTGAAGAAATTTTCTTTTCAACTACAGGAGAATCTTTTTCAACATTGCGATGAACGGCATTTGTTTCTCTGATTGCAGTTTCAGCAGCCTTGTTCTGAGCTGTAACATTGCTAGACGCAGAAGCTGTATTTTTCAATGCGTTCAAATCAATTGTTGTAGTCGATGTGTCTCCAACATTATAAACGCTTGTGTTTCCTGTAGAAATAACAGTAACGTTGTCTGTCTGTGCAATTCTTGAGTCAGAATTTTCAATAGAAGTTTTTCCTTCCGCTGGAGATTCAATATTTGAAGTTACAGAAGAATTATTCACTTCCGTAGGATTTATGCTAGTTTCTTTAGCAGGAGGTTCGCTAGGAAAATCAATTCCATTTGAAAATGATTCCGCGTGTTTTTGCTGTGCAGTTTCTGGAGACATCCAAACCGAGCCAGCAGAACGCTGATAGAGAGCAGTTGTATTTTTTTTAGCTTCAGACGCATAAAGAATTACAGCGGCGCCAAGCACAACTGACAAAAAAATTCCAGCCGCAAGTACAATCCAAATAGTTCTTTTCTGTTCCATAATCTTATCCCCTGCCAGCTTTCAAAAATAAAACAAAAAGCCGGTATTCCATACAAAGAATATCGGCATTAAAAAAAAGATATTTAGAAGAAAATTCAAGTTTAAAAAGCCTATTGCAGCTTAAAAATCACGCTCTCAATTTTTTTTTGAAGCGAAGAAAAATTTCCGCAGTTTATGATTCTGAAAATTTCAATTCCAGTTTTTTTATATTGGCTGAACAAAAGTCTTTGAGAAAAAAATCTTTCAATAATCTGAAGCGATTTCATTCTGTCTCTTTTTTTTGCGCGCAAAAATCTAACAAAAGCCGGACTGTCAATAAAAAGAATTTTATCAATTTTTTTCATTGCATTCACTTTGTACAAAACAGTCGCATTGACCGCAATATTTTTTCCAGAATTGACATCTATGAATTTTTCCAAAACTGAATTTATATACGGAAATACAATGTCCTCCTGTTTTTTCACAAGCATTTTATCTTTGAACACAAGCCGCCCAAGATTTTTTCTGTTGATTCTTCCATCTGGATTTAAAAGCTGAATTTTATTTTTCTGCGCCAAAGAAGAAAATTCCTCAAGAATTTTTTCCTTGCAAATTTCAACTGCGTCATGGCCAATCAAGTCCGCATCAATCGAAACAAATCCCATGCTTTCAAGAATTGAACTTGCCGCATTTTTTCCTGCCGCCATCGGTCCTGTAACACACAAAACCATCAGTGGAATTCTCCCCAGTTTTTTCCGCGCTCAACACTCACACGCAATGGAATTTTAAGCTGAACAGCATTTTCCATTTCGTGCTGAATAATTGAAATTGCATTTTCCGCATTGTCTTCCGGGCATTCAAAAATCAATTCATCGTGAACCTGCAAAAGCATTTTTGCGCCCATGCCAGATTTTTCCAATGCAGCCTGAACTTTTATCATCGCAGTTTTTACAATATCAGCCGCGCTTCCCTGGATTGGAGTGTTTATCGCAATTCTTTCAGCTCCCTGAAGCACAATTTTGCTTGAGCTTTTTATTTCCGGGATATAACGTCTGCGCCCGGTAATCGTTTCAACATAGCCGTTTTCTCTTGCCATGCGTTTTGTTTCATCAAGAAAATTTTTAACATCAGAATACGTTGAAAAATATTGGTCAATAAAATTCTTTGCTTCAGTCCGGCTTATGTTCAGTTCATTTGCAAGACGAAACGCGCTCATTCCGTACATCACACCGAAGTTTACAGTCTTTGCAAAACGACGTTGCTCAGGCTTTACTTGCTCTGGGGAAATTCCGTAAATCAATGCGGCTGTAGATTTGTGGACATCGATTCCATTTATAAACGCAGAGCAAAGATTTTTATCGCCGCTTAAATGCGCAAGAACAACAAGTTCAATTTGGGAATAGTCCGCGGAAATAAGAACTGTTCCCGGCACAGCAGTAAACGCAGAACGAATTCTTCTTCCAGACTCGTCGCGCACAGGAATGTTCTGCAAATTTGGATCGCGGCTTGAAAGACGACCTGTGGCAGTTCCCGTCTGCAAAAATGAAGTATGAATTCTGCCGTTCTTGTCCGCTAGCAAAGGCAATGCTTCAACATAAGTGCTTTGAAGTTTTGTGTACGAGCGGTAATCAAGAATCATTTTTGGAAGA
This sequence comes from Spirochaetales bacterium, assembly GCA_030540405.1. Taxonomy (GTDB): domain Bacteria; phylum Spirochaetota; class Spirochaetia; order Treponematales; family Treponemataceae; genus Treponema_D. The sequence goes on from JAUNWH010000014.1 coordinate 33,901, forward strand.
GGATCATTTGTAGAAAAGACAAGCTCTTCAAGAACAGCCGTGTCCGTGCTGTAGCCGGTTTTTGTTTTTTTACCATGAGGAAGATTCCGTTTTTCAAATAAAATTTCTTGAAGCTGCTTTGGAGAAGCAATGTTGAATTCACATCCAGCCTCTTTATAAATTTCTTTTTCCTTTTCTGAAATCAAAACCGCAAGCTCATCTTTATACTCATTCAACTTTTTCTTGTCCAGATGAATTCCCTGAATTTCCATGGAAACAAGAATTGGAAGAACTTTCATTTCCATTTCATAAAAAAGCTTTTCAAGATTAGACTTTTTAATTTCATCTTTTAAAAGATAATAAAGCTGCAACGTAAAATCAGAATCTTCCGCACCGTATTTAAAAGCCTTCTCCAAAGGAACATCCGCAAAAGTCTGGTTCTTCTGAACAATGTCCTTGAACTCAATTCCTTTAAGCCCAAGCTTTGTTTCCGCAAGATACTCAAGGCTGTACGGAGATTTTCCAGAAGCGGCAGGATTCAAAAGCCATGCAGCAATCATCGTGTCAAAAATTTTACATTCAGTTTTTGGACTCATCCCGTTTGCGGCAAGAACTTCAAGGTCGAATTTTCCATTGTGCATTACAAGCGTAAGTTCTTTTTCCGCAAAAAGCTTTTCAAGAACAGCAAGGCAATCTTTTTTAGAAATCGTCTCTGGAGCAAACATTCCGCCGCTCAAAATAACAGGAACATAAATTCCTTTTCCCTTCTCAAAGCTCAAGCTAAAACCAACAAGATTTGCCTCATGCGTATTCAGGCTGTCGGTTTCTGTGTCAAACGCAACAACTTTTTCTGCAGAATCCAAAATGCTCTGCGCAAAACTTTTCAGCTCGTCAAGATTTGTGCAAGGCTTGTAGTCGCCTTCATTTTGCTTTACAGGCAGAACTTTTTTTTCTTCCACTTCGTTTTCTTTCAAAACTGATTTTTCTTCTGAATGAATTTCCGCCGCAGTTTCCGAAGCAAAACTTTTTGCAATCGCATAAGCTCCATATTTTTCAAGAACTTCCGCGCCTGACTTAAAATTTATATTTTTTGTGCAGAAAGATTCAAAATCAATTTCAATAGGAACATCGTATCTTAAAGTTATAAGCTTCTTTGAAAAATAAGCGTTGTCTTTGTCGTTCCTGATTTTTTCTCCAAGCGCGCCTTTTATTTCAGAAGCATGAGCATAAATCTCATCGAGAGTTCCGTACTGGGTCAAAAGTTTTATCGCAGTCTTGTCGCCCACGCCCTTCACGCCCGGAACATTGTCAGAAGCATCGCCTACAAGCGAAAGGTAGTCCAAAATTTTTTCAGGCGGAATTCCCCAATTTTCAAGAACCTCCTGCGCGCCAATAACTTCCCAGCCGCCATTGGCTCTGTCCGGCTGCATTTCCAAGCAAGAGTCCGTAACAAGCTGAAGCAAATCCTTGTCGCCGCTAAGAATTCTGCACGGCCGATTTTCCTGCGCGCATTTTTTGGCAACAGTCGCAATAATATCGTCAGCCTCAAATCCGTCGTAGCGCAGAACAGGAATTTCCAACGCCTCAAGAATTTCTTCTATCCACGGAACCTGAGCGTGCAGATCTTCTGGAGTCTTGGCACGGTTGGCCTTGTACTCCGCGTAAAGCTCATGCCGGAAAGTCTTGACACGCGAATCGAACGCCGCCGCAAGATAGCACGGATTATATTTTGAAATAAGCGCCTTCAGATTTTTAAAGAAAATAACCAGCGCGCTTATATTGTCTCCGCCAGGATTTGTAAGAGGATGGTTCAAAAGCGCAAAGTACGCCCTGTAAATCAAGCCATAGGAATCAAGAATATATACAGTCTTATCTTCAGTTTTTTCTTCTGCCATGAAATGATTTTACCACAGCTTGAAACTAAAAAAAAGAGAGGCGGCACAGCTTTAAATTGCCACACAGATTGTAAAAATCTACATTTCTTAACACGAAAACGGCTTGGGCAGTGAATGAAATTCCTGCATTTCCAAAAAACGGATTTTTCCAACTTGTGAAATAATTTCATTCTAAAAAAACGTGCTGGGCAAGCCATGAAATAATTTCATTTGCAGAAAATGTCTTTTGCCGTGCAATGCAGAAATTTCACAAGTAAAAAATGCGTTGGGCGGCTCGTGAAATTTTCCGCACGGACAGAAAACACACTGGGCGAAGCGTGAAATTATTTCATTCGCAGAAAATGTGTTTTGCCGTGCAATGCAGAAATTTCATAAACGGAAAACATTTTTTTTCATAAAAAAGCGAAGTTGATTTTTCAGAAATGCACATATATACTTTTGCAAATGGACGGACTTTTTAAGGAACGGCTGGACACGGTTTTTATCCGGCGTGGAATCAGCACACACAGAAGGGTGCGCAGGCTTTTGCAGAAGCACAATGTATGCGTGAATGGCACAAGAGTTCTTGAAAGCGGATTCAGGCTGAACTTGGCGACGGATGAAATTTCCATAGACGGAATCAAAAAAAATCTTGCGCCAGACATCTATCTTATGATGAACAAAAAGGCGGAAACTATCTGCTCAACAAAAGACGACGGGCTTTACAAAACGGTCTACAGCTTTATTCCGCAAAAATATTTTGAATATGCAAAAGAAAATTCACTGCAAAAAATTCACACGGTTGGACGGCTGGACACAGACACGGAAGGTCTTTTGCTTTTTACAACAAACGGAGATTTTTCACACAGCCTTGCAAATCCGCTTTTCCATGTGAAAAAAACTTACTACGTTGAGCTTGAAAAAACTGAGCCAGAGGAGCAAAGAAAACTTCTTGCAGAAAAATTCAGCGAAGGATTTTTTATCCCGCCTGAAAAAAATGAAAGGGAATTTATTTCAAGACCGGCTATTTTGGAATGGAACAGCGCAAACTCCTGCCGCCTCACAATAACAGAAGGAAAATTTCATCAAGTAAAGCGGATGTTCTGCGCGCAAGGAAACAAAGTTGTTTTCTTAAAAAGAATTTCAATCGGAAGCCTTGCGCTAGATGAAAAGCTTGCGCCGGGAGACAGCAGAGAACTTTCAAGCGAAGAACTTTCCCTGCTGTTCAAGTGATAAGATTTTATTCAGATTCTGCCTCTTGCGAATTTTCCGTCTTAGGCTTTTCTTTTATTTCGTCAACGGAAACTTCAAAAGTTGATTTCAATGAACCTTGCGCAAGATAGATTTTCTTTTCATCATCGAGACGCACGTAGCACTGGCTTCCCGCAACAGAGTCTTTGCCCACATACAAAGTGCGTTCAACTTTTCCGCCTGAAGAAGCCACAATCTTTACAGCGTTCTCGTCAGTCAAGCCGTAGCGTTCCAAGTCGTTCAAATCGTAAGACACAGTTGAAAGAATTTTTATTTCGTTAACCGAATTTACAATTCTGTTTGCGCGGTTTTCCATGGCAGGAAAATTTTCCACGAGCCATTTTTCGTTTTCCTTTTTAAGAGAAAGAATATGCCCGCCGTTTTTTGTTATTTCAACAGAATCAATTTCTTCATTTGTGCAAACGGTCTTTACTTTCGATCTGCCCAAAAAAGAAATCTGAAGAATGTAAATTAAGAGCAGAACCGCAATTGATGAAAGAAGAACAATTTTTCTTGTGTAAATATTTTTCATTCCTAGCTCCATTTAAATTATTGTTTTTGCCGCGGATCTTCCGGGTCGTAAGCCATTCGGATTTTTTCACGATGCTGGCGGCGCAGAACAAACACGCAAAGTCCGCCTAAAGCAACAAGAACCGCAAGTCCAACTTGATTAAAATATTTCACTGCAAGCGCAAATTTTCCAGAAGACATTTTGAGACTGTTAAGCGAAAGGTTCTTTGTGCGCATTGAGCAAAAATCTTCTTTGCCGTTCATGTAGTCAACTGCATTGCGGACAAAATAAGCATTCGGAGTTTGTGAATCTTCCTGAAGCAGACCGAACTTTGCGGTTGCAATGCAGGATGTGGAAGCAACAAAGATTTTTGAACCTTGAACACTCGAGTCCAAATGATTTTTTGCAGCTAAGACATTTTCAGATTCACTTTCAAGAGGAGATTTTTCAAACGCGCTTTTAAATTTTCCTTCAATCAAAACCGCGACATTTTTAGAGCTGAACTTATCTTCTTCTTTCGGAGGGAAAATTGACATAGGACTTAAAACAAAATTTTCTGCAACAGGAACAGTCCATGATTTTTCAGAAGTTTTTGCAATGACAGAAACTTTTGCATCTTTGTTTTCTTTTGCGCCAGAAACATCAATTTCAAAAGTCTGCGGAAAGAAAATGTTGCCAAGATTTTTTGATATAAGATTTTTTTGGTCAAGGCAATTTTTCTGAATAAGCGGCGTGTAATAAAAGTCAAGTTTTCCATACTGCTGGGTTAGCTGGGAAAAACATTTTTCATCCATAACATATTCACTGCCGATTTTTATTCCGTAGCTGTCAAAAAGTTTTTCAAGTCCGTTTTCAACAGGAACATATTCAGGCTGGCTGTAATAAGCCATTTCGCCATAAGGCATAATCTCGTCAATTGAATCAACAAGGAAAATTGCGTTTCCGCCACGCAAAATAAACTGATCAATTTTATAAAGCTCCGCATCTGAAAATTTTTCTTTCGGACCGTTTACAATAAGCGACTGTGCAGAAATCGGAATTTCATTTTCCAAAAGATTTACTTCCTGCAAATCATAAGTGTCAGCAAGAAGAATTTTCAAATACATTGAATCGTTTTTGTCCTCAAGGGAATGCTCGCCGTGTCCCGTAACATAAGCAATCACATCAGTTTTTGAAACAACAGTTTTCACGCACTCTTCAATATTTTCTTCCAAGTCATCAAGTCCCGAAACAACATACTGAAAAATCGCATTCGTAAGCCTAAGCGGAACAACCTGAACTTTCTGTCCGTACTCAACAACAAGCCCGATTGTTCCGTATTCAATTTTTCCATCCGAATTTTTCCAGGAGACTGACTGGATTCCATATTTTTTTCCGAGCGCAAGAGAAGTTTCAGAGTCAGGATTTTCAGATTTAAAATCAAGCCGGTCTTTAAATTTTTTGTTCGCCGCAGAAAAAGCCTTGCCAACTTCATCGTCAATTTTTTCAAAGTCAGCAATATTAAACTGCTCAAGCGACTCAGATTTGTAAAGCGAAACTTTTACATTGTCGGAAAGCCCCGCAAGAATATTTGTGCTGGAAATAATTTTTCCAATGGCAGAAGTAATTTTATATTCCAATCCATCGCTTGAAGAAATGCCGTCAATTTTTTCTATCTGGTCCGCATAAGAAAGAACAATTCCCATAAACGCATTTTTCAAGCCGACTTCATTATTCTTTAGCTCGCGGATTTGAATTTGATTCAGTCCGTATCCTCTTGCAATTCTCTGGTTGTCGTAATCTTCCATGTCAAAAAATTCACAGCTGAAATTTTTGTTCGCGGAATTTCCGTATTCAGCTAAAATATCTTTTACGTACTGCTCAACATTTGAATAAGGCGACGGAAGATTTGCAGAAAAGAAAACTTTTACGTTTAGCGGCTCCTCAAGATTTTTTACAATTTCCTTGCTCGAAGATGAAAGCGAATATGATTTTGATTCCGTCAGGTCGATTCTAAAAAAAGCGCGGGAAGCGACAAGATTTAAAAGAACAACGGCAACTATAAAAAGCCAGATGTCCGCGGAAGGATTTTTTATCCATGAAATAAATTTATTTTCCTTTTTCATTTTTCAACCTTTCCTTTGATTTGAAATTACGCAGACTGTCAGAGAAACAAAAACTGCTGTCAAAGAAACAAAATACAAAATATCGCGCGAATCAATTATACCTCTCGAGACTGACATAAAGTGGCTCGTGGAAGAAATGAACGAAGCAAATCCAACGAAAATTCCCGGAAGCAAAACAGAAAAAACTGTAATCATCGTAAGGAAAATGCAAATTGCAAACGCAAGGAAAAATGCGATAATCTGATTTTTTGTAACAGACGAAGCAAAAATTCCAATCGCGCAAAAAGCCGAAGCCAAAAGCACCGCTCCCAAATATCCGCCGACAACAGGACCAAAATCAATCCGTGAAGAAGCAAAAATCGCGCAAGCTATAACATAAAAAAAAGTCGGAATCAAAAGTGCAATGCTAGAAACAAAACTTGCAAGATATTTTCCTGCAACAATGTCAAAATTTGTAACAGGCAACGTAACCAAAGTTTCCATTGTTCCGCTCTTTTTTTCTTCGCTGAAAATTCGCATCGTCATCGCTGGAATAAAAAAGCTGAACAATATAGGAAGCAGTTCAAAGAAATTTCTAAGCTCAGGACGATTCACTAAAAAGAATGTGGAAAAATATAAAAATCCGCTGAACAAAAGAAACAGCGCGCCAACAATGTAAGCAACAGGACTTGTAAAATAAGAGCAGAGTTCCCGTTTCATAATGACTGCCCAAGATTTATTTTTCTTCATTTTCCACTCCATTTTTAGAATCATGCACAGAAGTCAGGCTTCTAAAGACATCTTCAAGGCTGTTCTTTTTCTGCTGCATTTCAAAAAGCTCCAAACCGTTTTGCACGCAAGCCTTTGCGAGTTCCGGTCTAACTTCAATATTTTTTTCAACTGAAATTCTAAATTCAATTTTTCCATCATTTAAAGTTGAATGAATTTTTGAAACGCCATTTATGCCGCGGAATATTTTTTCAGCATCTTCTGCGGAATCCCCGGAAACACAAAGCTGAACTTCAGATGAATTTCCAAAATGCTCACGAAGCTCTTCTGTCGGACTGTCGGCAACTTTTTTTCCGCCGGAAATAATAATAACTCTGCCGCAAAGCATTTCAACTTCGCTAAGAATATGCGTTGAAATAATTACAGTGTGAGTTTTTCCAATCTGCTTAATCAAATTGCGCACTTCCAAAACCTGATTCGGGTCAAGTCCGCTCGTCGGCTCATCAAGAATAAGAATTTCAGGATTTCCCATAAGCGCATGAGCAAGACCTACACGCTGTCTGTTTCCGCGGCTAAGTTCTCCAATATTTTTGTGCATGACTTCCTTTAGTCCGCAGACTTCGGCAAGCTCACGGCATTTTTCCGCAGGATTCTGATCTTCAATTTCAGCAATGTATTTTAAATAGTCAGCAACAATCATGTCGGAATACATCGGCGCGCTTTCCGGCATATATCCAATTTTTCTTTTTGTCTCAACTGGATTTTTTAAAACATCAAGCCCGTCAATTTTTACAGTTCCAGAATCAGGCTCAAGAAAACCGGAAATCATTCGCATCGTTGTTGTTTTTCCAGCTCCGTTCGGACCAAGAAGTCCCACGATTTCTCCTGTCTGAATAGAAAAACTTATGCCGTCCACCGCCCGGAAATTTCCAAACAGCTTGGACGCATTTTCAACTTCAATCATATCAACCTCATTAGTTTTTACTAATATAATAAAACAAACTAAACTTCACAAGGTTATATTCCGCCGGAAATTCAGGAAAAAAAATAAATTTGAAATAATAAAAAATTGATATATAATTAAATAATTTTTATTTCTCTTGGAGGGATTTTGTGGATTTGATAAACGAGCTGAAAAATCTTGGCGCCGACATGAATTCTGCGCTTGAACGATTTATGGGCAACAGCCAGCTTTTGGAAGTGATGCTGAAAAAATTTCCGGATTCAATTGAACAGAACAGCGGAATTGAGCAAGACATCGCAAGCGGAAATCTTAGCAATGCGATTTCCAAGGCGCACACATTAAAAGGAAACGCAGGAAATCTTTCTGTAACTCCGCTTTACAAATCTTACACGGAAATTACAGACTTTCTGCGACAAGAAAAAATTCCAGAAGCAAAAGCAAAGTTTCAGGAAATTCTTCCGGTTCAGAATAAAATCGTAGAAACAATTAAAAAATATCTGTAGAAAATTTTAATTCACTTTTGCAGTCAATTCAGAAAGCAAAGGAATCAGCTGCTTCTTTCTCGAAACAATATCTTTCATATAATAAATATGCTCATCACGTTTCGGGAAATTTATGACGGCTTCAAATTTCGGATCACTTGCCAAAAACATTATCGAGCTCAATTTTGTTATGTCCGTTACAAGAAGAGCGCTGAACAAAGCTCCTTTTGACTTTCGTTCCTGCTCAAGGCAATCAAGGAATTCTTTTTTACGTTCAACAATTTCACGGGTGCTGTCAACTTCTATCTGACTCACGGAATATTTGAATTTGTTTTCAGAATATTCTTTCATATCCTGATGCACAACTTCTTCCGCAGAACGTCCGTCTATGTGACTTCCGCTTTTTATAATGTCGTTTCCCAAAGTTTTTATGTCAAGCTCCGTAATGTTGCTCAAATATTCAGCGGTAAGAACATCATATTCGGTTGTCGTCGCAGACTGAAGAATCAAAGTGTCGCTAAGAATTCCGCATAAAAGAATTGAAGCCATGTCTTTCGGAATTGAAATTCTATTTTCGCGGTAAAGATTCGCAATGATTGTGCTTGTTGAACCGACTGCTTTGTTTATAAAATTAATTGGAATACGAGTTGCAAATGTATTTATTTTGTGGTGGTCAATAATTTCCTGAATTATATAATTTTCAATTCCTTCAACTGCCTGCTGCGGCTCATTGTGATCAACCAAAATAACTTGAATATTCGCTTCGTGCAACAAATCGCTTTCACTGATTATTCCAATGACTTTAAAATCATCGTCAACAACAGGCAAACACCGGGCAGGACTTTGCGCAAGCTGGGCGCGGATTTTTTGCACAGTATCGCTTGCCTTCACTGGAAGAATTTTTGTGTCAGCCATTGAGCTTACCGGCGAAGAATATTCTACAAGCATCGCAGTTGCAACAGTGCTGTCATGACCGGAAATAATTGAAACTTTATTTTCGCGGGCAAGTTCTCTAAGCTCCTTTTTTATAACGTAATCTTTTGTAACAATTACCGCACGCACTTTTGCTTCAATTGACATTTTCTGAATATCTTCACGGTCACCTGTTATAACAACAATGTTTTCACTTTTGTGTTCAGAAAGAAGGCTCTTAAAAGAATCAGCATCATCATCGCCAACCATCAAAGAACATTTAAAATAATCGTCAGCATTAAATTCCACAATCGGAACTGCACCCAAAGTTTTTTCTATAAGCTTTATGCTTGTTAAAAAAATGTCATCTTTTTTCGGACTTAGAATTTTAAATGAATTCAAGGCAAACGCATTGTAATTCAAAAGCCCTTGATAAGTTCCGTCTACATTGACAATCGGAAGAACAGAAGAATTTGTGCTTATCATTTTGTCCACAGCATTCCAAAGCGGAACATCCTGATCTACAGAAGAATATTCTCCGCTCATGTAATATTCAGTTTTAGGAATCAAATCTGGAATATATTCAGGCGGCTCAACTTTAAATCTCTTGAAAATATATTCTGTCTGCGGAGCTAATTTTCCGGCGCGGGCAGCAACGTATTCTTTTTTTCCAAGAAGATGCTTGAGCCTTGCATAAGCAGCAGCCGCAACAACTGAATCAGTATCGGGATTTCTGTGTCCGATTATGTAAACTTTATTTGTCATAAATTCCTCTCAACAATATGATAGCACCAAGGCAAAAAAAAAGCACCTGTATAAAAACAGATGCTTTGCTTCGGGATGTACGAGACTCGAACTCGTGGTCTCCGGCGTGACAGGCCAGCGCGATAACCAGCTTCGCTAACACCCCAAAAGGTGATAATATCATATCAAAAACCACTTTGTATTGTCAATAGCTTTTCTTAAAAACTCAAAAAACTTATTTTTCATTAAAACGCTTCAAGAAAAGCTTTGTGCGTTCTTCCTTTGGATTTTCAATAACTTCTTTTCCCTGCTCAACAATAACTCCGCCGTCCATAAAAATAATTGTGTCGCTTGTGTCCCGGGCAAAAGACATTTCATGAGTAACAACGACCATTGTCATTTTTTCCTCGGCAAGCTCACGGATTACAGCAAGAATTTCTCCAGTAAGCTCAGGATCTAAAGCAGATGTCGGCTCGTCAAAAAACAAAACCTCAGGCTTAAGTGCCAATGCGCGCGCAATAGAAACACGCTGCTGCTGTCCGCCAGAAAGTTCGCAAGGATAACACGATGCTTTCTGCTCAAGATTCATTTTTTTCAAAAGTGAAATCGCAGTTTCTTCCGCTTCGGATTTTTCTTTTCCAAGAACAACTCGTTGCGCTTCGGTAATATTTTTTAAAACTGAAAAATGAGGAAAAAGATTGAAATTCTGAAACACAAGTCCAACGTTCAAGCCAATTTTTCTCAAAGTTTTTTTATCAACATAAACGCCGTCCGTAACCATGTTTTGTCCGCAAATAGAAATTGAACCGTCCGTAATTTTTTCAAGCTGACAAACACAACGAAGCAATGTGGACTTTCCGCTTCCGCTCGGACCGATTATTCCAAGAACTTCGCCCTTGTGCAAGGAAAATGAAACGCCCTTTAAAACTTCTAGTCCACTGAAATTTTTTTTCAGATTTTCAACTTTTATAATTTCACTATTTGTAGTAGTCAAGTTTTTTCTCCGTAAAGTCAAATGCTTTAGAAACAGCCCAGTTCATTATAAAATAAAAAACACCTGCAATAAAAAGCGGCATAACGCTAACAAGCCGTCCGCTCTGAGTCTGAGCAACATGAAAAAGTTCCGCCACGCCCAAAACCTGAACAAGCGCGGTATCTTTTACAAGAGTGATAACTTCGTTTCCCATCGGCGGAATTATTCGCTTTACAACTTGCGGAATTATAATACGAAAAAAAGTCTGTTTTTTTGTAAAGCCCAAAACTTTTGCAGCCTCGTACTGACCAAACGGAATAGACTGAATTCCTCCGCGGTAAATTTCTGCAAAATACGCCGCATAATTTATAACCATCGCCACAATCGCAGCCATAAATCTGTCAAAGCCAATTCCAAAAATCATCTGGGGCGCAAAGTAAACAAAAATAAGCTGAAGCATGAGAGGCGTTCCGCGGATTATCAGCAAAAAAAGGTTTGTAACTCCAGACACAATTTTTACAGCCGACATTCTTCCAAAGCAAATAAAAAGCGCAAGAGGAACAGAAAAAATCAGAGTAAGAAAAAAAACTTCCAAACTGACGCAAGTGCTTTGAAGCATTACAACAAGAAGTTTTCCGATTTTGATTCTTAGAAAATATTCAGATAAAAATTCAATCATTTAAATTTTAGTTTAGAAAAATGCGCCCGGAAATTTTTCCAGACGCAAAAGCATTTTACAAAATATAATTATTTTCCAATTGTAGAAATATCAGAGCCGAACCACTTTGTTGAGATTTTTGCAACAGTTCCGTCAGCCTGCATTTCCAAAAGAGTTTTCTGAACTTTGTCGCGGAGAGATTTATTTTTTCTGCTGAATGCAATTCCATATTCTTCCGGAGCAAGAGTTTCTTCAAGAATAACGAGAGGCTTTTTTCCCTGCGTAATGCTATATCCCGCAACAACTAAATCCATTACAACGCCGTCAAGATTTCCAACCTCAAGGTCGTTGAGAGCTGTAACATTTTCCTTGAACTCAACAATTTCCTTTAGGCTTTTTTTGAAATCCGGCGCGCCGTCAATCGCTTCCTGTGCAGAAGAGCCAGCCTGAACACCGATTTTTTTCCCCTTCAAATCTGCAAGCGATTTTACTTCACCATTATTGCGGACAACAACAACCTGGGCATTCGCAAGATAAGGCTCAGAGCAAGCCATGGCGCGTTTTCTTTCTTCAGTCAAAGTAAGTCCGTTCCAAATGCAGTCGATTTTTCCAGTGTTAAGCTCCATTTCTTTTGTAGACCAGTCAATCGGCTGGCAAACAAGTTCAAGTCCAAGACGAGAAGCAACTTCGCGCGCAAGGTCAATGTCATAGCCTACAATTTCATTATTTTCATTGCGGAATCCAAGAGGCGGAAACGAATCATCAAGGCCAAGAACAAATTTTCCAGACGATTTCTTTTTTGCGCTCGCCATTGAAAGGCAAACCATAAGCCCGCAAATAACTGCAACAATTTTTTTCATTTTGAAAACTCCTTTTATAAAATTATTTTTTTAAGCTTTTTTTACAGAACGCAAGCAAAGCTTTTATTTGAACTGAAGTTGATTCAGAAGAAGGCGCACCGATTGTCTTTCTGTTTTCCACACAGGCTTCAGGCGAAAGAATTTCATAAACGTCATCTTCAATTAAAGACGAGCATTTTTTAAATTCCTCCACACACAAATCTTCAATTTTTGAAAGCCCCGCATCAATTGCCATGCGAACAGCTTTTGCCGAAACTCCATGCGCAGTTCTAAACGGAAGTCCTTTGCGCACAAGATATTCAGCCAAATCAGTGGCATTTGCAAAACCGCCTTCACAGCTCGCCGCCATTTTTTCAAGATTCCATTTTGCAGAAGAAACCATTGCCGTAAAAACTTTTAAGTTCGCTTCAACAGTGTCAAAAGCATCAAACAAAGGCTCTTTGTCTTCCTGCAAATCCCGGTCATAAGCAAGCGGAAGCCCTTTTACCATTGTAAGAAGATTTATCAAATCTCCGTAAACTTTTCCTGTTCTTCCTCGGATTAACTCAGCAAAGTCGGGATTTTTTTTCTGTGGCATAATTGAAGAACCTGTTGACCATTTTTCGCTTAGCTCAACAAATGAAAATTCAGTTGTTGACCACAAAACAATTTCTTCGCACATCCGGCTTAAGTGGCTTTGAATCATCGCAAAATCTGAAGTAAATTCTATGCAGTAATCTCTGTCAGAAACTGTGTCCAATGAATTTTCAGTAACTCCAGAAAATCCAAGTTTTTTTGCAACAAGCTCACGGTCAAGAGGCAAAGAGCTTCCCTGCAAAGCTCCAGAGCCAAGCGGAGACTTTTCAATTCGCCTAAGTGAATCTTCAAGACGCTCCCAGTCGCGCACCAGCATAGAAGCCCACGCCAAAAGATGCTGAGCCAAAGTTCCCGGCTGAGCATGCTGCATGTGAGTATAACCAGTCAGCAAAGATTTTTTATTTTTAGAAGCGATTTCTGAAAGTGTCCTTATAAGAGTTAAAATTTCATTCTGAATGCAAGGAATCATGCGGCGCAAATAAAGACGCTCGTCCAGCGCAATCTGATCATTTCGGCTGCGTCCTGTGTGAAGTTTTTTTCCAGGCTCACCGATGCGGTCTGTAAGAACGGCTTCAACAAATGAATGAATATCTTCCGCGCTATAGTCAATTTTCAACTCGCCGGAAATCAAATCCCTTTCAATCGATTTTAAGCCTTTTACAATTTCAGAGCTTTCTGATTTTGAAATTATTTTCTGCTCGCCAAGCATTTGCGCATGTGCAATCGAACCATGAATGTCATCAAGAGCCATTCTTTCATCAACACGGATAGAAGTTTCAAACTCAACCGCAGCGGCATCTGGTCCTTCTGCAAATCTTCCGCTCCAAAGAGCAGCATGGTTGTCGCCAGTCAATGTGCCGTGATTTTTTTCATTTACGTCTGACATTTTATTTATTTTGCTCCATCCACTTTTGAATTCCGACTTTTATATCTTCATCAATGTCATGCTCAATTCTGCACGCATTTTCTTCCGCATGAGCTTTGTCAACGCCAGTAATTTTTACAAGGAAATCTGTGAGAAGAACATGGCGCGCATAAACGGACTCGGCTTTTTTTTGACCTTTTTCAGTCAGCTCAAGAGAACCGATGTGGCCAGTTGTAATATATCCATTTTCGCCCAAAATGCTCATCGCCCGGCTTACACTAGGCTTGGAAACACCAAGACGCTTTGCAACATCAACGGATCTTGCAACTCCATTTTCTTCTTTTAATCTAAGAATTGCCTCAAGATAATCTTCACCAGATTCGTGTAATTCCGACAATTGAATCTCCCATAAAAGCCAACAAAAAATCTTGACTTTTTAAGCGCACCTGCAATCAAATGAAGATGCGCAGTTGATATAAGAATTTTCATCTAAAAATCACCAAAAGGAAATTTCTAAGACAAACATATCATACTATAGAAAAAAAAAGTTTTCTAGTAATGCCAAGCATTCAAAAGAAACAGCAGACAAATCAATCCAATGCCTGAAGCTCAATTGCAATTTCTTCCATTTCACGGTCGGTCATTGCGATTGTTTCCGCGCATCTCAAAAGCTCACGGCGGATTCCGGCTGGAATATGAGATTCAGTTTTGTATCTAAGTTCATGCTCAAGGCTCGCCCAAAAATCCATGGCAATTGTTCTAAGCTGAATTTCAACTGGAACTCTGTGCTCCGTGTTCGAAAGATAAACAATTATTTCAACAACAATATGCAGACTTCTATAGCCAGATTCCTTGGGCTCTTTTATGTAATCTTTTTCTTTTAAAAGCTTTATGTCCGGCTGCTTTAAAAGAATGTCCCTTATTGTGTAAATATCAGAAATGTAAGGGCAGATTACACGAACGCCGGCAACATCCGTAAGATTTTCTGTCATAGATTCAAATGTAAACGGCAACTTCCGCTTTTCAAGTTTTTCGGCAATGCTTTCAGGAGATTTTATTCTGGATTTTATTGTTTCAATCGGATTCCTTCTACCCGTAACTTTATATTCTTTGTTTAAAATTTCAAGTTTTGTAACGACCTGCTTTATCGCGCTTTCATAAATCATCATAAGCTTCTGAAATTCAAAAGCCATCTTTATAAAGTCGTTTGGATTCATCGAATTGATTTCATTCAATGATGAAATTTTTGCAAGCTCTTTTCCCTGCAAATGATCGTTGTCATGTTCCACTAAATACTCGTCAGGAGTTTCAATTTTTTCCATATCTAAAAAATAAAAATGCGCAATTATCGTTACAAATGATTTCTCATAAAAAAAAAGCAAAAAGCCTTCCGGAAAAACCGGAAAGCTTTCTGCACAAAATTTTATTCAGCGAGCAAAGAATTCAGCGATTTTACAAAATCAGCAGGATCTTTTAATTCCGCGCCGCTTACAAGAAGCGCCTGATCAAGAAGAACTTCACTTACATTTTTTACAAAGTCTTCTGAAACAGAACCTTCCAGTTTTTTTACAATTGCGTGGTCTGCATTTATTTCAAGAATTGGCTTTACAAAATCTCCGCCGCCTTGTCCCATCGCTTTCATCATGCGTTCCATCTGAAAGCTCGGATCATTTTCGTCCACAACAATGCAGCTCGGACTGTCAGAAAGACGCTTTGAAAGAACAACATCCTTTACACGGCCTTCAAGTGATTTTTTTATTTTTTCCTGAACAGGCTTGAACGCTTCCTCTTTTTTCTTAGCTTCTTCTTTGTCAACGCCAAGCTCTTCATCGCTTCCGGCGCGGTTTACTGCTTTCAGTTCAAAGTCTTTATATTTTCCGTATGCAGGAATAACAATATCGTCTATGTCATCCGCCATGATAAGAACTTCAAACCCTTTCTTTTTATAAGCCTCAAGCAACGGAGAAGAGCGCAGATTTTTTTCATCGCTTCCGCTGATATAGTAAATTGCCTTTTGGTCAGTTTTCATGCGCTGAACATAATCGGCAAAACTTGTCCATTTGTTTTCACCATTGCCTTCATCCGCAGTTGACTTAAAGCGGATTATCTCTGCAATTTCATCACGGTTTGCAAAATCAGAATAAAGCCCTTCTTTTAAAGGACGATTGTATGATTTTACAAAATCGTGCCATTTTTCAACAGTTTCTTTTTCAGCATCGGAAAGTTCCGTTTTTGCCTCAAGCTTTTTTGCCTCATCACCAAGTTTCTTGAATTCGCTTAAAAGTTTCTTTACAGACTGAGTTTTTATAGTTTCAAGAATTCTATTTTGCTGAAGAATTTCACGGCTCACATTCAAAGGCAAATCTTCAGAATCAATAACGCCACGGATAAAACGCAAGTAAGACGGCAAAAGTTCACGGTCATCATCAGTTATAAAAACGCGCTTTACATAAAGCTTAACGCCGCTTTTGTAGTCAGCCTGATACATATCAAACGGAGCCGTGCGAGGAACATAAAACAAAGTCGTGTATTCCTGAGTTCCTTCCGCATGAGTGTGAACATACATAAGCGGATCTGTTCCATCATGGCTGATTGTCTTATAAAAATCATTGTAATCTTCTTTTTTAAGCTCGCTCTTGTTCCGCTTCCAAAGCGCGCTGGCAGAATTCACTTGCTCAACTTTATTTTCAGTTCCTTCAGCCTTTCCATCCTTGTTATACTTTGTCTGAACATAATGAAGATAAATCGGGAAAGCAATATGATTTGAATATTTTTTTATAAGTTCGTCAATTTTCCATCTTGAAGCATAATCTTTAGAATCATCATTCAAATGAATTTCAATAACAGAGCCTACAGTTTCAGCCTTGTCAAATCCATACTGACAGTAGGCTTCGGATTTTTCTGTAAGCTCTTCAATTTCATAGGAATTTGTTCCATCGCTTGACCAGTGCAGAACTTTTCCGTCGCCAGCAGCTTTTCTTGTGTAAACATCAATTTTACTTGCCGCCATAAATGCGCTGTAAAAGCCAACGCCAAACTGACCAATCAAATCTGAAGAGCCGCTTCCATTTTTAGAAAGCATATCGATAAAGGCTTTTGTTCCAGAACGCGCAATTGTTCCCAAATTATTTGTAAGATCCTCTTCGTCCATTCCAATTCCAGAATCCTGAACTGAAAGAATCTTTTTTTCTTCATTGAACGAAATATCTATGCGCGGATTAAAAGGAATATCCTTGTATTTATCATCAGAAACTGTAAGATATTTCAATTTGTCCAAAGCATCCGAAGCATTCGAAACAATTTCACGTAAAAAAATATCCTTGTTTGAATACATTGAATGAATGATAAGTTTTAAAAGCTGATTAACTTCCGTCTGAAACTGATACTTTGCCATGATTTTACTCCAAGACTTTTTAAGCTGAAAATCTTCAATTAATATAATAACAAGAAATTAAGCAAAAAAAGTTCTACATTTTAAAATTTTTCGATTCTAATAAATATAATAAAAATTCAAGAAAAAAACAAATTTTAGCTGCGATTTTAAAATGTCATTGCAAGACTTGGTTTTCTGTCATTGTCGTACTTGATACGACAATCTATAAAAAAAAAGACAGCCGAAACAGCTGCCTTATATGCGCCCCCTGCTGGGCTTGAACCAGCGACACATGGATTAACAGTCCATTGCTCTACCGACTGAGCTAAGGGAGCATTCAGTTACGAATGTATAAATATATTACAGAAAATGTAAATTTTTGTCAATAATGAACTACAATATTCTGCAAAAATTTTCTAAATTCTTCTGTAGAATTTCCTGCGGCACGAGCTTCAATAGCGCGCAAAGCACGGTTCTGGGCATCAGAATAAGAATTGCTTGAATTTCTTCCATCAAATGAAAGTGTAAAAAGATTTTGCGCAAATGCAGAATCCTTCAAATCAGCTTTAAAAGTGTATCTGCACTGAACGGAACTTTTATCTTTTGGAATATTCTGTTCAAAACTCATGCTTCCTGTAAATGAATAGCGTTCATTTCTTTCCTGCGAAGTTCTAAAGCCAAACGAATTCAGCATTTTTGCATAAGCGGAACGAACTCTGCCGTCAGAGTCATTCTGAAAATAAACATAAACAGGAATTTGCTTTGCAATCTGAAGCAACATTGCATTTATATCAGATGCGCTCACAGTCTGCTTCTGTAATTCAGAAGCCTTGTCAAAATCAACAACTGAAAGACGTAAAAGATATTTTTCATTTAAAACAGAAATTTCACGCGCAAAATCAATCCGCGCATAATTTTCAAAAGAAAACTCATCATCGGTTTTAGCATTCAAAAGCTTTTTGATTTCCGCATTATTTTTTTCAATCATGCCAGAATAAAGGAGCGAAGTTTTCGGCTTGTCAAGAACCGCAAGAACGTAAATGTTTTTATCAGCATCAGTCCAATATTCCTTGATTTCAATGCCAATAAGAGAATCAACATCAACTTTTCGCATTATCTTTGAATTGAAATTCTGAGACTTTGCAATTGCGACTTTTCCTTCGTTGCTCGCCTGTTCCATTCTTGAAGAAGACACAGAAGCAGAAGCGACATCCTGCTCAAAAACAGAAGCAATTCCTTCAACAGCAAGAAGTTCCGCCTGAGATTTATCTTTTGCCTTTCCAACATAAGAAAGATATTTTTCAGGATCGTAAACTTTCTTCGGAACGCTTACCCAGGCAGGTTCTTTTACACGGGCAGCAAAACAAACTGAAATTCCACAAATAAGCAATGGAAAAAAAATAGCTATTTTACGCATATTGACTCCACAATAGTCGGACGACCAGCAGTCACTTCCAAATTTTCAAAAGTTTCTGTTCCGACAAGATTTTCATTTGTATCAAAATATTCAACTTTCGCTGAATAAATTCCAGGCTTTAAAGTAAAACCTCCGCCGGCCGCAAAGCTCGGAAAATAACGGCACTGACGGATGTCCGCAGTTTCAGCTAAATCCACAGCATCAAGAGCCTTTGTAACCGCAATTTCTGTAATTGACCGGAACTTTTCAGGAGTAGCCCTTATGGCAACAGCGGCAGAAGTTACAGCGGCAGCTTTTTTTGTTGTACTGCGGAATATACTTCTTGTAAAATCCTTGCGTGCTCTTAAAGCAACATCTTTTTGAACAGCTTCATCAAACCATTCAATAAGATTAAGGCGCGCAGTGCTTCCGTCAGAAAGCGTAACTTTTATAGAAGAAATTGAATCACTAGGCTTTATAAGATTGCCATTTTTATCTGCTTCAACATAAGGGTAAACATATTTCAGTCTGAAAGCAGGAATAGTAACGCCAGCAATTGTTACAGATGTCAAAAAAATTGGAGTTCCATTCGCTGCAAAACTCGGAAAATAAACAGTTCCTTCTTTCCGGCAAATAATTTTTCCAGCTAACGAAACGAAATCCAACCTTCCCATTCCAGATGGAATTTTCAAGTCATCTCGCAAAGAAGCGCATTTTACACCACGGTTTATCGCCTCATATTCGCGGACATGAAGTTCCGGAGTTCCGCTTTTATCTTGAATATACATCAACGCCGCAAGATAATGTGCAAATGCAGAATCTTTATAAACATCAGCTTCCGTAGGTTTCTGCGGAGTTTGCCTATAAACCTCACGAATATTTATATTCATCGTCTTTGCGGAATCTGCAAGAGCTTCTGTGTCTACTTCCAAATCCTGCAAAGCTAGCTCGCCATATTTTGAAATATATTCCTTTTGTTTATTTTCGATTTTTCTGATTTCAACAAGAGCTTCATCAAATTCGCCCATGTTGTAATAGTTCAAAGAATTAAATGCATTTAGCAAAAGATATTCATAAATATTTCCAGTGTAATCAGAAATATTTTCATTTAAGGAAGCGGCGCCAGTAGTTTTTGAAATGCTTTTTGTGTAAGCATCTTCAATCTGACGGTCAGTCTGATTAAAATCTTTTGAAGACTGCAGATAATTTCTTGAATAATGATTTAGAATCGCCACGTCAAGAGCTTTGTCTATCGGCGGATTTTTTTTATTTATTGATTTTTGAATAACGGATGCAGATGCTGAATAATTTCCTTCAGAAAAGTATTTTTCAGCCTCCAAGTCAACTTTTGTAGAAGCGCATCCAACTAGAAAAAAAAATACAAAAAGCAAAGAAAGAAGCGAGAGCTTTTTCATGAAAACTTCTCCGACCTAAAGTAAATGGCATCTCCAGAAACTTCTGAAGATGCCTGTTGTGCAAACTAGAGCTTTGCTTTCTGACGTTTAATAACTTTCTTTATGCTGTCGTTTTCTGCCATCCAAACAATTTTATTTGTTTTAATGTCATGCAACTCTGCATAAACATAGTAAGTTCTTACAGTTTTGTCGTCAGCGGACTGAACAATAGTCTTAACAGAACCTTTGAGCATGAAGTCAGCTCCAGTTTCCTGATCCATTTCCTTCGCAGTATCGTAAGTTGAATGGTCAGCCTGATCAGCCTTTTCTTCTCTAAGAGCCTGTCTTTCTGTGCTGCTAGAAACAAATTCCATAACACCAGAATTAATTATTGCAGTCTGAAATTTCTTTTCAACAATTGAAGTGTCAATATGCTCGCTGCTCTGATTGCGTATAGAATCAATTATAACAACTGGAGCGTGTCCCTGCTGTCCTTCAAACTTTGCAATTCTAGGAGAACTTATACATTCTTCAATAAGAGAATCACAAACGATGCGAACATCAGATTCGTTCCAGTAGCCGTCCAAGTCAATGACCTCATCAGCATCAACGCGGGAAACTTTTGTGCTTCCGCATGAAGCCATAATAAGACTACTGAAAACAGCTGCAAACAAAAAAGCAAATTTCTTCATTTAGAATTCAGCTCCAGGCTCTTCATAAGTTACAGTATCTGTTTCTGCATCATAAGATATAGCGCTGACATTTGCATCTGCATCTTCATTAAGAATTGTCTTCTCAATTGATCTTGTGATGAGTTTCATAAGAAGTGGATCCTGTGCTGTATTCTCTGGAAGATCCTGCATTGCTGCATTAATCTGTCTCTGATACAAATCACTCTTCAAAGCCCATACTGAATAGTAAGTATACATTGTCTTGTAGTCAGAATCAGCTTTTGGCTTTGCAGATTCAGAGAAGCGGCTCTTAATCCAATATGAAGCGATTTTCTCAAGTCCATTTACGCGTACATTTGAAAGAACTGTTGTAACATCTTTGAGAGCTTTGTCGCTTTTTGTTGCATCAATGCTCTGTTCTGCTTTCAAAGAAGCTTCTGTAGCGCGTCCAATTGAAGTGCTGATAGACTGTGCAACATTGCTCTGAAGATCAACTTTGTCTGTCCAGTTCTGGAGGAAATCCAAGTCCGGTCCATTTGAATTGAAAGTCCAAACCATATAGCCATCAAGATCAAGTTCTTTTACAATCTGTCTTTTGTTATTGTCGCCTACAGCAATAACCCAATTCGGTACTTCTGCTCCAGTAGCTCTTCCCTGCCAGTCCAAACGCTCATAAGCTCCTGTTACAACCTTTACAGTTTCTTTTGTTGTTCCGCATGAAGCAAGTGCTATTACTGAAAAAGCAACAGCTACACATTTAACTAAGTGTTTCAATTTAAAATCTCCGATTTAGAAATAATACTATAAACACTGAAATAATGTCAATTAAAAAAGCAGTTAAGTGCAAGTTAAAAATCATAGAAACTATTTTATTTCTTTTAAGTAAAAACTAAAAAAATTTGCGAATCATAGCAAAAACTCAAAGAAAACTTGGACAAAGCGTCCATCAACCGGGGTCTTCGGCGCGCGGGAGGCTCCGGAAAAGAAATCCCCTCCAAGC
>JAUNWH010000075.1 GCA_030540405.1 Spirochaetales bacterium
TCCTGACTTTCCGCCTGGATTCTGTCCTCTGAAACTGCCGCTGCTTTTGGTTCCTGTGTGTTTGCACTCCGGCTGTCTATCCGCTCCCTGTCGATTGCGCTTATGCTTCTGTTGTTGCTCACTCCGCAGAAGTTCCTTTTAAGATGGCACGTTGTGAAATATCCGTCCTGAACACTGAGGCTGTGCTCCACTGACTGGACAAGGTACTCGCCGTCGCTCTGTTTTCCGATGTATTTCACTGTGAGGCGGTTGCCCGGCTTTATGCGGTAGTTTCCCTGTGTCTTTATGTCGCAGCTCTGGAACTTGAACGAGCGGTGCTGGAACTGCAATGACCTGCCCAGAAGAACGCTCCTTGCCACCTCAAGGGCGTCTTTCTCGTCCGTAAAGCTTCCGGAGCTGAGCTGCTCGACCTTATATTTCATTAAAAATCAAACAGTTCAAGAAAAAGAAACTCTTCTTGAGATTTGTCAACTCCCAATCTGTTAAATAAGTTGTAGCCCGTTACATAAATTTTGCCATCTTCCGCTTGAGCAAAAATTCCATTGTTTCCCCAGATATCTCGTATTTTAATAGAATCACTAGTATAAGTCTTGCCATTTGACCAGACAATCAATTTTCCGTCATTTTGAAGACATGCAGTATATGAATAATTGAATTCTGTACCGCCTATACAAGCAAAACTCCACATAAAATTTCCTGATATTATTTTTTTAGATTTTTTTATTTTTACCTTCTTTTTACTCTTAAGCATCCAGTCCGCAAAGATCTCTTCGGATTTTCTAATATCTGAAAACATAGATTTAAATTTTTTCTTTATTTCATTTTCCTCTGTTGCAGTCATACCCCAAATGTGAATTTCATTTCTTCTTCTAAATGCACCAGAAAAATCACTCATCCATAAATCTGAAGTTTCCGGAGGTATTTCAAGAGGCAAAAGAATCTTCGAGCCATCTTTTTCACTCCTCCATACCGAAAAGCAGGAAATCGTATCCCTTTCTTCATTGCATGTCCCGTATGTAAATATTTCACCTTTTTTGTCTTCCAGTATTACATACAATTTGTAGTCATCTCCGCCGCCATCTGCCTGAACGATTATATTTTTCCATTTACGACCTTTTGGGTTTTCTATTTGATACATATCTGAAATTCTCCATAGAGTGCCGTCCTTCTTTAGTCCAAACGAATCGAACCCATCTGCAAATACCTTCCTCCAGTCTTTTCCACTGTCTATTATGACTGGAATATTATATTCAGATTCAATACATGATTTAGAAGAATTCCGTTCTGAATTTATTAATTGACAGCTAGTGTTGTCTCCCCAACCCCATAAAGTTCCATCTTCTGAAACTGCAAGGCTGTGGAAATAACCAGATGCTATTGACACAAACTTTATTGGGACTTGTATATAAAAAGGAGAAATGTATCTTTCTCCTAAAAAAAACTCACCTAGACCAAGTTCTCCGTTTTCATTGTTTCCAAATGAAAGAATTCTGCCATCCTCAAACAAGCATAGCGTATGGTATTTTCCAAGAGCAACATCAACTATTTTTTGCATTCTATCTCTTTGCGATGCTCTTGAAGTTGAGACAGCAACAAAGATTGCAGCTAGAATAAACAGAATTAGCTTTCTTTTCATGCCTCTCTCCATTTTATGCCATAGTTCTTAACAAGCAAATTTTGATTATTTTCATAGAATTCCTTATAAATATAAAACTCACGTGCCAAAGGTGGAATTTCTTTAGTCATATTTACCAAAAGATTATGTCTAACATCTAAAGGCGTTAGTTTTACTTTATTTGGATATACCTCTTCTTTATTTCCATAATCAGGATTTAACAAGAAAAATCCGATATTTCCGTTAAAATCATAATAATCGAAAATAGTGTTTTTCCATGACTTTATTGATACATTTATACTTTCTATGTTGAACCTGTTGACGCTTTCAAATTTTAATCCATTGCAATCTGTCTTGAGCTTAATGTTATTAACTTCAACTATTACATCGCTTCTTATAATGAAAGTGTTCAAGCCTGCATAAACATCGAGCTGATTTTGTTCTTCCGCTGTAAGTTTATCTTTGCTTGGATCAAAATTCCATGCCTTTTCTAACAAGCTATTTTTTAGAGTTTCACTTAATCCAATAGTGGAATACCAATATAATTTATATTCGTTTTGCAGAACACCATTGCTTTGAATTTTCTTTATAATACCTGTAAGATTTTTTTCTTCACTTAAGAACTTTTTTTTTCTCTTTTCCATATCAGTATTATACTCAGTTACTTCTTTTACTTTAGCAAGATAATTATCATCTAAAACATAAGTTCCCGCATTTGTATTGATTTTTTTACCAAAATGATTGCCATCCTGATACTCAATATCATTTTGACAGTGCGCCAATATATAATGATCATGACTTTGATTTTTAGGGTTAAGGTAGTATTTAAGCAGTTCCGCAGCTGTGGAATTTCCTCCTGTCATTATTTTCGTGCAATCAGCTGCCCTTACATACCAATCATGCATATATTTTAAATTTTTTAATTTTTCTTTGCTCATATTTTTAGTCCTAATTTGCAGTCAGTTTGTTTGAAAAAAATCGGAATTTCCTTAAACGAAATCTTTCCATTTGAAAGTTTCACATCATTGCTTTTCCAATTATCATAATCTGAATAAAGAAAAAATGTGCAATTTTTTAACATTTCAGCTTCTTTTTCACCAAAAGAAAATTTTATCCATCCCATAACATCCAGCTGCCCTGACTCCTTGCTCTTAACTCCGTCGCATTCTACAGTGAACGCGTATTCGGGAAGCGTGTATCCTTTCTCTTCCATTTCTTTCTGGCTGTCTGTGTCGTCAGTGTCCTCTGTGTATATGACTTTCCATTTGCAGCGGATTTTTCCATTCTGTACAGACGCGCTCAGTTCCGTAACAAAATCATCATTTCCATCGTCATCTTTTTCTACAATCTTGATTTTTGCGCTTGCGCCGTCGGCTATGTCAGTTACATCAGCGCAAAGATACACCTCATCGCCGACAAGGGCTTTTGTTATTGCCTTGCCGTCCGCATTTTCCCAGCGCGGATTTGTGATTGTAGGGTTCTTTTCTTCTACGTTGCTTTCTTCTGTGTCGGCCT
>JAUNWH010000076.1 GCA_030540405.1 Spirochaetales bacterium
TTTTATATTAAAGTTTGTTTTGTCATTGACAAATGGCACAACATATCAGGAGGAAAAAATGAAAAAAACACTAACTGCCATTCTGACGCTCTTTTTTGCAGCGGGACTTTCTTTTGGCCAGAATCTTTTAAACGACAGTTCCTTTGAAAGCGGCAACCTAAGCACATGGAACTTAACAGGCGACAGCGCAGACTGCTATGCTGAAAAAAACAAAGGCAACGCGCACTCAGGAGAATGGAGCTACCACTACTGGAAAAAAACTGCATTCACGGCTTCACTCGACAAAAAAATCACAGGACTTTCCAATGGAACTTACAAACTTTCTGTATGGTCAATGGGCGGTGGCGGCGAAAACGGAATCAAGCTTTTTGCCCGCGGATTCGACAATTCTGGAAAAGAAATTTCAGCGCAGATAAAAAACACCGGCTGGAAAAAGTGGAAACAGTATTCAATAGAAATTCCTGTTCAAAACGGAGAGGTTGAAATTGGAATTTTCGTTGACGCAAACAAAGAAAACTGGGGAAATCTTGACGACATAGAGCTTGTAAAGCTTAACTAATTTTTTTTAATAAGGAAACAGACTATGAAATTTATAAAGAAAAATATTTTTACTGCAGTATTTTTTTCAGCCTTTTCAATTCTTCTGGGGGGGGCACTCATTTCTTGCAGCAACGGAAGCTCAAGCAGCGATGACGATGATGACGACTACGGAACAAAAATATACAGCGAAAGCGTAACATTTTCGGAAGCACCAGAACAAATAGTTTCAGCGGAAACACTTTCAGACCTAAGCATAAAATCGCTTACGATAAAAGTAATAAATGTAAACTATTCAGGAAGCGACAGCTGGTGGTTTTCAGCCATTCCTGGCAGCGACGCATGGAGCAATGAAGCAAAACTTGAATGGCAGTCAGGCGAAGGAACAAGCTCGCTTTACCTTGCAACAATCACAGACGCAACAGAAATCGCCGCATACAAAGCAAATGGAATCTACATTGCAGGTGCAGATAGCGCAACAGCTAGCGTTTCAGTATTCTATGTTGAAGGCGAAGCAGAGGAATCTGGTGATACTGGAAGTGGAAACAATATTACATTTGACGGAAATCCAAAAGAACTTATTATAAAAAGTAATTTAGAAACTAAAATAATTTCATCCATTACTATAAAGTTATCAGAATTAACATATTCTGGTTCTGAATCAAGTTGGTGGATTAGTATTATGACTGATACATCTTGGAGTAATGAAGTAAAAATTTCAGACAAAGGCACATGGGATAGTAATAATGTAACTTACATAACAACAGACTCAACAGAAATTAACTTATACAAAGAAAATGGTATATATATTGCAGGTCTTGAAGGTCTAACAGGAACAGTAACAGTTTCCTACGAGTAAAGCAGATTTTCATTAGTCATGTCATTTCCGTGCCACGACACTGCGACGTTTACGTAGCAAACCCGGTCAAGCATCTGTTGGAATATTGAATGGCATAAAATTGTAAAACTAAAATTTCTGTCATTCCCCGGCTTGACCGGGGAATCAGAATCCATTTAAGCAACTTCAGTTTGAATCTATAATCATAAGTACTTTAGAGGTAAAAGAATGAAGTTCAAAAGCATTTTTTCAGTTTTTATAGCACTGTTTTTGATTTTATCATCAGCCTGCGCATCCCCTTCAGAAAGTTCAGATGAAGAGCTAAATCTTGGCGCAGACTTCATGCGCGGATTCGATGCATCCATGGTTTCGCAGCTAGAAGAATACGGAAGCAGTTTCTATAATGAAAACGGAACAAAAGAAGACATATTTAAAATTCTAAAAGCGCACGGAGTAAACTGGATTCGCCTTAGAATCTGGAATGCGCCACAAGCTTCAACTCCGGGTCAAAACAACTACGAGCGAACACTCGCAATGGCAAAGCGCATAAAGCAAAACGGCTTGAACTTTCTTCTGGACTTTCATTATTCAGACAGCTGGGCAGATCCTGCAAAACAAAGTCTCCCTGCTGAATGGAACAATGTTTCTAGCATAGAAGAACTCTGCAGCAAAGTCAGTGAATACACAAAGAAAATTCTTGCAGACTTAAAAAGCGAAGGCTGCACGCCAGACATGGTTCAGCTTGGAAATGAAATCAATTCTGGAATGTTTCTTACAAAGTCAGACGGAACAACTCATGCCAATGTTGACTGCTACTCTTGGACAGAGCACACAGAAGGAAACAAGAATCTCCTAAAAGTTTTGCAGTCTGCATCCAGCGCAGTTTCTGAAATCGACTCCAGCATAAAAAAAATGATTCACCTTGCAAGCAGCAAAGGCGACAACTTTGACTGGTGGTTCAGAAATCTTCAAAATCTAAAAGGCGTAGATTACGACTACATAGGTTTAAGCTACTACCCTTTTGAAGAACACGGAACATTGAAGCAGCTGCGCGAAAACATAGCATACTTAAAAAAGACTTACAAAAAGCAAGTTCTAGTTGCAGAAACTTCCTGGGCGTGGTCAATGGATGCCTACGGAGACAGCACAAATAACATAGTATGGTACGAACCAGCCGGAATCCAAGCAGCAAAAAATCTTGTAGACAACAAAAGCACACAGCTCAAAAATTTAAAGACACAGACTTACAACGGAAAAAAATGCGTTTCTGCTTCAGTGCAAAACCAAGCAACAGTTGTAAAAGCAATAATGGAAGCTACATCCAATGCAGGAGGCTGCGGAATCTTCTACTGGGGCGGAGATTGGATTCCAAATTCAAAAATTGAAGACACTTGGGAAAATCAGACGCTCTTCGATCTTGAAGGAAAAGCCCTAGAAAGCCTGAATGTATTTTTAACAGAATAACCTTGTCATTAGCTGCCACCTAACAAGTCCTAAATGTCATTGTCGTACTTGATACGGCAATCTCTAATTATTGATTGTAATATCTACAGTTAGATTATCAACAAAGTTTCATTCAAAATCTTAGTTGGTAATCTGCTATTTTAACAGTTTTTCTGCAATAGGGAAATCCTGCCGGCGTAGCTCTTTCTGCGGAACCTGCTCATATCCCCATTTTTCATAGCTTCAGGGCAAACGCATGTAAAAATTTTTTGTTTTAAATCTCTAAACAGCTATTTA
>JAUNWH010000046.1 GCA_030540405.1 Spirochaetales bacterium
AAGTATTACTTAGCCTCTTAGGAAGTATCGCTACGGGTCTTAGGAAGTATTCCTTTTGTTTTTATGACAGAAAGTAAAGGCATTTTTTATGTAATCTTAGGGCTTGCCCCTATGCCATACTCCAGCTTGCCCCATGTCATTATCCGGCTTAACCGGATAATCTGCTTTTGATTCCCACATCAAGTGCGGGAATGACATTTATTTTTTATATTATCCAACTCAATTAGATAATCCATTATAGATTGCCGTGTCATGCACGGCAATGACAGTAAAGTTTCAGTGCGGAATGACAGTGTTCGAGCAATATAACGGCTTTGAAATTTTTGTTAGGCAATTTCTTCTTTCAAAATTTCAACTAATTCTGATGGCGTTACAACAAACGGTTTTTCAGGAAAATGTTTTCCATTACCTGTTACAAGAAAAGCATCTTTATCTTGTGCCGATAATGTTACTGCATAAAAAACAACATCTTTCGGGTCGGGCATTATTTCGTTTGATTCTACAAAGTCTGTAATCTTCAAGCCATTGTCCATAATATCTTTCAAAAGATTTATTATTATATTTTCTGGAAGCTTGAATTTATCTCTTCTTAAAACTTCATTGTATTCTTTTACAATTTCATCAGAATAAACAGGAACAATATTTCCATTTGCAAGAAAACGCAAAATCTGCACAGTTGGAGAGTTTTCATTTCGGGTTATCAAAGCTGAAACAAGAACATTTGTGTCAATAACGACATATTTTCTTGTCATTTACAAACCTGACCTTGCAGCAGAGATTTCAGCATTGATTTCGTCAATAGACATTTCGGGGACATTGTTCTTTTTAATTGAGTCTCTTGCGTCTTTGTAAACGTTCCATCTTTCAAAGCGAGTATCATTTCTTAACTCAAATGGAAGGCCACCTACTGCAATACTTTTTTTGAAAAAAATCCTAACCGCAGTAGGCAAATCCAAACCAAGCGATTCATAAATACTTGTAACATCTGTTTTTGTCTCTGCATCTACTTTTATCTGAACAAGAGCTGTATTAGTCATAGCAACACCTCCGAAACTATGTATTTAACTATATAATAACATACTCTTGTTAACTTTACTAGATTTTCTATAAGAACAGGGGCTGTCTCAAAGGTATTTTTTATGTCATTATCGGGCTCGTCCCTATGTCATACTCCGATTTGACCGGAGTATCTATTTCAGATTCCCGCATCAAGCGCGGGAATGACAGTTGTTTTTGTCATTATCCGGCTCGACCGGATAATCTATTGAAATTTTACAACAGATTCCTGACCGAGTTTACTGCGTAAACATCGCAGTATCGTAGCATTGGAATGACAACAAAATTTCAGCACGGCAATGACAGCAAAGTTTCAGTACGAAATGGCAGTTTTCAGGCAATATAGCTGCTTTATTTTTCGCCTTCACATGCATTGTAATTGCTGCTGGCTAGGATTGTATACGAGTCTGTGCCGCTGCCGCTTACCATTAGGTCTTTGAACTTTAGCTCGCTTTCACTGAATTCTTTTTTGCAGCTTATGGCAAAATTGCGCAAGTTTACGGTCATAAGCCTGTTGTGGGCAAACATTTTGCCGTTTTTCTTTTCATTGTAATCTGGAAGAACAAAGTTTGCGCCGCAGTCTGCAATTACAATTTCCTTTGGGCGGATTGCAACAATTTTTAGCGGTCCGTAAAAGTATGAATTGCGCTCTTCATATTCTGGAATGTATGCTGTTATTGATGTCCACTCTGTTAGAGTGCCAGTTTGAGTATCTTCGCCAGTTGCGCTTATTGTTCTTGAAGAATCTTTCCATCCATAAACTTCATAAGTTGACAAATCCGAAGACAAAAGAACGAGCGCGCCCCGGCTGTATACAGTGCCTTTATCGCTAAGCAACATATTGTTAAAACCTTCTGTTTCTGAATCTACGCCAACAGAACGGACAAGGACTGCCACTGTTCCGTCTTCAAGAACTGCCATGTCTGTTATTGTGCCTGAAACGTTAAAATCAGCTAAAGTTTTTGATTGCATTTCATTTGCAGAGCCGCCGCTTGTTGTGTAGTCAAATGTCGCATAGCCAATTGAATCTGGACACTGGTTAGTAGCATCACTGCTGTTAAATGAATAATAAAAATTTTCTCCTTGTGTCGCAATGCACGCAGAAGAAAAAGGATAAGTACTAGGTTTTGTAATTTCAGTATATTTGGTTTTTTCTTTGTATAAACGTAGTGGATTTGTTGTACTGCCCCAGTCAGCATACGCAATCCAATAAATATCTGTTGTGCTATCATAATATGCGTCAAAATATTTTGCACTACCATCAGATAATGTATAATTTTTTTTATCAGTATCAGTAAATGACATTATTACAGGAGCAGAGTATATACCAGAATTATCTTTCCCAACATACATATAATAAATTCCATCATTGGTTTCTGCAAAATTGGAATATTCAGCAACATTGCTTGAAAGCACCCATTTCTTTTTTTCGGCACAAGTTGAATAATCGTAGGCATACATATTGCCGGAATAATCAGAAAAGAGCATGTACTTTGAATAGAAAATGCCCTCAAGAATCATTTTAATGCTGCAGTCTGTGGTTTCGCCGGCTTTTACTTTGATTTCTGCGCTTCCGCTGCCTTCAAGAAGATTTTCGGCAGTATTCCAGGCCTCTGCTGTGGCTGTGTATGTTCCCGGCTCCAGGTCAGGAAACTCTATTACTCCCCCCCCACAGTTCCGGATTCTGTTTGGTCAAAGTTGTCATTATAGAGACGCACAATGAATTTGTCTGCATCATCTTTGTTATAGGCGGCGCGCTCGCTTCCCGGCAGGGCAACACGCACAGAGCCGTTTTCGCCAGAGCCTGAGTTCATGTTCATGCATGAAATAAATGCGAATAAAAATGCTGGTAAAATAGAAAAAATTAGCTTTTTCATAATGTTCCTCCTTAATTTGTTTATAAAATTGCACATAGGATTACCGGGTCAAGCCCGGTAATGACATTTCATTTTTACACGGTATTGGCAGTAAAATTTTTAGTCCGGCAATGGCAGTTGTTCTTTGTCATCTTCGGGCTTGCCCCCATGTCATTATCCGGCTCGACCCTATGTCATACTCCGGCTTGACCGGAGTATCTGCACAGTAAAGCAACACTCCTTATAATTATGATTCAAAATATTCTATTTGTCAGCATTGGAGGGCATTTTTTTTAACTTTTTTATTGTTACCAGCAAAATTCCAATGGCATTGAAAATTATCATTGCTTTCTATAGAATAGCCTATTATGAATTTTAATAAGAAAAAAAAGAATCTGCTTGTTCCTATAGCTGTTATATTTTGCGCCTTGTACATTATTTTTTCAGTACAGCCAATGGGTTCGGAAATTCATTTTACGCCGGAATGGACAGAGGACATTTCACATATTCAAGAAAATTCAAATGACGCAAAAAAAATTCCATTTAAACTTTCACAGAACATAGGATATTTTACAACTGACGGAAAAATCGTTTCATCAATAACATTTCCTTTTAAATCAACAATTTCAGAAAAATGGTACGCAACATTCGGGGCAAGCGGCACAAAGACTGACTTTTTTTTCGCGGATGGAACTTTGGCAGGAACAATCAACGAAGCCGGATTTCCATTTTTTGACCAAGACAGAATTTTTGTAATGCAGCCGGGCGGAACTTCTTTTATAAAATGCGATTCAGAAGGAAAACGCGAATGGAACTACGAGCATTATTCGCCAATCACAGCCTTTTCATCGAGCAAAAACGGAACTGCCGCAGGATATGCAGACGGAACTGTAATTTCTTTTTTGCCGGACGGAAAAATTGACCAGAAGTTTGCGCCGGGCGGAAGCAACTGCGATGTAATTCTTGGCGTTGCAATTTCTGAAGACGGAAACAGAATCGCCTGTGTTTCAGGGCAAGACCAGCAAAGATTTATTGTTGCAGAAAAAAACGGCGGGCATTCAAAAGTAATTTACCATGAGTATCTTGAGAATTCCCTTTCCCGCCAAACGCTTGTAAAGTTCAACAACAATTCTGATTACGTTTATTTCAACGGAAAAGATTTTCTTGGAATTGTCAACTCAAAAAAATCCACAAGCAAGAAGATTCCAATTAAAGGAAAAATTTCCCAGATAGAATTTTCCGACAACAACGAGCTTGTTTTTGTTCTTAGCAAAGACGGAAAAAAATACACAGTAACAATTCTTGAATCTTTTGTTTATCCAATGGCATCGTTCAGCTTTGAAGGCGAATGCTCGTTTATTCAGACTTATGAAAATTCACTTTTCATTGGACGAAACACAAAGATTTCAAAAATTTCAATTTCAAAAAAATAAATAAAGAGAGTGTTGAGTTTTATATTTTACTGTCATTACCAGGCTTGACCCCTATGTCATACTCCGGCTTGACCGGAGTATCTATTTCAGATTCCCGCATCAAGTGCGGGAATGACAACTGGCTTAGTACAGAAATGACAGTTAAGCAAATGTTTTTACAAAAACTTGAAATTGAACTTAAATATTTCTTGCGGAGAAAAAAAATGAAAAAAATAATTTTAACTTTGGCCTGCGCATTTTTTAGTTTCTGCGGATTTTCATTTGACTGGCCGCAAAAAGAAACTCAGGCAGATTCGTTCTATTCGTATTTTGGGCAGCTTCGCGGAGACACAATAAACTCCTCGCTGATTTTTAAGGATCCTTCAGAAGTCAAGGCGGCAGACAAAGGAAGAATAACCGCCATAATTTCAGACCACAGCGACGACTTTGGCTGGTTTGAGTCCGCATTGGGAAATTCCGTGATTGTTTCGCATGAAGACGGACTTTCTACAGTTTACGCGAATCTTGACGACAGCACAATTTCAAAAGAACTAGAAGAAAAGCAGTTTGTTGAATCTGGCGAGTATCTTGGAACAAGCGGAAACTCAGGCTGGCAGGAAGGTCAAAGCTGCCTGGAGTTTAAAGTCTTTGATTCAAAAAATAATTCCGCTGTAAACCCAAGAATTCTTATGCCGCGCGCAGGAAGAGAGCTTCCGCTTACAATGGGAACAATAACTTTAACGGATAAAAACGGAGTTTCGCACAATCTCTTGAACGAACGAAGACTGCCAGCAGGAAAATATCATGTTTACAGAACTCGTCAAAATGTCGCAGTTCCATACAAGACAATCACAGCGGTAAACGGAGCGACTGTAGAAAATATTTCTTATGATGTTTTAAAAGAAAGCAACGGAAAACTTTGCGTAAAAGGAAACGAGCATTACAGCGTCAAAGAAATTTATCCAGACAGCACGAAGCAGCTGGCAGGAATTGTTCAGCTGAACAAAGGCTCTTCAACACTGACAATTACAATTGTCAATATTTTGAATTTAGCTTCAACAATTTCCTACAAACTGGATATTTACTGATTTGAATATTGTCATTGCCGGGCTTAGCCCGGCAATCCTTTAATATTCTTAATAAACATATAAAGGTTTTCTGGTCAAGCCTGAAAATGACATAAAAGATACTTTTAAAACATTCTAAGCTTTTCTAATCATAGCGTTCTATTATTTCTTCAGCGACTTCACGCTTGCTTTGGCGGTTGTCCATTGAAAGTTTTTCTATGTGCCTGTGGGCATCGCTTTCTGTCATGTTCAAATTTTCAATTAAAAGCCACTTTGCCTTGTTTATAGTTCTTATGTCCTGCATTTTTTCTTGAAGCGTCTTGTTTTTTGCTTCCATCTTTTGCAGTCTGAATGACATTGCGGAAAGCATTTTTATCGCTGTAAAAAACATTTCAGGCGAATTAGGCTTGGGCAAAGTTACAATTCCCTGCTCTTCAACTTTATATGAAGTTTCCTCGTAAAGCTCGCTTTTTACAAGAAGCAGAATTCCCATGTTCAAGTCAGCGAAACTTTCAGCGAACATAATTCCGTGCTCGTCTGGAAGAGGCGAGTCCACAATCAGAATGTCAATAGGAAGCTCAAGCAAAAGCCTGCGCGCCTCTCCTCCAGAGGACGCATGAAAAACCGGGAAGAAATCGCTTTTGGGTAAGATGCAAGAAATGTTGTCGTGAAAACTTTGCGTTTCGGAGACAATCAAAACTTTTCTTCTACCTTTTAAAGGAGTCATTTTGCGTCCTTTTAAACTTTGAAGAATGAAGTGAAATCTGCGCTAAGATGTTTTTTTACAAACTCGCTGTTTTTGGCAAGTTCTACGGCTTCTCTTAGGCTTTCCGGCAGACGTTCAAGTTTTGAAGTTATTTCGGGGCTTGCGGTTGAAAGGTTCATTTCGATTGGCTCGCAAAGCTTCATGTTTTTTTCAATTCCGTCAAGTCCGGCGTAAATTAAAAGTGAATATGCGATGTACGGATTTGCCATTGGATCTGGGGAGCGGACTTCAAAACGCTTGTGGGAATTTATTGCAGACGGAACTCTTATAAGCTGAGTTCTGTTTTCATGCGCCCAGCTTACATATTTTGGAGCTTTTCTTGAGCCGAGCCTTTCATAAGAATTTTCTGTTGGATTTAAGAACGCTGTAATTTCTTTTATGTGCGCCATGATTCCCGCCATAAATGAATTCTGAACTTCCTTGCCGGAATTTTCTTGCACAGAAATATTTATGTGGAATCCGTTGCCGCTTTCTTCTGGAAGTGGCTTTGGTGAAAAATCCGCATAAAGGCCGTTGCGCACAGCCACTGCTTTTACAACTGTTATAAAATTCATTGTGTTGTCTGCGGCGGCAAGAGCTTGTCCGTAGCGAAAATCGATTTCGTTCTGTCCAGGTCCTTCCTCGTGATGGGAATTTTCCGGGTGAAGATCCATCTGCTCCAAAGTCAGGCAAATTTCGCGTCGGATATTTTCGCCTTTGTCTTCTGGAGCAACGTCCATGTAGCCTGCATTGTCAAAAGGAATTTTTGTGGGCTTGCCTTTTTCGTCAGTCTGAAAAAGATAAAATTCGCATTCAGAGCCGAAGTTTACTTTGAGATTTTTTTCTTCCGCCTCTTTAACTGCTTTCTTTAAAATGTTACGGCAGTCTTTTTCAAATGGAGTTCCGTCGCTTTTTTTAATCTCGCAGAACATACGCACAACTTTTCCAGAAATTGACCGCCACGGAAGAACTGTGAGTGTTGAAGGAATTGGGAAAAGAAAAAGATCAGAATGCGCTTCATCTGTGAATCCCGCGATTGAAGAGCCGTCAAATGCGATTCCTTCTTTGAATGCGCGTTCAAGTTCGTCTGGAATAATTGCGGCGTTTTTTTGATTTCCGAAAATATCACAGAATGCAAGGCGGATAAATTTGACATCTTCCATCTGAACAAATTCAATAACTTCTTCTTTTGTGTAGGACATTTCTTCCTCCCATTTTTTTTGTGCGACGATTTTTTTAGATTAATGGATTGCGGTTTTGCTGTCAATTATTTTTGGAAACTAGTATATTTTATAATAATTGAGCTAATAAATACATAGAAGAATATTGCCACACGGATTTGGGGATTCTAACGAATCCCAATTTTAGCAAAATAAAATCAAAGGGAAAATTATGCTTGTTGATGAAGAGAAAACAAAAACACAAATCAAGCTTTTTGAAGAGCAGAAAGTCCGCACCGTCTGGAACAGCGAAAAGGAAGAATGGTATTTCAGCGTTGTTGATGTAGTTGGAATTTTAACTGAAAGTGAAAATCCAAGAAATTACTGGAAGGTTCTAAAACATCGGCTGTCAGAAGAAGGAAGTCAGTTGGTTACAAATTGTAACCAACTGAAAATGCCTGCGGCAGATGGAAAAATGTATAAAACTGACTGCATGACAACCGAGCAGGTTTTCCGCCTGATTCAGTCAATCCCATCTCCAAAAGCAGAGCCGTTCAAATTGTGGATGGCGCAGGTTGCAAAAGAGCGGCTTGACGAAATGCAAGACCCGGAACAGGGAATTCAGCGTGCTTTGCAGGAATACCGCGCATTGGGATATTCAGAAAACTGGATAAATGTCGTTCGCTTTGCGAACATACCGAGTTTTGCTATTGCAAAACTCGCGATATAGGCTTGTTAATATGAAATCAATTTGTATTACCGATGAATGGAGAAAGCATGGTCTAAAAGAAGGCGTTCAGTTTGCGACTCTTACAGATATAATTTACAAGACTTGGGCAGGAAAGACTGCAAAAGAATACAAGGAATTCAAGGGGCTCAAAAAAGAAAATCTTCGGGACAACATGACAAACAAGGAGCTTGTCTTAAATATGCTTGCCGAACTTTCCACAAAAGAAATTTCAGAGTCAAAAAATCCGCAGAGTTTTGGAGAACATATTCAAAATGCGGTGGACGGCGCAACAATCGCTAAGAACGCAAGAGTTGAACTTGAGCAAAAAACCGGCAAAAAAGTTTTAACTCCGCTGAATGCAAAAGACGGAATCGGACTTATCCAAGATACAAAACTGTCAGTTTTGAAGGAAGATGAGGAAAGTTGGTAATTAATTGGATATAAAATAATAATATTGTTTATAAAAATATATTTACTAAATTTGCTAAACGAATTAAAGTTTTTCATCAATAAGGATAAGCAAATTGAAAGTAAAAATTAATGCAGAACCAAAAGAAAACGAACCTTTAAAAATCGACTGTTATAAAATTTCATTTCAGTTGTCTGATGATATAGAAGTTGCAAAGAAACTTTCTGAATCAGATATGAAAAATCTTTTGGACGATATTGTAGCGGTGCTTGGATATAAGCCAATCATGGAAAAATTTAATTGCACTATAGAAGAAGCCCAAGAGATAAAAAAAAAGATTGATAGAAATTCTGACTGTAAGGACTGTGATTTAAAATTAAAAGAATGTTACCGATGCTGCAATGTTTGTGAAAGTCCGCTCGAAAGAGATTTATTAAAGGCACTTGTAAAAAGCGATATTGAAGTTGAGCTTCAGCTTAGAATAAATAAAGACAATACAGTTTGCCATTTTCCAGAGCCGGTAGATTCTGAAAAGATTTTAACAATTCCTGATTTTTATTTGGAATCAGATAACAAAAAAATCTGCATTTATACTGACGGGCACACTTATCATGAAAGAACTGAATATCAAGCTGTGCGTGACAGAAGCATTGACCGAGAGCTTCAAAATTTAGGATATGTAGTTTTAAGATTTACAACTTCAGAAATTAGAAATGGCTTGCCAAAAGTAATAAAAGATATAAAAAAGGCAATTGGAATTGTTGAAGAAAATGCTTGTGATGTATCGCCGAATAATGCAGAAATAACGGAAGGAACTTGCATTAGGTGCGGAGCAAAAATTTCATACGATTTAAGAAAACCTTTATGCGATGACTGCTATAAGACTTGGGCTCAGTTTGGAAACATGGATTATACAGAACGATATTGCATCAAGTGCGGAAAAGAATGTTATTCCACATCTTATGGAAGTCCACTTTGCAAGCTCTGCATTTAATTTCCTTGAAATTTCTTTTCAAAAACTCATTGACATTTTTTTGTGAATTAATTAGAGTAGTCCATGTAAACATCAAAGGCGATGTGGCTGAGTGCTAAGTTTTCTTGGCGTTCAATCACATCGCCTTCTTTGTTTTAGATTTATATGGGGGTTAGCAAATGTCTACAAATGTACCAGAATTGTTTGGAAGCATGGTGTTCAATCAGAAAGTAATGAAAGAACGTCTGCCAAAGGAAACATTCAAGGCTTTGAAAAAAACTTTGGATGATGGCGAGCCGCTTAAAATCGATGTAGCGAACCAGGTTGCTCACGCAATGAAAGAATGGGCAATTGAAAAGGGCGCAACACATTTTACACACTGGTTTCAGCCGCTCACAGGAATTACTGCGGAAAAGCATGACAGCTTTATCACTCCCCAGGATGACGGAACTGTTATCATGTCTTTCAGCGGAAAGGAGCTTGTAAAGGGTGAGCCGGATGCTTCTTCTTTCCCAAGCGGAGGCCGCCGTGCAACTTTTGAAGCCCGCGGTTACACTGTATGGGATCCAACTGCATATCCGTTTGTAAAGGAGCACACTCTTTGTATTCCTACAGCTTTCTGTTCTTACACAGGCGAAGCGTTGGACAAAAAGACTCCGCTCTTGCGTTCAATGGAAGCACTGAATAAACAGGCTCTTAGAATTCTTAAGCTCTTTGGAAATGAAGATGCTACTCATGTTGCAACTACAGTAGGACCAGAGCAGGAATATTTTATTGTTGACCAGAAACTTTACAGCCAGCGCAAAGACCTCCGCATGACAGGACGCACTTTGTTCGGCGCAAAACCTTCAAAAGGTCAGGAAATGGACGACCAGTATTTTGCCGCCCTCAATCCTCGCATTGTTGAATACATGGAAGACTTGAACGATACTCTTTGGAAGTACGGAATTCTTTCAAAAACAGAACATAACGAAGTTGCTCCGGCTCAGCATGAAATGGCGCCAATCTTCACAACTACAAACCTTGCCGCTGACCAGAACCAGCTTACAATGGAAGTTATGAAGAAAGTTGCCCGCCGCCACGGTCTTGTTTGCCTTCTTCACGAAAAGCCTTTTGCAGGTCTTAACGGAAGCGGAAAGCATAACAACTGGTCAATGTCCACAAACCTTGGTGAAAACCTTCTTGAGCCTGGAAAGACTCCAGAGAAAAATGCGCAGTTCCTTTTGTTCCTTACAGCCGTAATCAAAGCTGTAGATGAAAATCAGGACTTGCTTAGAATTTCTGTTGCTTCTGCTGGAAACGACCACCGCCTTGGAGCAAACGAAGCGCCGCCAGCAATTATTTCAATGTATCTTGGCGACGAGCTTTATGCTGTTCTTGAATCTATAAAAGACGGAAAGCCTCTTGGCGAGCATGGAGCGCAGAAGATGACAATTGGAGTTGACGTTCTTCCGCCGATTCCAAAAGATTCAACTGACCGCAACAGAACTTCTCCGTTTGCCTTTACTGGAAACAAATTTGAATTCCGTTCATGCGGCTCTTCACTTTCAATTTCTGGTCCGAACACAACATTGGATTCAATTGTTGCTTACACTCTCAAGGAGTTTGCGGACGAACTTGAAAAAGCAACTGACTTTGACGCTGCTCTTGCTGAACTTATCAAGCGCGAAGTTACAAAGCACTGGAGAGTTATCTTCAACGGAAACGGCTACGATTCAAGCTGGGTTGCTGAAGCTGAAAAACGTGGACTTTTGAATCTTCGCACTCTTCCTGACGCAATGGCTCATTACCTTGATTCCAAGAACGTTAAGCTCTTTACAGAAATGGGTGTTTATACAGATGTTGAAATGAACAGCCACTATGAAATCAAGCTTGAAAAATATGCGCAGATTCTGAATATTGAAGTTCAGACAATGCTTGAGATGATTAGCAAGGATATTCTTCCTGCTGCATTCAAGTACATGGATTCAGTAAGCAAGACTGCAATAGACCTCAAGGCTGTTGTTCCGGGAGCAAAGGCAAGTGCACAGGCAGAACTTCTTTCTAAGCTGGATACTCTTGTAAACAGCTTGGCGGAAAAAGCTGCAAAACTTGACAAGCTCCACGAAGCTGCACAGAATGCCGGCGACTGCATGAAGATTGCCCGCGCTTATGTTGATACAGTTATTCCTGCAATGACAGAAGCCCGCGATGTTGCAGATGAAATCGAGCCTTTGCTTGGAGAAGAATACAAGCCGTTCCCAAGCTACGAGGATTTGCTTTTTAGAGTGTAATTTATTGAATAGCATTTTGACTCCTTAAAAATACACTTTTCCCCGGTATGGTTTTTCTGTGCCGGGGATTCTTGTTTTAAATTTCCATGTTTTTGTGCTATAATCTTACGCATGAAATTCAAAAAGCCGCTGGTTTCTGTTTGTATTCCAGTTTATGGAACGGAAAATGTCTTAAGAAGATGCCTTGACTCTGTGGCTATGCAGGATTTTGCGGAAAAGGAAATTGTTGTTGTAAGCGATGCTTCCTGCGGAGTAAATGAAAAAGGCGAGGATGCAAAAAAAATTGTAAAAAAGTTTGCAAAAGAAACAAAGATTCCAGTTGTGTTCAAGGAGCATCTGAACAATCTTGGAATTCTTGAAACCCGGCGCGACTTGCTTTCGTTTTCCAGCGGAGATTTTATTTTTTATATTGACAGCGATGATTATTTGGAAGGAAGCAACGCAATTTCATTTTTGTACAATGAAGCGCAAAGAACAAATGCTGACATAGTAAATTCCACGGCTATTGCAGTTACAGAAAATCCAGAAAAAAATTCGGCGCAGCAAAAACATCTTCAGGAAAAAATAGGCAAGATAACTTTGGGCGAGCTTTTGGGAAATCAAATTGCGGAAGACTGTTTTGTAAACTGCAAGCACTGCGGATTTTTGTGGGGCAAGCTTATAAAAAGGTCTTTGATGGAAAAAGCGTTTTCTTTTATTCCGTTTACAGAATGCACTATGGCGGAAGATCTTTGCCTTTATTTTTTTGTTTCTGTGTTTGCAAAAAAATACTTTGGAGTACAGGAACGTTTTTATAGATATTCAGTGGATTCAGGAATTTCAAGCGCGCAGTCGATTACGGATATTGGACGGTGGCAGCGTGTGTGTTCTGCGGCATCGGCGTTTGTTCCAGTTGTGCAGTTTATACAGTCGCCGGAAGGTGCTTGCCTTAGCAGTTCTTTAGTTGAAAGCATGAAGGCGGCTTGCAATAATTTTGTGGCGAATAATTTAAAGCAGCTTGAACAGCGTGTTGCGCCGGAACTTAAAGAGCAGGCATACAATCTTCTTTGCGAATACTGGGGCGAAGACTACGTAAAAACAATTGAGCGCGCGCTAGAAATGCAAAAATAAATTTTATAAATATATTGACATTTTTTTTTCAGAATGATAAAACTAAAACATCAGTTGACAACGGAGTCACAGATTGCCTTGGGCAGTTTGTGGCTTTTTTTGTTTTAAACTGAATTATAATTTGTTAAAAGCGACAATGGTGTCGGTTAAGAGATTCCGCAGTGGAATTCTCTTGTCGGTATCACTGTCGCTTTTTTTATTTTCATTACCGTCTTTTTAGACAAGGGGTTTTTATGGAAGATGTAATGCAAGCTGTTCAAAGCGTCTCCAAGGATTTATGGGGCGTATGGTTCTTGCTTGGCGCTGCCTTGGTATTCTGGATGCAGGCAGGATTCGCAATGGTTGAAACCGGTTTTACACGCGCAAAAAATACCGGCAACATTATTATGAAAAACCTGATGGACTTCTGTATTGGTACAGTTGTTTTCATCCTTATTGGTTTTGGTCTTTTCCTTGGTGAAAATATGCTTTTTGGTTTTCTGGGAAAACCGAACTGGCAGATATTTACAGACTATGCAAACTTTGACTGGTCTGGATTTGTATTCAACCTTGTATTCTGCGCTACAACAGCGACAATTGTTTCTGGCGCGATGGCAGAACGCACAAAGTTTCTTTCATACTGTGTTTATTCAGCTGTAATTTCAGCAGTAATTTATCCGATTGAAGCTCACTGGACCTGGGGCGGCGGCTGGCTTGCTCAGCTTGGATTTCACGACTTTGCAGGTTCAAACTGTATCCACATGGTTGGCGGTATCTGCGCTTTGATTGGTGCTGCAATGGTAGGTCCTCGCATTGGAAAGTTTACAAAGAACGCTGATGGTTCTATAAAGGTAAACGCTTTCCCTGGACACAATATTCCTATTGGTGCGCTTGGCGTGTTCATCTTGTGGTTGGGTTGGTACGGATTCAACGGTGCGGCTGCAACTTCTGTTCCGCAGCTTGGAAGCATCTTTGTTGCTACAACAATTGCTCCGGCTCTTGCAACAGTTACTTGTATGATTTTTACTTGGATAAAATTCGGCAAGCCTGATGTTTCAATGTGCTTGAACGCTTCTTTGGCTGGTCTTGTTGCAATCACAGCTCCGTGTGATGTTGCGGATGCTTTGGGTGCTTCAATCATTGGTATTGTTGCAGGTCTTTTGGTTGTATTTGGAGTTTGGTTCTTGGACAACAAGCTCCATGTAGATGATCCTGTTGGTGCTGTTGCCGTTCACTGCTTTAACGGTATCTGGGGAACAATTGCGGTTGGACTTTTTGCAAGCCCTTCAGTTCCTGGATATTCACTTGCAAATAAAGCTGGCGAGCAGATTTCAGGACTTTTCTACGGCGGCGGACTTGAATGTCTTGGACTTCAGCTTCTTGGAATGGTCTGCACAATCGCCTGGACTGTTGTAACAATTACTATTTTGTTCTTCTTAATCAAGAAGATTTTTGGATTGCGTGTATCTGCGGAAGAGGAAATCATCGGTCTTGACAAGCTTGAACACGGTCTTGATTCAGGTTATGCAGGATTTATGACACCTTACAGCACAGAAGAAATTGCCGAAGCTGCTGAAGCTGGCGTTGCAATTCCAATGCATGAAGCTGTTCCTGTTGTTGCTCCTGCCACAACACCTTCTTCTAAGGATGCTGCGGTTCACAAGGTTGTAATCATAAC
This sequence comes from Spirochaetales bacterium, assembly GCA_030540405.1. Classification (GTDB taxonomy): domain Bacteria; phylum Spirochaetota; class Spirochaetia; order Treponematales; family Treponemataceae; genus Treponema_D. Next base: position 14,449 of record JAUNWH010000046.1, read on the forward strand.
ACGCCAGAACAAGTTCAATGCTCTTAAAGCTGCCATGAACTCAATTGGCGTAACTGGAATGACAGTTATAAATGTTATGGGCTGTGGAATGCAGAAAGGCGCAAGCGAATACTACCGCGGTGTTCCAGTTGAAATCAACCTGCTGCCGAAAATCAAGGTAGAGATTGTTGTTTCAAAGGTTCCTGTAGCAACTGTTGTGGAAAGCGCAAAGAAAGCCTTGTATACAGGACACATCGGAGACGGAAAGATTTTCGTTTACCCTGTTGAAAATGTAATCAAGGTTCGCACTGGTGAATCTGGATACGATGCACTTCAGGATGAAGAGTAGCGTTTAGCTGAATAAGGCAGGCTTGGAGAATGAGGAACGCTCCAAGTCTGTCTTAGTTTTAAATGTAAAATCCGCGGAGCAATCCGCAGGTTATATGCCGGCCGTTTGCTGTATTTGTAACCCCGCAGCGGATGGCCGGTTTCCTTTTATTTTTGTCATTCCCCAGCTTGACTGGGGAATCTTTTTTGAGGAAAGAAAATCAAATACTGTCATCCTCGTGTATGACACGGGAATCTCTTGAATTTGCAAGATTGCCGTGTCGCTGCACGGCAATGACAATGACTAGGGCTGCCGCCCTAAGAACCCATTGTTTTTTCATCTGTTATTAGGTTGTAAGACTATCATTCTCGTGTATGGCACGGGAACATTTTGAATTTGCAAGATTGCCGTGTCGCTGCACGGCAATGACAATGACTAGGGCTGCCGCCCTAAGAACCCATTGTTTTTTCATCTGTTATTAGGTTGTAAGACTATCATTCTCGTGTATGGCACGGGAACATTTTGAATTTGCAAGATTGCCGTGTCGCTGCACGGCAATGACAATGGCTTGCACCTAAGATTGCGTATCAAGTACGGCAATGACATTTAGAATTTATTGTATATACCCATGACAAAGGTTATTCCCATGCTTTTGTATAAACAGTGCCGTTTATTGTGCCGCCGTTGCAGTAGATGTTTGCGCCTTCTTTGCCAGTTCCTACTGTATTGCCGCTCATGTACATTTGAATGTAGCTTGCAATGTCCATTGCCGCGCCGCTTGCATCTTTTAGGAGCAGACTTGCGTCTGACTGTTCTACTAAAACAGCTCCGCCATAGCCATAAGCGTCATTGCTGTCAGTTGAAGTTACGCTGTTGTTTTTAAATCTTGTGCTCTGTAAAACGAGTGAGCCTGTCTTTATACTGATTGCACCTCCGCCGAGTTTTTGGAATTCACCGTTTGTATTATGTTCACCGCCTTGGCTGTCTCCGTAGGTTTCGTTGCCTGTGAAAGCAGTATTTTTAATTTGAACTTTTCCGCCTTGAATAAATATTGCACCGCCTCTTTTTGCGTAATATCCAGTAGTATTATTGTTTGCATTTCCTGTGAATGTAGAATCTTCAATTTCAAGAGAGCCACTGTCATTATTCATTATTGCGCCGCCACGTTGTGCTAAGTTGTCTTTAAATGTTGTGTTAATTATGCGGCATGAACCAAAGTTTTCTATTGCTGCTGCATTTGATGTAGAATATGCATTCCCATTGCCTTCAAAATTGCATGAAACAACTTCCACTTGCGCTCCGTTTTCTATGCGTATACATTCAGTATATTTTGCTCCATTGCCAGAGCCGGTAGCATTATTTAAGAAACTGCAATTTTCTAGGAGAAGTGTTCCGTTTTTTACATATATAAAGCTTGTGTCCTTGCTTGACCTTGAAATAGATATATCTTTTATAAGGCATTGCTTTAAAATTACTGTAGCTCCGTCATCTACACAGATTAGAGCTCCGTCAAGCGTAGAAGTAGTTCCAACCGTGCTTGAAGCTGTAAATGTAAGATTGTTTATTTCAAGGATTGTGGAGCTTCCGGTTACATTGAAAAGTTTTATCTGGCCGCCCTCTGTTGTAAGAGTTTTGTTATCATCTGTGCTTTGCACAAGCTTTCCGCCGTTGCCTCTTATAATTTTTGTGCCGGAAGTTATATTTGTAAGCTGACAGTTATTTTCTGGTGTGGCTTGATTTGTGCTTACAGAAGAATCTTCGTCCATAAAGATATATGTGTTTCCGTCTGCTTCGCAAGCTGTTTTTAGTTCTCTTGCATCAGCTGAAATATTGTAGATTTGGCAGTCTTTCTTTAATTTTACTTGGCAATCGGCGTCTTGTCCTGCTGTTACTTTTGCTTCTTCTGTTCCAAAATATAAAAGAACGTCCTTGCTGGACATCCAGCCTTCTACTTCTACTGTGTATGTGGCAGGTTCAAGTTCGTCAAATACAATTACCCCCCCCCGTCTCGTCAGTTTCTTTGTTTATGGATTTTTCATTTATGATTTTTTCGCCTAGTAAAAGTCTTACTGTGAATGAATCAACATCGCCATGTCCTGATGAATAAAGCGCACGTGAAGAGCTTGGCAGAACAACCCGGACAGAACCGCCTTCGCTTTCCTGAGACGTATTCATGCAGGAAACAAGTGCAAGCAATAACGCTGGTAAAATTGAAAACATAAGTTTTTTCATAATTCCCCCTATAAAAAGAAAATTGTTAAGATAACCTATTAACCTTAATTTCGAGTTTTATAATTTAATGTCATTATCTAGTTTGACTATTTGTCATTATCGGACTTGATCCGATAATCTTTGTGTTTGTACACGAACAGATTCCCGTGTCGTAGCACGGGAATGACACTTAAATTACTGTTCTTATCAA
>JAUNWH010000015.1:0-10113 GCA_030540405.1 Spirochaetales bacterium
TAGAGGGCTGGAGAGCCCAAAAACTTAGTGTTGTAATTGACACTAATCATAGGAGATTTTATGGAAAGCAACTTGAAAAAGTTAAAGAAGGATGTAAAATTTTTTGCAAAAAAAATAGTTAAAATAGCTAAAACAGACGAAAAAGTTCGTGATTTATATAAAGGAACAAAAATCTTTTTTAGCCCTGTTGTAAAAAATCCAAAATTCATGTTTTTAGGAATAAATCCAGGAGTATCGCCTGCTGCTAAGGAAAATAAACTTAAATGCGAAGTTAAGCCTATGAAAAAAATGGACTACAGCGCAGAAGATTATAGATTGGCAAACGAATGGAAATACATTTTTGGCGAAAAAGACGGAATGTTGAACCGGATGGACTTGCTGGAAAACTCTTTTAAAACGAATTTTTATTATGTTACAACAAAGGACATCGATTCTCTTTATGAATTGCTAAATCTTTTGAAAAACAAATATAACTTGACCGAAGAAAGTTTCTTTAAGCCTTGTGAATGGACAAAGACGTTGATTAGCATTGTAAATCCAGAATTTATTTTGGCGGAAGGTTTTGCGGTTTTTGATGAACTGAAAAGATGCTATCCGGATATTATGTGCGATTCGACTCAATGGGGTAACAATGAAAACTACAAAATTGGATATATAAACAATGAAGGAACTTCTGTTGAAGTGATTGCCTGCAGCAGGTTGCACAGCAATATAAAAAATGCCAGCGAAATTGCAGAAATCATAAAAGCAGAATGTTTGAATTAAAATTAAAGCCAAAAATTGGAGGAAAAAGTTATGTCGGAATTTTATTGTAAATGTTGTGGATCAAAGTATTCTAGTGTTTCAAGTTTACTATCTAATCCTTGTTCGCGTTCTTCTTCTGGAAGGCATCAGTTGTTTGAAGGAGAAACTAGCGGCAACTATTACTGCTGTTATTGTGGAAGTAAATATTCATCATTGTCTAGTTTAACAAGAAATCCTTGCTCAAGAAATCCAAACGGAGAGCGCCATGTTCCATATGAAGGTGAAGAGAAATCTCAATACACTTGCAAATATTGTGGTTCTAAATATTCTTCCTTGTCTAGTTTGACAAGAAATCCTTGTTCAAAGTCTCCAACAGGAAAGCATTTTCCTGCAAAATAAGATAAACTGAGCAAAAAAATGAAGCAAAAATCGCAGGAACAGAAAAAATCAATTCCACAAAGAATTCTTCCTTATGTGGATGGCAAAGCGGACTCATTCTTTGAATATTTTATAATTTTTGTAATTATTTTGAATTCCGTAGTTTTGGGAATTGCTACATCGCCAGATATTTCTGCACAATTTCGTGCTGTGCTGGATATTATTGATAAAACTTGTCTTGCGGTTTTTGTTGTTGAGCTGGTTTTAAAATTTATTGCATATAATAAACATTTTTTTTCGGCTTCAAAATGGAATACTTTTGATTTGTTCATAGTTCTTGTTTCCATTTTTGGAACAGTTCCTTATTTTTCAATTTTCCGTGGCATAAAAATTTTTAGGGCGTTTAAGCTTGTAAAAACTTTGAAGACTCTTAGAGTTGTAAAAACCTTAAAAATAATAAACAGCCTAAAGCATCTTCAAGTAATTTTAAAAGCTATCGTTTTTGCAATTCCAAGCATAATCTGGACATTTTTGCTGCTCCTGATTGCTTTTTATTTTTATGCGATTATCGGGGTCAATTTGTTCGGCGCGGAATTTTCAGAACATTTTGGCTCTTTGGGAAGGTCATTTTACACCCTTTTTCAGCTTATGCTGTTCGACGACTGGGGAAATATCACCCGCCCGATTTTAAAGGAATTTTCTGCTTCCTGGATTTATTTTGTTAGTTTTGGAATAATTTCCGCCTACACAATACTGCAGGTTGTAACAGGAATTGTTGTTGAGTCAATTCAAAATGTAACAACAGATAAAAATCATAAAAATGAAGAAACTTCAGAGCCGGGAAAAACTGTCGTTACAGCACATGAAATAGAAAATCTTTCAAAACAGATAAAACTTCTTCAAAAACAGATTTGTGAATTGAATATAAAAATGTGCAATAATGGCGGAGCTTCTCATGCGTAAGCCCTTTCAGCATCTTTTGCAAGCTTGATGTGTTTCTGATAATAATTTGCATTTCAGGTCTTGTGTACCGAACAAATTTATATTTTTATCAATTGAGTACGTTTGAACCGTACAACTTGCGTTTTTTTGTCGGTTTGGTCTATTATAACAGTATGGTTGCAAGTGGAGCAATTCCTTATTTAGGAGAACCGCAGTTGCTGAATCAATCAGATAATTCATTTTCGATTAAATCTTCTGCTAGATTTTTGTAGTCCAGGTTTTCTATTCCATTTTCACCTGATTCAATTTGTTTTGCCAGTTTGCTGGAATAGTATTTATCCATAGCTTCCCGCAAATCTATTTTTAATGTTGCCGCAAGATAATTAATAATATCTGTTTCGAGATTCTGTTTATAAATTTCACTTAAATCTTTTGAATTTATCATTTATTTTCAACCAAATAAGATTTTTCGAATTTCAGAACAGCAGGTGGAAAACTGTCATACAGCAATTCCTTTTTCACGCACAAAATCAGAAATATCTTCGGCTAAAGCCATTTCTCCCTGCGTATGAAGCACATCGTAATATTTTATGATATAGTCGTCGAGTATTTTCGTTTTGTTCAATGTATGATAAACATCGGCAGGTGTCATGTGCCATTTTTTAGCAAGCTGATGTATCATAAAAACTGAAAATTCCATCTCGGCTTTTTTGCACATATTGCGCCTCCAAATATATTCTTTCATAGCATAATTCTTACAAAAAATCGATGATTTTATGAAAATGAGCTTGTCAAAGTGCTCATTGGAATCCGCAGGTGCGGAAATTTCTGAAAATATAGTTTACAATGAATTATAATCGACTGGTTGCTTGAGCCTCATAGCTAGGATTGCTTTCTCCTATAAATCCTTCGCCATCGCTTCGGTGTTTGCGCGCCAGCCCATTGCCTCGTAGAGTTTTCTGCCGTCGTCGGTTGCGTCAAGGCTGATTTCTGTAACTCCGCGTTCCTTCGCCTCGTCAATCAGAAGTTCAATCATTTTGCGGGCAATTCCTTTGCGGCGAAATTCTTTTTCGACGTGCACGTTCATAAGGTGGGCGCGTTTTCCGCTTGGGTGCGAGAAAGTCGGCATCATGTCCGTGTAGCAGAGCGTTGCGTTCCCCACAATTTGCGGTGTTCCGATAGAATCGTCGGTTGCGATTACAGTTGTTCCGTTTCCGTGCAAAAAATATTCTTTTGTGGATTCCATGAACTCGGCGGAAAATTCATAACTGTCGTCAAATCCACAGACTTCGTGCATTGTCCTACAGCGGGATTCCATTAGTGCGTAAATGTCTGCGTCGGTTGCTTTTCTGATTTGAATCATGTTTTGCTTCCTTTTAATTTTCTGAAAAGTCGTCTTTTTCCGGGTTGTCGTTCCAGACGTATTCAATCCGCCTTGCAATTTCGTTCGCTTTGTCTTTTCCAAGAATGTCGGAAATAAAACCTAACGCCATGTCCATTCCGGCACTGACCCCGGATGACGTATAGAATTTTCCAGAGACGACCCAGCGGGCCTTTTCAATCCAAAGCGTTTTTTGCGAATTTGTTTTTACCCAGTCAAAAGCCCTTTTGTTTGAAGTCGCCCGGATTCCGTCAAGCGCGCCGCATTTTGCAAGAAGGGCAGAGCCGGTGCAGACTGAAAGGCAGAACTTTGCTTTTTGGGCAAGCTGCTTTAATTTGCAAAGGAAATCTTCGTCCTGAACAAGGCTTCTGGTTCCTTCGCCTCCGGGAATCAGCCAGACGCAATCTTCTTTTGCTTCTGTAATTGGTTTTGTTACAACGGAAATATTTTGCGAGCTTGTTATAATTCCGCCTTCAACTGAAAAATAGTCAAGTTCAAAGTCCTGAACTTTCCCGAAAATCTCGGCAGGTCCGAATGCGTCGAGTGTTTCAAATTTGTCGAATAGAAGAATGTTTATTTTCATGCTCTCTCCTAAAAATGTTTTTGCCATTATCCAAGTTGATTGGAAAATCTCTTGCGGCGGCTTTTTTCATAATGTTTTGAATAATATAGTTTATAAAATGCGGAATGTATTTACAAGTTCTATTCCAGCAAGTCCGCCAAGATAGATTTTGCTTTTTCCGCGATTTGCAATGAAGCGTTTTCTATAAATGAGTTTTTGTCAAATGCTGAATTTTCTTCGGCCGGTTCCAGGAAGTAATGTGGCTCAATCTTTAGAATAGAAGAAATCTGCTCAATCATCGAAAGCGGAGGCACGCTTTTTCCGCTTTCAATCATATTTATGTAGTTTATGTTTTTATCAAGAAGCGAAGAAAGTTTTTCCTGCGACAATTTTGCCCGCTGCCTGTAAAATCTGAGATTTTCCCGGAAGATTTCTTCAAGAGATTTTTGCATACAATATATTATGAAGGATTTTTTAGGTTCTTTTCATATTATAAAATATTGGATTTATTGACAGTACAACCAATATAATATATTGTGATTGGAGGAATATACCAATATTTTATATTGGTGGAAAAGTTGTGCAAATCGTAGGAGGATTTTATGAAAAAGTCAGAAATGAATTTTAAGGATTCTAAAAGTCTTGCCAGTGTAAGAAATGTAATCAACGAAGCAAACGAAGCTTTGAATAATAAATCAAGGACAATAGCAACTTCTGCAATCCCGGAAACACTTGCAGGAGCGTTAGGAGCTGGTGCAGGCGGTGTCGCAAGTTTTGCGGCATTGTATTTTGGAGGTAAAGTAGTAGGATTAACTGCCGCAGGAATTACAAGCGGACTTAAAGCAGCCGGTCTTATTTTGGGAGGTGGAATGTCAACGGGATTGGCGGTGTTGGCCGCTCCTCCTGTTATACTTGGAGGTGCAGCAATCGGGATAACAGCTCATATAAAGAACAAGAAACTGGCGGAGGAAAAATATTCTTTATATACAAAGGCTGTTGAAAAACAAAATGCTATTCTTGTGGTTCTAAAAAATGAATTAGGTCAAAGCAAGGAAAGAACAGAATATTTAACTTCGCTTAATACATTATTGCAGGCAGCAATAAGAGACTTAAAGCATGACTTGGCATAGTCCATGGGAAAATATAATTATACTGACAGAGAAAAAGATTTTAACAAAGTTCTAAAAATGAACCAAAATGAATCTTTTTCTTTGGAAAAACAATGTTCTTCTCAGATTGATAAACTTGACGAATCCATAAATTCCAGCGAAGCTCTTTTGAAGTCGCTTGGATATGCTCTTCCAGCTAAAACTGTTGTTAAAAAAGAACAGAAACTTTCATCAGAGATTCAAGAAATAAAGTCTTATGATGATTTGGTTAAAAAGGCTAATGCTGAAATTCATAATGACGTCGAATTGGAGGATTTGCTTTCTGAGAAAGAATTTCAAGAAGCATACAAACGGCTTGATGCAATTCATGATGAATTCTCGCATAAAACTAGCATTGTAAATAAAACAGATCTGATTTTCTTGGGAATTGCCACCGCTCTGCAAACTGCAAAATCTTTGTTGTTTAGTTATCTCGCTGAAAAGTCTGGTTATGGAAACAGTTTCAATCCTGATGACAGGCTTACCCATAATGATAAATCCATAGAAAAAGAACATCGTAGAGCAAATGACGAATTTAAGGAGAAGCACGAAAGCCATGGGCATGGCTATTGGATGAATATTCTTTATCAGACTCCGCCGTATGATATTACAAAAGGTTCTCCCTCTATCAATAGAAATATGGGCGGTGCTTATCATAGAATCCATACACTAGGACATGACCCGATTCTTGGATGGATTTTTGGAACTGCAAATATTCTGACTGATACAATAACATTCGAAGATTTCAAATCGAATCGTGTCATTAGAAAGCCTAAAATGATGATTACTCCCGAATCAGTTCCTCTTGCAAAACTTTTTAGTGAGAGTTTTGAAATGTGCAAGGCAGATTCCTTGAATTTGCCTGCCGCAATCTTTTCAGAAGGCTGCCATCTAAAATCTGATGAGTTTACAAAACTTGGACTTCCAGTGCCGGTTTTAGAAGCAATAAACCCTGACTTTGCAAGTAAATTATACAAATCAAATTATGATGCGCTCTGTTTTTCAAGAGATTTGAAAATTGTTGGAGCTTCTGCTGGAATTTCTATTTTTATTGACATGATAATTGGATTAGTGCATGGATTGTTCAATAAAGAAAAGATTGATAAAGATTTATATGAGGTTCGTACCAGAAAAATCATTTTGATTTCAAATTCCATAGCATCAACGAGTAATATAATTCAAACGGTGATTACTAACAATCCTAAAAACTTAGATATTGGAGGATTGTTAGTCACTCTTTCGCATTTATTTATGGATTTAAGATTTATTTCCCGAATAAAAGAAGAATTTATAAAGCAGGAATTAAATAAGGATTTAATTAAGGAACTTGAACGGCTGGATTCTATTTAAAATTGAAATATAAAGTAAAATTAAATGAAGATAAAACTGTTTTAAAATTAAACGACGATATTTATAAAAAGACAAAATAAATTAACAAAAATTGCAATATCAAATTGCACTATTTTTTGATTTTTTTCAAAGTCTGTAGATTAAGTCCAGCTGCTCATTGAAAAGCTCTTCTGGTGTTTTGTAGCCTAGTCTTTTTCTTGGTAGTCCGTTTATTAAGTCTTCAATTCTCTCAAGCTCTTCCTCAGAGATTTTGTTGATGTCTGTGCCTTTTGGAATGAAGCATCTCAGAATTCTGTTGTGGCGCTCGTTGATTTCTCTCTCGTGTGACGAGTACGGATGTGCGAAGTATATTTTTGTGCTTTCATTTTCAAGCTCGGCAAGCGAGGCGAATTCAAGTCCGCGGTCGGCTGTCAGCGTCCTGAAGATTTTCTCCGGCTTTTTTCCAAAGTCTGAGAACAGCTGCTTGATTTCCGAATTGACTGCGCTGGCTGCCTTTGCTGGAATTTTCCGCGTTATGTAGAAATCCGTGTTGCGCTCGACGAGTGTCAGAACGACAGAGTTCCTTCCTTTCTTTTTTCCGATTACAGTGTCTATTTCCCAATGTCCGAATGTTTTCCGCATCGCGACTTCCGCAGGTCTGCTTTCAATGCTTGCTCCGAGTCTCATCTTTCCTGTCCTGTTTCTGCACGGTAGCATAAGCGGCGGCTTCTGTATATTTGCTTTGAGCCTCTTCTGATTTTATTCTTGACTGTGTTGTATGCGCAGCCTATTTCCTTTGCGATTGAGTAGACCGTGTGTCCGTCCTTGAGTCTGAGCTGGATAAGAGTGCGTTCGCAGATTGTCAGGTGCTTGTTTCTGACGTGTTCAAGTGTGTATTTCATTTGGCAGATTCCTTGACGGACTGGATATTCAGCCGACAAAAGAATTTGCAGGTTTCTGCCTATTCTCCGAATTTTTATTTTAAACTTGACGGGATGACTATTTATGACTATGATATGACTATATGATGGTCGGAAAAATCTGATACGGGAGGCGCGATGACTGCTCCGCTTTATGATGTGAAGGCAAAGCTAAGCGAATACATAACGTACGCTGAAAATGGAGAAATTGTTGAGATAACAAAGCACGGAACGGTTTCGGCGGTGATAATCAGCAAAAAAGATTTTGATGAGAACTACAAAAAGTCTGTAAAAAAGAATCCTGTGGAGGAGCTGCGCAAATGGCGGGCTGGATTAAGCAAGGAAGAGCTTTTGGTATTGGCGGAGGCCGGTGAAGAATATAATAGAATTCTTGAAGAAAATAGAAATGCGGAACGCCTTGATTTCGGGAGGGAAAATTCATGGGGCTAGTCTATTTGCTTGATACAAATATTGTTTCTGAATTTGCAAAACCGTTTGGAAATGAAAAAGTTTTGTCAAAAATTGAAATGCAGGCTAGTTTTTCTGCGATATGTGCTCCGGTTTGGTTTGAATTGCTGAAAGGTGTGGATATGTTGCCGCATGGAAAAAGAAAAGATTTGGTTTTTGATGCGATTGAAAATTTTGTGCACTCGAATTTCAGTGTTCTTTCTTATGATGAATCTGCCGCGTCCTTGAATTCTCATATTGCGGCAAAGATGATTGCTGCTGGAACTCCAACTCCTGTTATTGATACTCAAATTGCCTCTATTGCAATGTCGAACAACTTGATTCTTGTGACTCGGAATATAAAAGACTATGAGCCGATTAGGGAGCATTTTTCGCTTTGTGTTGAAAATTGGTTTGAATAAAAAATAAAAGCGTAAGTGAATTTACAAGTTGTGAAGATTTTGTGTGATAAGAAAGATTAAGGTTGTTCAGAACCCCAAACTATTTCAAGTGAAACTTGAGTACAACCATCTGGAGCAAATTGCAGGTTTATGCTGTGAAGTGGCTGGTTTCTGCGTAATGTTAACACTTTTTTTTATTATATATACTTTTTTATCAATGCGATAATCTCGTTTTTTGCCGCCTCTTTTTCATCTTTGGTGGGAGAGAACAAAATCTCCGGGCGGATTTTTAGCGCGTTGCAAAGCTTTATGATTGTATATAGATTCGGAATGTTTTTGCCGCCTTCTATGCAATTAACCTGATTCTGGGACAAACCTGCCGCAAAAGAAAGCTCAATCTGTGACATATTCGCTTTTTGCCGCTCTTCCTTTAGGCGGCCAAGCACAAAATTCAGCTGCTCCTGAAATTCCTCTTCTATCATACTAACCAAAATAGACAGAATTTCGTTGACAAACAACACGGTAGACCATTAAAATAATCAATGCTTTTCCGTTGAAAAAGATAACGGAAAAATGTTGTTTTTGGGAGCATGCGGAATGAGTAAAGAAGTTCTCAAGCGGACTGGATTTCAAAATTTTTATCTAATTTTGTGTAAATGTTAAGTTGATGCGTAAAGCAAGCGTACTTTCGTTGAAAGTAAAATCAGCTAACATAAAATAAAATTGAGGAGTCTGATATGTCAGATTTAAAATCAGGTTTAATTCTTGAAGAGGGAGAATCTCTTGTAATGGAGATTGAAGCGGAACTTTGGGCTACAAGTTCAAATCCTTTGGCAATAGCCTTGGGGCAGATTCGGAAATTCTTTGCCAAAATTTTAGGTTATAGAGTTAATGGTTTTCTTGTTATTACAAACAAGAGGGTTGTTGAAGTTAAAAAGGTAATTGAATGTTATTGTTTTAATACAGGAACAACTGTAAAATATGTGCTTCCAAGCAGCGTGAAAGAAATTGGATATGAAAGAACTTCTACTTGTGGATGTTTCTGTCCTGCTTATTATCTTTACTATGAAAGTTTTACTCAGCGAACAAGAGTTATGCTTTCTGGTGCGGATGAAAAAACTGCTCAGAAAACAGTTGATGCTTTATACAAGGCAATTTCAGCTGCTCAGGTAGGAAATGCATAGGTTTTTCAGATATTTATATTTGAATACTTACTCTTTTCTTCTGTTAATTTGTGGAATAATAATTGCTTTGATTCCTTTTTTTAGGATTTTAAAGTGGCTGGTTATTCCGCAAGTTGTAGTCAGCCTGTTTTTTGTGATACAGGCTGTAAAATTATTTTCAACTTGGCAAGATAAAAAGATAAAATATAAAATTCTTATAGAAAAAAATAAAAATGTGTTTTATCCCGAGACTTTTAAAATTTTTATGCAAGCACCGTGCGGTATTTTGTTGACAAAAGCTGTATTAAACGATTTAGGCTTGAAAGAAAGATACAGTGAAGTAGAAATATATAAGAAATCATTTTTTGATTTAATCAAAGCTGGCTGCATGAATAAAAATCAAAAAACAAGAATTTACATTAATGAGGATTTTAAATGATTGTATTAAGCGTTATTATAGTTTTTGTTATTTCAATATTGCTGAATTTCCTTTTTGTAAAAAAACTTGAAAATAAGACGAACAGAATCTGCATGAGAGTTTTAAATGTGCTTCTGTCTTTTGTGTTTATAATACTATTTATTAGCGTTGAAATCATAAATAGACATTTAAATTCATTTATAGATTTAGGCATAATACAACTGGAAAAGAAAGTTGATGAAATATATCCAGGTGCATTACAAAAACAGATGAACACGGA
>JAUNWH010000015.1:10123-53328 GCA_030540405.1 Spirochaetales bacterium
TTCTTGAAAAATCTCTTGAAAAAAATGAAGTGAATGGTGTTCAGGCTTTGGCTGATAATATAATAAAAACTAAAATAGAAAACTATGCGCTGGTAACATTAAAAACAATAAATGTATTGGAACGGGACAATAATAAGTTATCAGTAAAGGATGCCTTGTTGTCCATAAAAGAATTGTCAGTAAATTCCGTGTCTCCATATTTTAAGGTTGTGAAAATTATATTATTTGTTTTGTATTTGATATTGGCTCTTCTTTCGGTTTTATTGACTTTTTATCTTTCAAAAGATAAAGACTTAAAAAATGACGGAATTGTTTTTGGTGAAGAGGCAGATAAAACTTTTATAGGAATGAAAACCGAATAACTGTTTACCGCAAAACTGTTTACCTCACAAAAATTCCATTGTAAAATCCCAAAATACCAAGTAAAATTCCGCTATGAACAAATTTGTTTTTGCCTTGTCCGCGGTTTGCGTGCTGTTTTTCTCATGCAATTTTTCAGGCGATAATTCCAACGACTACGCTTATTACAAAGTCGCTCCCAGAACGGAAGAATCGCAGTTTTCTGTTTCAGGTTCAGAGTTAAAAATCGACATGATAAGCGTTTTGAATACCGACGCGATTGTGCTTGGCGAGGATGTTGAAAGCGTTACGAAAAATGTTCAGGTCGTGCCGTTCAGCATGTCAAAGTTCGAGGTGAGCTACAATGTTTGGCGTTTTGTGTATTCTTGGGCGAGTTCTGATTTGCGCGGAAACAAGAAATATACTTTTGAAAATGCTGGCGCGGAAGGTCAGTACGGAGATTTGAGCAGCAGCAAACTTTTTAATGAGGGCGGCGAACCACAGGATGAAGGAATTCCTGTTTGCGGAATAAACTGGCGCGACGCGGTTGTGTGGTGCAATGCCTTGAGCGAATTGTGCGGTCTTGCTCCGGTTTACTGTACGGATTCTGATTTAAAAAATCCGCTTAGGAATTCAGTTTACAAGGAAGGCGAGAGTCCTTCAAATATTCCGCTTCCTTATGGGAACGCAAAGGCAACCGACATGACAAGTCTTGCAAAAGGAAATGTTGACAATCCGTACGTGAACAAAAATGCGGACGGATTCAGGCTTCCGTATCTTTATGAATGGGAGTATGCCGCGCGCAAATGCGAGGACGGTTCTTTTATAAGCGGAAGAAATGCACCCGGCGACAAAACCGGTCCCTGCAACGGAAGCTCAAAGCCCACTCTTATGGACGAAATCATGGGAATTGAATTTGTCGCGCAGTCAAAAGTCGCAAAAAACTACGGCTGGAATATGAGCAACTCAATGCAGGACGGACCAAACAAAACTGCCGCCGGCTGGGACGACCGCAATTCCGCGTGCAAAATTCCTGCAAAAGGCGGAATGAGAATCCACAAGCAGGGCGGAAAGCTTCCCTCCGAGCTTGGTTTTTACGACCTTGCCGGAAACGCCTACGAATGGTGCTACGATTTCGGCGCGCCCTACGACTGGAAATACGAAATTTATCCTTACAAAAGCATGAAACAGGGCGGCTACAACGCGTCCTATTCATATTTTGAATCCTGCTACAGAAGAGCCGACCCGTCCTACGTAAAAACAGGCGGGCTTCGTCTTGCAAGAAACGCGGAGTGAAGACTATGATTTCTTCTTTACTTCCCAAAATCCGAATGGGTCTGTTTTTAGTTCATGCTCATAAAGCGAAACAACTTTTCCCACATCAAAAAGCATTGCCTTGCAGCTTCCGATGTCAAAATGTTTTATAAAGCCCATTTCGTCAGCCATGTTTTGAATTTTGTACCAGGCTTTTACAGGAGGATTTCCTGCTTCAATAAACCATTCTTCAGACGGATAGATTTTGTTGGCTTCTTCGCTCGGAGCAAAGATGCCAGAAATTTCTTTTGGAGTGATTTCTTCAACATAATGCATTGCGGTAAGCTTATAAATGTCCACGCCCAAAAGAAGTGCCTTGCCTCCGTTGTGAATGGCAAAATTAAGTCCGCCAGTTACAGCTTCCTGCGCGTGTTTTCCCCAGCCTGAAATTTGCATTATTCCGCTTCCTGTAAGAGTTCCGTTTTGCAGCCTGAATGTGTCGGCGATAATTCCCATTGCGCTTTTTTTTCTGTCATCGGGAAGGATTTTTATTTTGCAGGTTATTCCAAGCTTTTTGTCTTCGTCTGTGAGCGGAAGGGCAGGGCTAAGCCTTAGTGCCGGCATAAAAATTGTACCTTCTGAACCGACGCATTCTTTGAGTGCGTTTATTACAGTTTCTGCTCCGCCTTCAACATGAGCAAAACTTTTAAGGCTGCTGTGGACTTCAAGGCACATTCCTTCTTGTACGCCGTTTTTCTTAAGCGCATTTACGATAAAACTCTTATCCATTTTTTTTGCTCCATATAAGGATTTGACAATATTTTAGGGACTAGAGCCTATTACTTTTCTGAAAAAAAATCAACTTGAAGTTGCGACTTTGTTGCTTTCAAGGTAGTTTTTAAAACTACCTTTACTGTTTACATCTTATTTTGCATTCCTTACTACACGGAAAGAGAAAGGGCGAGGACCGGCAATATATTCAAATTCTTTTGGTGACGCATTATTCCTTTTATATACAGGATATGGTAGATTTTCTATATCATCATCAGCACCACCTCTGAGTATTCTACAAGTTGATGAATATATCATTTCTCCGTAATCTGGTCCATGCGGATTTTTTGCGTTTTTACTTACTTCGTAATAATCACTAGAATACCAGTCCCAGCACCATTCAAGACTTCCTTTATTAAAATCAGAAATACGCATTTCATTCCGGGCGGCGTATTCCCACTCTGCTTCCGTTGGCAAGCGGTAGCCGTTTGCATTCCAGTCGCAGGTAATATTTGGATATTCTGCGCGGAGTTTTTCCGCATTATTAATATTGTCTTTTGAACCATTAGAGGCATAGCAAGGCGTAAGACCTTCTTCTATGCTCCGAAAATTACAATACACTATTGCATCAAACCAGGTAACATTTTCTGCGGCATTTATCTTCCACTGGCTTTGAGGAAGTCTTCCATTGACCCAATCCTTGTACCCTTCAGGATATGCACCAGTTGTGCTCATCCATTCATAAAGTGTGATTTTAGTTTGGCTCATGTAAAAATCACTTACAGTAACTGTGTGCACTGGAGCATCTTTTTCAGAATTGTTTCCCATCTGGAATGTGCCGCCTTTCACTAGAATCATATTGTTCTGTGCTGAAAGTGGAGCAATTGCAGCCAACGCTAAAACTGCCGCAAGAATAAGTTTTGTGTGTTTCATAAAAATCTCCTGTTTTTATAGATTATTTTTGATTACTGAATAAGAGGCATAATTGTTGTGATGTAAATTTGCTTGGCTCTACTATAGCTGTTTATAACTACATAATGATTGCCAGCACGCCAGTCATCCGTTACAAGGGCAACACTTACATCGCAGTTGCGCTGGTTCATCAAAGCTTTTACAGATGAAGCAACTTTTTGACTTGGGTTATATTTTTTTATATTGTCAAAATCAATTACATATCCCATGTTTTCAACCCAATAAGGAATATATTTATTAAAAATATAGCTGTCGTTCCCATCATGGTATGTATAAGAATCATAGAGCCAGTAATGAAGTTTTCTGCCGTCAACTATTGCCCAGCCATCCTGTTCTTTGTATGAATTTGCGATGTCAAAAAATAATTGTCCTTTAAGAGTTATTCCATCCGGCCAATACCAACCATGTTTTTTTATTGGTCCTTCTTCTGCAAAAATGCCAGTTGCTGCAAAAAACATAAATACAATAAACGCAACAATGGTTTTCTTTTTCATTTCAATTCTCTCCTTTTTTCTGTTCGTCTTTTATTATTTTATTAACAGCTTCTGCAAATCGATTGTATTCTTTATAAATCAGTTCTTTAATTTTTGGATTGTCTGATTTTCTGTAGTAGTCAAGAATTTTCTGCACGTTTTCAAGATTTTTTGTGTCGTCTTCATTGCTTGATTTTATAAGCACACTTGCAATTTCATTTGTTTCCATAAAAAAAACTCCTTTTATTTCCATTCCTAAAGAATGATTTATAATTATTTTATTTCAAAAAGCAATATATTTCAATGCTTTTAGAATGGTTTATGATGATATTTATTCTTTTTGCTTATGTGATTTGTTGTGCTTGTAGGGCATACTATTTTTATGTCGTCGGTTGATATAAGAAAAATTTTTGGCGAGAACGTTAAGTATTACAGAAAAAAGTCGGGAATGTCGCAGGAGCAGTTTGCGGAAAAACTTGAGATTTCACCGAATCATTTGAGCGTAATTGAAACGGGCGGAAAATTCGTAACTTATAAACTTCTTGAGCGCATTGTAGCGGCTTTTGATGTGATGCCTGCCGCGCTGTTCTTTGCTCCGGGAACGGCTTCTTTTGACGACACTCTTCAGAACAAAATCAACTCGATAATAAAGGAAGAACTTGAAACCGCGACTTTAGAAATTTCCAAGCGGGTTGCAAAGTTGTAAATGTGATTTTTTAATATCCAAATCCAATCATGATTCCGGCTCCTGCTGAAAAGCCGAGGATGTCGTTGAATGAAAGTTCGACTTTTGCAACAAGACTGGAAATGTTTAGAACAAGACCTAATCTGAATATGTAAGATTTTTATTTTCAGTGCTTGCGATTGTTACCCACTCATTCTCTGCATAAATACATGAAAAAATGCAAAACAAAATTATTGCAACAAAAGTATTATTCTTCATCTTAATTTTCTCCTTTTCGCTTGTTTTTCTTGCTAGAAATTGTATCTTACTGG
This sequence comes from Spirochaetales bacterium, assembly GCA_030540405.1. Taxonomy (GTDB): domain Bacteria; phylum Spirochaetota; class Spirochaetia; order Treponematales; family Treponemataceae; genus Treponema_D. Next base: position 14,929 of record JAUNWH010000015.1, read on the forward strand.
ATTTTGTCCTCCAATGTATTCTGGAGGAAGCCGTTTGCCGTTATATTTTGCGCGGACGCTATCTGAAGCAAGGTCGAGATCAAACACTTTGCGTGCTCCAAAAAAATGGGGATTCGCTGTGCCGTCATCAAATTCTTCGTGGCAGCCTGTTGCTATATAGACTTCTTGCACTATGCCTGAAATTACAGAAAAAACGTAGTCGGCAGCCATTGCTTTGGTTTCTGAACATCTCCACCATTTACGTGTAGCTTCAACAAGGCTTCCTCTGCGTCTTACAACTTCATAATGTGTAAAAAACATTACAACACGTTCTTCGATGTCTTTGATTTGTTCCATAAAATTTCCCCTTATAAAATTTTTTCATAAAAAAAGCAGGAACATTACGGTGTGCGCAATATTCCTGCTGCATAGAAAAACTGTTATTTTTTAGTGCAAACCATAGTTGTTGTTTTCATTTTGCAAATTGCCGTCTTTGAATCTTTATTTTCCAAAGTAATGACCGACTTTAATGGGCCGACTTTAAAAGTCAGCTCATAAGATTCACCGATTTTCTTTAGCTTATATGAAACTTCAGAAAATCCGTACATCATCTTTCCGTCATCTGAAAATTCAAAAACATCTGCACCTTTGCATTCCCATGATGTTGATAAAAATGGGTTTTCCGGAGAGTTTGGCTCAATGGCTACACCTTCCGACTTTGCAAATAAAGACACCGCGCATAAAAGTACCATTGCAAACATTGAAATACTTTTAAAACTTTTCATAAAAAAACTCCTTTATCGTGATGATAAACTCCCACGATACATTTAATATGAATGTAATGATACATCTAAATACGGTTATCGTCAACAAAATATGCAAAAATATACATTTTATTTAGATGTACACAGTTTTAAAAACATTGCCATAGTATGTGTATGCAGACTTTGCGGCAACAGTTCATTCAGAATCTTAAATTTTTCAGAAAACAAAAGGGAATGCGCCAGCTTGACCTTGCGCTCGAAATTGGAAAAAGCTCAAACTACATAAACAGCATTGAAAACGGCAAGTATTTTCCGTCTCCTGAAACAATCGAAAACATCGCGCTTTCGCTTGGAATTGAACCTGTCCGCCTTTTTGGAAAATGTGAAGAATCAGAAAAAGAAAAGATCGCCGAAACTGTCATAAATATAGAAGAAACTTTAAGAAGCGAAGTCCTTGAAAGCATTCAAAAAGCCTTTTCAAAGATAAGGAACGCTTGATTTTTATTTGTAATGAATTTGATGTTATTTTAATAGAAGAAAATTAGTGGTTGTTTTTACATTCCGAACAAATCAGCGTGGCTTCCAGTGTCAACAAGCTCAAGAATCAGAATGTCGTTGAAAATCCTGTAAATCAAAAGCAGATCCGGCAGAATATGGCACTCGCGGTTGCCTTTAAGATTTCCTGCAAGCTCGTGGTCGCGGAATCGTTCGGGAAGTTTTTCGCCTCTTTGAAGCAAATCGACCGTTTCCGCAATCTTTCTGATTGAAGATTTATTGCGTTTTGCCATTAGCTTAAGGTGCTTCTTGAAGCGGTTAGTCTGTCGGAGACTGTATTTGTTTTCTGTTTCGCTCATGCATCGATTCCTAGCTCGTCAAGAATTTCCTGAAAATTATTGTACGTTTTCGCGTTCGGGTCGTTCATAAGCTGGTCGGCTTCCTCAGATGCAAGCTCAATCTCGCTCTTTCGTCTCGTCCGCTGCGGCTTGAACGGAAGCCCGTTTTCCCTCACCGACTGCCGCAAAAACATATTGATTGCGCTCGAAAGCGAAAGCCCCAAATCGTTGTAAAGCTCTGTCGCCTGTTCCTTGAGATTTTTGTCAACTCTAACATTCATTGCTACTGTGTTCATATCTACAATATATGTCAAAAAGTTGCATTTGTAAAGAAAATGATTGTATTTGCGGCTATTCAGTTTTTTCTAATAGACATACGCAGTATGCTCTTATTGCGTTGCCTGCTCCTACGGCGTCTTGCTTTTCGTTTGTTTTTGCTTTTACAAAAATGTTTTTTGAGTCAGTTTTGAGTATGTCTGCAATTGAGCTTATTATTTTTTCGCGCCAGAGAAGCAATTTCGGTTTTTCTGTTTCTACTACGCAGTCAAGGTTTCCTAAAGTCCAGCCTTCGGATTTTACGTCCGCCCAGATTTTTTTTAGAAGCTCAGCGGAATCGGCGTTTTTCCATTTGGGATCTTCGCTTGGAAAATATGAGCCTATGTCTCCCATGCCGGATGCTCCTAAAAGCGCGTCGCTGATTGCATGAAGCAGAACATCTCCGTCTGAATGTCCGAGCTCTCCTTTTTCCGCAGGAATTTCAACTCCGCCCAAAATAAACTTTCTGCCTTCAACAAGTCTGTGCAAGTCTGTTCCAATTCCTATGCGGATCATTTTTGTTTCCTTGGAAATATCCTGAATAAAAGTTATCTTCTTGTTTTTTTCGCTGCCTTCAACAACGTGAACTTTTTTTCCGCCTGTAAAATCAGGAAAAGCGTCCCACACTTCTGTGTCGTCCGTGAACTCAAGTTTTTTTTGAAAAGCAGCTTTGTGGCATTCAATCAGCGGCTCAAGCAAAAATCCCTGCGGAGTCTGCACGGCTCCCAAATTTTTTCTTACAAGATGACGGCTGATTGTTCCGTCCGGTGCAATTTCTTTTTGTGTGTCAACAGGCTGAATTGCCGGGACTGCCGCTCCAAATTCTTGCACTTTAGAAATTACATCCTGAATTATTTTTTTTGAAACAAATGGACGCGCGCCGTCGTGTATTAGCACAATTGAATTTTTATTTTTGATTTTGCAAAGCGCCTTGAAAACTGACTCTTGCCTCGTGGCTCCGCCTTCCGCAAAAGTCAGCGTTGTGTTCTTTAAAAGGCTTTCTAGTTCCGTGTCGGCAAGCAATGCGGCTTTTGCTTCCTGCTCGCCGTCTTTTGGAATGGAAACTATAATTTCTGAAAAATCCGTAGCTTCAATAAAAGCACGGACCGATTCAGAAAGCACAGTTCCCTTTTTTAATGGAAGGTATTCTTTTTTTTTGCCAAGCCCCATCCGGCTGGAAGATCCTGCTGCGGCTATGACAAGAACTTTATTAATCATCATCCTCGCTGTCAAAGTCTTCGGAATCTTTTTCGTTAGATGAAGTTTCTTCTTCAAACTCATCTTCGTCTTCATCATCGTCAGCAAAGGCTTGTTTCTTTTCAATCTTTAAACCGAGCGGCTCAAGTTTTTCATGCAGCATGGCTTCAACTTCTTTGTCGGAAATTCCAAAGGCTTCTGCAATTTCGTCCTCAAGAAGTTTTTTTGCATTGTCATAAAGTTTGCGCTCAAGAATTGGAAGTTCCTTTACCTTTGAACGGTGGTAAAGACAGCGCACGATTGCCGCAATGTCGCCGATTGTGCCTTTTTTGAGCAGGTCAAGGTTCATCTGGTAGCGAAGTTTCCAGTCGGAAGTAGGAGGCTCAAAGTCATCGCTGATTGAATTCAGTGCTGCCTGAGCTTCATCTTTTGAAACTATTGCGCGGATTCCTAAGTCTTTTGATTTTGAAACAGGAACCATTACATTCATGTCGGAAACTTCAAGATAAATTTTGTAGTAATATGTAGGCTCGTTGTTGAAGTCTTTTTTGAAAATCTCTGTGATTTTTCCAACGCCCTGGCTTGGGTAAACAACTTTTTGGTTTACAGAAAATTCTGTCTTTGGTTTTGCCATAATGAAATTATTGTAGCACAGTTTCTTTAAAAATTCAACGCTGAAAAAAACGGCTGAATCAATTGGCAGACACATTATTTTTTACGACTGACTTTTTGCTTCTATTGTGTTATACTTCTGCAAAATTCTTGGAAACAATGTCTTTAATTTAAAGGCTTGTCATTGCCGGATTCGCACTGGCAATCTAATAAACTTTATGTTGACAGATATTCTGGTCAAGCCCGAATATGACATGGATTTAATTTAACGGTATTGATTATCATGGAGAACAAAATGGATTTAATAGAAGAATATAAGAAATTTCTTGAAAACGGAAAAACTGAGCGCGAGTGTGTTTCGCTTATAATTCAGCTTGCGGAAAAAAACGGATACAAGGACATTCAGAAAACAGATTTCTTAAAGCCAGGCGAAAAAGTCTACGTCTGCAAACGCAATAAAAGCATCGCGCTTTTTGAAATCGGTACAGGCTCTATTGAAAACGGAATGAACATTCTTGGGGCGCACATCGATTCTCCGCGCTTGGATGTAAAGCAGAATCCGCTTTATGAAAAAGATTTCCTTGTCTACTTGAACACGCATTATTACGGCGGAATAAAAAAATATCAGTGGGTTACTTTGCCGCTTGCCTTGCATGGAATTGTTTGCCTAAAGGACGGTTCTACTGTAAAAGTTTCAATTGGCGAAAAATCCGATGAGCCTGTTTTTTGCATTTCTGATATTCTTCCGCACCTTGCCCAAAAACAGATGAAAGAAACTGCTGCTGATTTTATAGACGGAGAAAGCCTTGATTTAATCTGCGGAAGTGAAATTCCATCTACTCAATATGAAGATTCAGAGTCAAAAGAAAAAGACAAGGCAAAAAAACTTGTTCTGGAAATTTTAAAGGAAAAATACGGAATTGAAGAAAAAGATTTTAATTCCGCAGAACTTGAAGTTGTTCCTGCCGGAGCTCCAAGAGATTTGGGATTTGACCGAAGCTTGATTTTGGCTTACGGACAAGACGACCGTTCTTGCGCTTACACTTCTGCACAGGCGATGGTTGACAGCAAGGCTTCTTCAAGGACAAACTGCTGCATTTGTGTTGACAAGGAAGAAATCGGAAGCTATGGCGCAACTGGAATGGGAAGTCATTTTATGGAAAATGCAGTTGCAGAAGTTGTTGCCCGGCTTGGTGAATATTCAGAGCTTGCTGTGCGTCGCTGCCTTAATAACAGCTGGATGCTTTCTAGCGATGTGAATTCAGCTTACGACCCGATGAATGCGAATTTGTTCGACAAGGAAAATTCTTCGTTCCTTGGCGGCGGAATCGTTTTCCAAAAGTATACTGGTTCGCGCGGAAAGTCCGGGGCAAGCGATGCGGATCCTGAATTCATTGCAAAGCTTAGAAATATCCTTGATTCTGGAAATGTAAAATATCAGCTTGCAGAGCTTGGTAAAGTTGACCAGGGCGGCGGCGGAACAATTGCTCATCTTGCCGCAAAGTATGGAATGTATGTTCTTGATGCCGGCGTTGCGGTTTTGAGCATGCACGCTCCGTGGGAAATCACTTCAAAAGAAGACATTCAGCAGGCGTACAACGGGTACAAGCTTTTCTTGGGAATGGAATAATGTTTGACTATATTCTTTTTGATTTTGACGGAACTTTAATGGACACTTCAAAAGGTGTCTTTAATTCGTTTGATAAAGTTGTTGCTCATTACGGCTTGAAAATTGACCGCGCGGTTTACAGCACAATGATTGGTCCGCCGTTAAAAGAAAGTTTTTCCAAGACTCTCAAGCTTCCAGAAAATGAAATTCAAAACGCAATGCAAGTTTACAGAAATTATTATGCGGAAAAAGGAATGTTTGAAGCGGAACTTTACAGCGGCGTTGTTGAGCTTATAAAGAAATTGCGCGTTGCCGGAAAGAAAATATTTGTTGCAACAAGCAAGCCCGAAGTTTACGCAAGGCAAATTCTTGAGCGCAAGGGAATCTTGAATCTTTTTGATTTTGTAGGCGGAAGCGACTTGGAAGAAAAATCTCGTGTTGAAAAATGCGATGTTGTAAAATATGTTTTGGAATCAAACGGAATTTCAGACGAAAAAGAAAAATGCATTTTAATTGGCGACCGGCATTATGATGTGGACGGCGCGCATTCTGCTGGAATAAAGTGCGCTGGAATTCTTTGGGGCTTTGGAACAAAAGAAGAATTCGAAGACTGCGGCGCGGATTTTATTTTTGAATCTCCAAAAAATGTTGAAGCATTTCTTATTCAAAATTAGTAAATTAAAAATGGAGGCAATTTATGGCTGAAAAAAAATACAACGTGGACAGTTTTAATTTGGATCACACAAAGGTTACAGCTCCTTTTGTGCGTTTGGCTTCTGAAAAAACAGGCAGAAAGGGCGACATTGTAAGCAAATATGATGTCCGTTTTTGCCAGCCGAACAAGGAATTTATGCCGACTGGAGCGATTCATACCTTGGAGCATCTTGTTGCTGAATATATAAGAGATGAGCTTCCGCGCATTGTAATTGACTTTAGTCCTATGGGATGCAGAACTGGATTTTATCTTACAGTCTGGGGCGACCACGAGGAATCTTATATTGCCGAGCATCTTTGCAATGTTCTTGAAAAAGTTGCAGTTTGGGATAAAGAAATTCCTGGAAGCACAGAAGTTGAATGCGGAAACTGCAAAGACCATGACTTGGAAGGCGCAAAAAAACTTGCCGCCCGCTGGGTCAAGGAAATCAGAGAGAAAGGCTGGAATTGCTACAAAAATTTATCGTAGTTTAGCTTAAAAAAATAATGCTAGAATGCGTTTCGGAAGCAATAGCTTTCAGCGGTCTTTTTATAAAAGTATTTTTCTAATTCGTTCATACTGAGGAGTTGTTATGAACCTGTTTCAAAAATTCAAGGAGACATTTTTTTCTGTCTTCCCGATTATGGTGATTGTTCTTTTGCTTTCAGTCACCGTTGCTCCTTTAAGCCTTAATATAATTGTAAGGTTTGTTATAGGAGGAATTCTTGTCGTTGTCGGGCTTACATTTTTTCTGCTTGGCGTTGATATTGGAATTCTTCCTATAGGTGAACGGAGCGGTGCGGCTCTTACAAGTAAAAAGAATCTTGCCTTGCTTCTTTCTGCTTCATTTTTGATTGGCGTTATGGTTACGATTGCCGAGCCTGATGTTCAAGTTCTCGCAGATCAAATAAAAAGCCTTTCTTCAAATGTGAACAAATGGGGACTTGTTCTGGGCATTGCGGTTGGCGTAGGTTTCTTTATAACAATCGGACTTTGCAGAACTGTTTTTTCTCTTAATCTTAGAACTGTTTTGATTATTTCATATATTGCGTTGTTTTCTCTTGCATTTATGTGTCCAAAGGAACTTCAGGGCGCGGCGTTTGATGCGGGCGGAGCGACAACAGGACCTATGACAGTTCCGTTTATTATGGCTCTTGGAATGGGAGTTGCTTCCGTTCGTCATGCAGGCTCTTCAAAAGAAGGTGGAACAAGCGACAGTTCATTTGGTCTTACAGGAATTGCAAGCATCGGACCTATTGCCGCAGTTTGTGTCTATGGAATGATTCTGAATCTTTCTGGCGCAGGCTCATCTTCTTCAGCTTCTGGGGCGGCGGAATCTTCTGCGGACAATCTGCAGGAAGGGCTTTCAGTTTTCATTGAATATCTGCCGGAAGTTGTGCGTGAAGTTTTTATGTCAATGCTTCCGCTTGTAATAATGTTTGCTGTTTTCCAAATTTTGCTTTTAAAGCTTCCTCCTGTTCAAATCCGAAAAGTTGCCCAGGGAATTTTGTACTGTTTCTTTGGACTGATTTTGTTTTTGGTTGGAGCGGACGGCGGATTTATGAGCGCAGGAAAAATGCTTGGCAGTGTTCTTGGACAGGCGGCTTTTTTCAACGGCGGAATTTGGGTTGCGCTTATAATTGTAGTTTCGCTTTTGTTCGGGGCGATAACGGTCTGCGCAGAGCCTGCCGTTTGGGTTCTTACAGAGCAGGTTGAAAATGCAACAGGTGGAAACATCAGGAGAAAAGTTATTCTTGCTACTCTTTCACTTGGAGTTGCTTCTTCAATTGCGTTGTGCATGATTCGCATTTTGTATGGATTCAGCTTGTGGTACATTCTGATTCCGGGATATGCACTTGCGCTTCTTTTGACTTTCTTTAGTCCTGCGCTTTTTATGGGAATCGCATTTGATTCAGGCGGAGTTGCTTCCGGTCCTATGACCAGCACGTTTATTCTTTCGTTTACAATTGGCGCGGCTTCTGCAAGCGGAACTGATTCTGCGGCTGGAGCGTTCGGAGTGATTGCCCTTGTTGCCATGACTCCGCTGATTGCAATTCAGATTCTTGGAATAATTTTCAAGTTGAAGACAAGAAAAAAGGAGGTTAAGCAATGAGCGCATTTTATCTTTTATTAGCTGAAGTTCCGCAGAATAAAGCCGAGCTTGTTTCTGATTCTGCTGTAAAGGCTGGAAGTTTTGGCGGAACTGTTTTGCGAGGAAAAGGAATTTCTTCAAGCGGAATTGCGGATGCTCTTGGACTTGGAGCAAAAACAAAAGACATTGTTCTTATTCTTGTTGAGCAGGAAAACAAGGAAAAAATTTTTTCAGCGATTCAAGAAGCCTGCGAAAATGAAAAAAAAGATTTTGGTTACCTTTGTGCTTTGGAGTCGGACACAATGGTAAAAGCGGGAGTTATAAAAGGAAAGGAAGGCGATGCTATGTCAGAAGGAAAACAGACTTTAATTTCGGTTATTTTGAATAGAGGTTATGCAGATGACGCGATGGCTGCGGCAAGAAAAGCTGGAGCTGGCGGCGGAACTGTTATAAATGCAAGAGGAACTGCGCGTGAGGACGATGCAAAATTCTTTGGAATGCACATTGTTCCAGAAAAAGAAATGCTTATGATTATTGTAGATTCTGAAAAGAAAGATTCAGTTCTTGATGCTGTAAAAAATCTTGCTTGCTTGCAGGAGCCGGGAAGCGGAATTGTTTTCTGCTCAACTGTAAATTCTTTTTCAACTCTTGGAAAAAAATAATGGCAAAGGAATTTGAAGCTGAAAATCTTTCTTTAGACGGCTGGAAAAAATATTTTAAAATTCATCTGTTTAAAGAAATTGACAGCACAAATTCCGAGCTTGTCCGCCGTGGAAATGCAATATCTCCTCTTTTAAATGAAGACGGCTCTTTGACTGAAAACGGCGGAATCTTTAACAATACTCTTGTTGCTGCCGAATCCCAAACTTCCGGTCATGGACGCTTGGGACGTTTTTTTTATTCGCCGTCTTTGACTGGATCATATTTCAGTTTTTCAGTTGTAAAAGAAGGCGGCATAAAAAATCCTGCGATGTTCACGGTGAGTTCTGCCGTTGGAGTTTGCCGCGCCATAAAAAAATTATTTGGAGCAAGCTGCTCAATAAAATGGGTGAATGATATTTTTTGCGACGGAAAAAAAGTGTGCGGAATTCTAACTGAAGGAATTGTAAATTCTTCAAAAGGCATTGTTGAAGCCGCTATAGTTGGAATTGGAATAAATCTTGTTGCGCAAAATGATTTTCCAGAAGAACTTCGCAAAAAAGCCGGCGGAATTTCTACTGCTGAATTCTTGTCTGAAAAAAAAATAAACAGCCAGAAGTTGACATTTTGCTGCATGGATGAAATAACTGCGATTTTAAATTCCGGTGAAAATATTATTCCTGAATATAAAAGCCTTTCTTTTTTGCTTGGCAGGGAACTGGACATTTCTCCTGTAATCGGGCAGGAAAAATCATTTAAAGCAAAAGCCCTGGACATTACTGATGACGCAGGGCTTCTGGTTGAACTTGCTGACGGAACAAACAAAGTTCTTCATTCCGGCGAAGTTACGCTTCATGCATTTTTAGGCTAAAACTTTTTTGCAAGCAAGTTTTTCTGAGTTTCTGTATTGTACAAAGCCAAAACTTCAACTGCGAAATTATCTTCAAGATCGCGCTTGTAATTCTGAATTTTAGAAATATAGTCAAGCGTAATCTGAGGCGTGCTGTTTTTTCTTACTTTGTTTGCTCCGGCGTTGTACATTGCAAGGGCTGCAATTTCGTTTCCTGCTGTGTTCAGACAAAATCTTAAATGCGAAAGTCCGTAATGCGCAGAAGTTTTTGGATCGTAAAAATCGGATTCTTCTAATTTTGGGAAACTTATGTTGTTCAGCTGGAAAAGTCCGCGGTCAATGCTTCCGTTTGTATTTTTGTGCATTGCTGTTACTTTGAAGTTGCTTTCTGTGTGGGCAAGTGCAAACGCAAGTGAAAGCGGAATGTTAAATTCTTCTGCTGACTGGAGCACTGCCTGCGCAACTTCTCGGCTGTTTACAACTCTTGAGTAGTACCATTCAACTGCGGCTCTGCTTTGCGGCTGCTTGTAAAGAATAAGCCCGGCATCATCTTTGCTTTTGTTTTCAATTACAAGCTCAGGATATTCCTTGTCAAAAATTGATTCGTAATTTACAACTTGGTCTTGTGTTGGTTCAGTTTGTATATTTTCTGAAGCCACGGTATTTTCAACTGGCTTTTCAGCAGGAATAAAAACAAGGGTGCATACACAAAGAGCTACAAAAAACAGGCTGAAAGCTACAGTCCCTGAAACAAGTTTGATGAAATCGTTGTGCTCATAATCCATGGTATATTCTCCATAAAAGTTGTTTTCCTCCTGTAAAATTTAATAAATAAACAGGATGCGTTCAACTTTTTTCTTATTTTGACAAAAAATAAAAAAATGTTCAAGGGAATTTACTGAAAAACTTTTGAAAATGTTGCGTTATTTCGCAGATAGTGATGTTTTGTTGAAGCCAAAGGGACCCGTCTTAAAGCTTTACGATTTTTTCATCAGAGGCAAGAAGTTTTTCATCCGTGCTGAAAAAAATGTAATGTCCGTGTTTCGCCTTTAATTCTGAAATAAAAAAATCCGGCTCAATGTTTTGCGGAACAGAAAAACCTATTACGTTTTCGCAGTCTTTTATTCTTCTTGCGCAATGCTTGAAACTTGCCGTGAAGATTTCTTTTTCTTCTTGAGTTGCCGGAACTTTTTCTGCGGAAGGAATTATTATTGCGAATGAATTTTTTTCTTCAAGCTTTTTTAGCCAGTCTCTTAGCTCAGCAAGAAATTCTTCGTTTGCGTTTTCTTCTGCGCCTATAAGTTCTTGCGCAATGTTTATAGAATAAAGCGCATTTTCTTCTGGCTCTGAATCATTTTTGCAGCAGTTTCCATTTATAAGCTTTTCGTTTTTTGTATCGAGTTCAGTTCCGCTTAAAAAATAAATTTTGTTTTTTTCTGAATAAAATTTCGCTTCGATTTTCATTTTCTACCTTTAAACTTAAATCCGTATTTTTTTTGTTTTTCTTTGTACAAAGCCGAGTCTGCGTATTCAAGCAGAGAATTTATGTCGTAGCCGCTTTTTCCGCCGAACGAAGCTGAACCTATGCTTATTGAAAGTGTAAAAGGCTCTCCTGAATTTTTGTTGTATTCGTCGCAGTATTCTTGAAGCCTGTCTTTTAACTTTGAAAAATTTTCCTGATTAAGCCCACCCGCGAGTATTGCAAATTCGTCTCCGCCAAGACGCGCGATTGCATCTGATGAGCGGAATGTTTTCTTTAAAAGCGCAGCTTCGTTTTTTATAGCTCTGTCGCCTGCCGCGTGTCCGTGCGTATCGTTTATTTTTTTGAGCCCGTCAATGTCGCCAAAAAGAATCAGTCCGTTTTGCCCGCTGTTCATGGCTGTTTCAAGAATTCTTGAGCTTATGGAAATAAAGCCGCGCCTGTTTAAAAGTCCTGTAAGTTCATCTGTAACAGAAACTGCTCGGATTTTGTTGTAGTCTTTTTCAAGTTTTTTAAGTTTGTTTTTAGCCTGGCTGAATGTAACTGCGTTTGCGATACTGGATGAAATCATTTTGCAAACCATTGAGTAAACGGAAGAATCGTAGTCGCCCGGTCTGTAAACTATGTAGCCATAAATCAGCGAGTTGTTAAACAAAGTGCAAACATACATTCCGTCCATTGAAGAAAAAATTTCATCGGGAAGCATTTTTGATTTTGGATCGAAATAAATTTTTTCTGCATTGTGGCTAAGTATAAAATTGTTTTCCTTGTCAAATGCTGAAAAAATATAAGTTTTGTCTGGGAACTTGAAGAAGTCAAAACGCTCTGTTGAAACTGGAGATTCAAAAAGGCAGATTGCCGCCGCGGTTATTCCGTAAGAAATCAGGTCGCTGTTTATTCTTTGTCTTAAGCTGTCCAGCGTGATTTCAGCTTGCAAAGTAGAGTAGTGCTGAATAATCTGAATAAAATTATTTCTGTTTGCGTACCATTTGTTCAGCCCAAAATCCATTATGTTTTTTACAGAAGCTTCTATTTTATTTCCCTTGACTCCGATTCCAACGCCGGTTGTGTCTTTGGATGAGATGCATCCGCAAGTCTGCCTGAAAACTGGATACGAGCTTATTGCTTTTTTTATTGAAGTGTTTTCGCCGTTTATTATTTTGCACAAAAGTTTTGCCGCAGCTTCAGTTTGTTTTTCTACATTTTGATTTATAGATGTAAGAGACGGAGTTACGCAAGCCGCTCTGATTTCATCGTCAAATCCTGTAACTGTTATTTCCTGCGGAATTTTTACATCGTATACTTTTAAAACATCAAGGCATGCAAAAGCCATTTCATCATTCAGTGCGATAATTGCTTCAAAGTCAAATGCGCCTTTTCTTTCTCTGTATTCTCTTAAAGCGGAAGTCGCTGTGTCGTAAGTGAATCCGCCGTAAATTTTTTTTGACTCGTCAAATTCAATTTTGTATTTTTTTAGCGTCTGACGGAAAGCGTTTTCACGTTCTTTTGCTTCCTGCGATTCGCCTTCCAAAGTCATAAGCGCAAAATTCTTTTTTTTGTGAGTTAAAATTAAATGCTCAACAAGCTGGCACATGCTCCGTTTGCAGGAAATTGTTATGCTCGGAATGTCTTCAAATTCGCAGCCAACAGAAACAACCGGAAGCGGAGAAAATGATTTTAAGTACATCCGCAAATATTCAGTTGAAACGTTATTGAGCTGTGTGCAGGTTAAAAAAATCATTCCGTCAACGTTATTGGAATTTATGTGGGATGCGACTGCAAGATTTTGATATTCATAGTTGAAATTTACGGCGTTCATTGTTCCGATTGGAAACACAACAAGTTCCGCATTATGTTTTTTTAAGAAGTTTTGCGCTCCTTCAACTGCGCGATGTGTGTATTCTGTTTCAAGATAATCAACTATAATTGCAATTCTCTTCCTTAAGTGCATAACATTATAATTATAGCAGATAATATTTCTGTAGGCAATAAAAGATTTTTTCTGCGGATTTTCAGTTGAGCAACTTTGAAATTTTCTTAAAAGTTGACTATCATTTTGTTTGACGTTATTATATCAGAATGAATGTAATCCTTGGTATTTCTGCTGCCGAAGGAATCGGAATAGGAAAGGCGTTTGTTCTTCCAGACGAGCAGGAACGAAAAATCCCCAAAAGAAAAATTTCTGCTCAGGAAGTTGACGTTGAATGGCAAAGACTGGCCGATGCTTGCTCTCAGGTTCAAAAAGAATTTTCTGATTTTCTTTCGAGCAAGGATATTACAAAGGATCAACGTGAAGTTCTTGAAACTTACCAGATTATGCTTTCAGATCCTGTTTTTATGAAAGAGCTTCAGGATTTCTTTTCAAAAAAACTTCTTAATATAGAATATTCTTTGGATTTTAAAGTCAGAGAATATGCGGATATGCTTCGTAATAGCCACAACGGATATTTGGCGGAACGCGCGCAGGACATTGAAGATGTTTTTAACCGCGTCCTTGATATTTTGCTTGACTACCATCCGTTTGACATTTGGCTTGTTCCCGACGGTGCGGTTATTATCGGCCGCTCTATGAAAACCAGCGACACAGTTATTCTTGGTAAACGGAAAATTGCAGGTCTTGCTCTTACAGAAGGAAGCAGCGCATGCCATGTAGCCATTCTTGCAAAAAGCTACGGAATTCCTGTTGTTGTTGGAATTGAAGATGCTGCGAATCTTGCGCAGAATGGAGAAACAATTGTTGTTGATGGAAACATTGGCGAGCTTATAATTCAGCCTGACGCGGCGACTTTGACAAGCGCAAATGCGAAAATTGTTTCAGAGCAAAAATATAGAGTCAACCTTCAAAAATTTAAGAATGTTCCTGCGGCAACTGAAGATGGAACTGTCTTTAAGCTTTATGCGAATATCGGAACGCCAGAAGAAGCTCAGCTTGCTTTGGACAATGGCGCAGATGGAATCGGACTTTTTAGAACAGAATTTCTTTTTATGAATTCCGCGCAAAAATTCAGCAAGCAGTCTTCATCTTCTTACACAAATTCCATGAGCGAGGATGCGCAGTTTGAAGCCTACAAGCGTGTTCTGCAAATAATGGGAGACAAGCCTGTTACGATAAGAACTCTTGATGCGGGCGGAGATAAAATTGTTGAAGGCTCTGATATTCCTGCTTTTTCTGAAAAAAATCCGCTGATGGGACTTCGCGCAATAAGAATGTCGCTTTACTGTCCTTCAGTTTTTAGAACTCAGCTGCGGGCCTTGTACCGTGCGAGCGTCTACGGAAATTTAAGAATTATGCTTCCGCTGATTACGGATGTTTCGCAAGTTGAAACCGCCCTTGGAATTGCAAAAGGAATCCGCATTTCTTTAAAGGAAGACAACATTCCATTTAACCCGGATGTTCCGATTGGAATAATGGTTGAAACCGCCGCTGCTGCAATTTGCGCGGACTGTCTTGCTCCTTACTCGAAATTTTTTTCACTTGGAACAAACGACTTGACCCAGTACGTTCTTGGCGTTGACCGTGAAAATCAGGCTGTGAATCCGCTGTACAATGAATTTAGCCTTGCTGTTTTGCGCATGATAAAAAATACTATTTTAAATGCTGAAAAATTCAACATTCCTCTTTCTGTTTGCGGAGAAATGGCGGGCAACAAAGAAAGCGCAGTTGTTCTTGCCGGAATGGGAGTTAGAAATTTAAGCATGATTCCAAAACAAATTCCAGTTATCAAGGAAATGCTTTCTCATTTTTCAATAAAGGAACTTGAGAATCTTTCGAACCGTTCAGTATTTTAAAATTCAGGAAATCAAATGAAAAAAAATAAAAAGAAGAAGCCAGATTTTTCAAAACCAAAGCCAGAAAAAAAAGATGAGCTTGAAATTCAGCAGGCGGAAGAAAAAAAACTTGAAGAAAACTCTTCCGTAAAAAAAGAAATCGAAAGCCGCAGAAAAGAACGCAGCCAGAAATTTTTCCCGGACAGAATATATAACAATCTTCCATTGGTTGTAATTGCCGGACGTCCTAATGTTGGAAAGTCAACTTTGTTCAATGCCCTTACGCATACAAAGCGCGCCATTACAGATCCAACTCCTGGTGTTACCCGCGACCCTGTTGAAGGAACTTGCTTTTTGTCAGGTCTTCCTGTTCATCTTATGGATACGGGCGGATATAAACTTACGCGGAATTTAAAATCACGTGAAAGTGAAATGGACGACCTTGTTGTTGAAAAAACTGTCAGCATGTTTCAGAAGGCAGATAGAATTCTTTTGCTCCTTGACGCGACTGAAATTAATTCAGAAGATGAAGAGCTTATTCATTTGCTTAGAAGTTATTCCGACAAATTGATTGTTGCCGTCAATAAGACCGAGGGCGGAAAAAACGAGCATCTTGCCTACAACTATATGAAATATGGATTTAAAGATATTTCGCTTATTTCTGCGTTTCACGGCGACGGACTGAATGTTCTTCAAGAAAAAATGATTGAAGGTCTGGATTTTTCAAAAGTGACTGAAGGCTCTGAAGAAGAACGTCCGATTCGCATTGCCATTCTTGGAAAACCTAACGTTGGAAAATCAACCTTAAGCAATGCTCTTACTCATACTGAATCTTCTATTGTTAGTGATTATGCAGGAACAACCCGCGATGTTGTTGAAGGAAGTTTCCGTTACAATGGACAAGATATTCAAATTTTGGATACTGCCGGAATCAGGCGAAAATCTAAAGTCAAAGAAAATGTTGAATATTATTCCGTGAATCGTGCTATAAAAACTTTGGATGAATGCGACATTGCTTTTGTCATGATTGATGCGGTCGAAGGCTTGGCTGAGCAAGATAAAAAAATTACAGGGCTTGCATTTGAAAGAGGACGAGGCGTTATTTTTATTTTGAATAAATGGGATTTGCTTGAAGACCAAGGAAACAAAACTGTAAAGAAAACAAAAGAATGGATTCAGGCTATGTTTGGTCAGATGAACTGGGCTCCAATTATTCCGTTGAGCGCAAAAAATCATGATGGAATAAAAAATCTTATGGACACAGCGTTGGAAATTTATAGTCAGCTAACACGCAAAGTTGATACTGCGTCTTTGAACACGGCTCTAAAGGATTGGCTATTTAAATATCCGCCTCCAGCAACAAAATCAATTCATTTTAAAATCCGCTACATGACCCAGACTAGCATTAATCCCGTGAACTTTTTGATTTTTGCGACCCGGCCAGACAATGTTCCTTTGACCTACGTCACTTACTTGAAAAACAGAATCCGCGAAGATCTGGGCTTTGATCACATTCCAGTTCAAATCGAAATGAAAGCTAGCCGTCAAAAATGGCAGGACAGAACTGAGCAAAATGAAAAGGAACGCTGATGGCACAATACAGCATCGGGCAAGTTGAAAAAATTACCGGAGTCAAGCCGCACGTTTTGCGCTACTGGGAAGAAACTGTTCCAGGCTTTGCTCCACGGAAAGATTATTCCGGCCGAAGAATTTATTCGCAGCGTGATGTGGAAATTGTTTTAAGACTGAAATATCTGATTTATGTAAAAAAGTTTACGATTGAAGGCGCAAAAAATCAGATTATAGAAGATGCGGAAAATGTTCAGAACAATCCAGATGCTGTAATGGAAATTAGAAAAATCCGGGCGGACTTGAGCGAGCTTTTTTTTGAAATTCAAAAAGCCAAGAAACAAGAGGAAAATTAATGGAAGAGAAAATTCAACTTAAGTGGTATGAAAAACGGCAAGGAATAAAACTTAAGGATAAAATAAAAGCGGAGCAGAGAAAAAAAGAATTTCTCGAAAAACAGAATTTAAAGAAAAATAGCAATGCTGAAAAAAAACAGCCAGACACAAAGAAAAATTATCCGCTTAAAAAATCCAAATTTGTAAAGCCGCTGGAAGATTTATTTGCTTCTGAAAAAATTCCAGAGGATGCAAAAAAAATAATTGAAGAATTTGACAAAGTTGTTGAGTCAACACATCCGCTTAATTCCAAACAGAAACTTTTGCTTCCAAAGCAAATCCGCAGTCTTAGCCATTTTCTTACGGATGAACGTGGCGAGCGTCGGCTTGGCTACATGAACCAGACTGTTCTTTTAAGTGCGTATGTTCATTATTATACTTGGTGGAATCTTGTTCGGCTAGTTCGGCTTTTTTCTAATATTGATAAAAAGTTTTTTGATGTAAAGGATTCTTCTGTTTTTCTTGATCTTGGCTCTGGACCTCTTACTGTTCCGCTTGCGCTTTTTTTGTCTCGTCCTGAACTTAGGAAAAAACATATTACTTTTTATTGCCTTGACATTTCGCAGCAAGCCTTGGCTTTTGGTGAAAATATTTTTCTGTCAGTTGCAGCGCGTTTAAAATGCGAGCCATGGAAAATTGTCCGTGTGAAAGGCGAACTTGGTTCGTCAGTAAAGGAAAAAGCTGATTTTGTTACAAGCGCGAATCTTTTCAATGAGCTTTGTGATGATTTTAAAAATCCGCCGGACTTTCTTGCAAAAAAATATACAGAGCAAATTCTTTCATATTTAAAACTTGAAAACGAAAATGCGCGGTATATTATTGTGGAGCCTGGCGATCCTCGTTCGGCGCGGCTTGTGAGCTTAATGCGCGGCAGTTTTATGCGCCGTGGATTTTTTCCAGTTTCTCCTTGCACGCATTTTTGCCAGTGTCCTATGGATGGGAAAAAGGGCGGCAAATGGTGCAACTATGCTTTTAAAACAGACGATGCTCCTTTTGAGTTGAAAAAACTTTCTGAGAAATCTGAGCTTCCAAAGGAAAGGGCAGTGCTTTCTTTTGTTGCGTTTCAGAAATCAAAAGAAGGACAAATAGACGGTTGCAATTGCTTTTTGGATGAAAGTCCAGAATTTATTTCAATGCGGATAACAAGTGATCTTATAAAACTTCCGGGCGGAAGAAGTGGATATTATGCATGCTCAGAAAAAGGCCTTTTGCTTATTGTGACTACGCAACAGCTTTTGAGCGGACAAAAAATCAGAGTGCTGAATCCGCAAAAAAAACTCCCGATTGATTCAAAATCAGGAGCTTACATTTTGGAACTTTAGTCTTTGTAAAGTTTTGCGAGTTTTTCTTTGTAAATGTCTGCAACCCTGTAGCGCATCATTTCTTGCTTTGCGCTTAGTTCTACTCCGACTTCAAAAGGCTTTGTTATTACCGCGATTTTATTTATGCGCTCAAAAGACTTGAATCCATTTTTTGCGCTGATTGATTCGAATACTTCGCCTTCAAGAAGTTTTTGAATTGCTTCAGTTTCTGCAAGTTCTTCATAAGAACTGAAAGTTATTCCGTTTTCTGTCGCATAAGTTTCAATTGCATCTTGGTCTGGCAAAATAAGAGCTACAAGATATTTCTGGTCGATTCCTTTTTCGTTTGTTCCGAATACAACAGAAGTTGAAATAAATCTAGATTCATTTATTTTTGCCTCAATTGGAAGCGGCTCAATATTTTCTCCGCCTTGAAGAACTATTGTGTCTTTTTTTCTGCCTCTAAGCTGAATCTCATTATTTACGGAAAGAATCGCGATGTCTCCAGTGTCAAACCAGCCGTCTACGGTCATAACTTTGTCGGTCAAGTCCGGGCGTTTGTAGTAGCCTTGCATAACACAGCCGCCCTTTATCTGGAGAGTTCCTTTTTTGCATCTGCCAAGGATAATTCCGTCGTCGTCAACAACTCTTACTTCCATTCCGCGCAAAGGAGTTCCAACGTTTCCAAAAATAGGGTCTGCAATCGGACGGACGCTTATAATAGGAGAAGTTTCGGTAAGCCCGTAACCTTCCTGAATATTTACGCCGATTGCCCAGAAGAACGCATCAACGTTTTTGGGAAATGCGCCGCCGCCAGCAATTCCAGAGCGGAAATTTTTTCCGACCATTGCTCTGATTTTTCTAAAAACAAGCAAGTTTCCAAGAAGTTTGATTGGATAAAGCAAAAGCCACGGCCATACGAGAACCGGCCACCAAAATCCAAGGTAATCCGGACCGAACCGAGTATTTTTTCTTCTTAGCTTTCTGTCGATTCTGCTCCAGAGCAATGCTTCCGCAACGAAAAATCTAAAGAGCGTAAATGTGATTCCGCCTGTTTTTCTCATTTTGCGCCAGATTCCATCATAAACTGCCGACCAAACACGCGGAACAGCTGGCAAAAGATAAGGATCAAGTTTCTGCAAATCCTGAAGAAGAACGCTTCCAATCGGCTTGCTGTAGCAAAGAGTTCCGCCTTGAGCGATAATTACATATTCAACTGCCCTTTGGAATGCGTGCCATACAGGAAGTACAAGCAATGCGCGCTCGCCCGGATTTAAAAATATTCGCTCTGTAACTTCGTCAAGCTGGCATAAAATATTTCCGTGGCTTAGCATTACGCCTTTTGGAGTTCCTGTAGTTCCGCTTGTAAAAATTATTGTCGCAAGATCGTCCGGCTTTCCTTTTTCAAGTTCCTGTTCAACTGCGTCTGGATGCTGCTTGCGCCATTCGTGTCCTGATTTCTGCAAATCCCTGAACCAAAGGCAGGAAAGCTTTTGCTTTTCACACTCTGATTTTGTGTCTTCTGAAACTTCCTCAAATGAAATTATTGTCTTGAGCGTTGGAATTGATTTTTTTATATTCAAAAGTTTTTTTACTTGTGTTTCATTTTCAACAATTGTGATTTCCACTTCTGAAAAAGAAAGAATGTAAGCAAGATCTGTTTCTGTTGCGTCAAGTCCGCGCGGTGTGTCTATTGCTCCGATTGAAAGAAGCCCGATGTCCGCCTGCTCCCATTCCTCGCGGTTGTCAGCAATGAGTCCGACTCTGTCCCCTCGTTTTACGCCGATGTCCAAAAGCGCGCCTGCAAAGTCCATGGCATTTTCAAATAAATCGTGATAATTTATTTCTTTGTAATCGCCTGACTTTGTTCTTGAAAGTTGTGCTGAAATTTCAGGCCACTGGATTGCGCTTTTTCTAACTAATTTTGGAAGAGTATCTCCGAATTTGTAATTCATATAGACCTGCTTGAGTTTGTTTGATTTTCAGTAAGTTTAAGTGAAAAAAAAAAGAGTTACAATGAAAATTAAAGAAATTTGTATAAATTTTTTATGAAAAAGACAGAATTTTATAATAAATAGTCGCAATTTTATATGTGTTATTTCTTTAACAATGCTAATAAATCTTGTTTTTTTTCCGAAAATCAACATATGCCATCAAAACAGAATCTTTACAAAAAGCCCGATTACTGGTCTCAAAAAGCTTTCAAGGAAGGTTACCCTGCAAGAAGCGTTTATAAGCTTCAGGAAATAGATGAAAAATTTGGAATGCTTAAAAAAAGTTCCATTGTTCTCGATTTGGGGGCGGCTCCTGGAAGCTGGACTGTCTGGCTTTTAAGAAATATAAAGCAGTCTGGAAAAGTTGTTTCCGTAGATTTGAATCCTCTTTCAAAAGATGTCAAGGCTGAAAATCTTGTTTTTTTTCAGGGCGATTTGCTTAGCGAGGAAATTCGGAATCTTATAAAAGAACAGGGACCTTACGATCTGGTTGTTTGCGATGCCGCTCCTTTGACAACCGGAAACAGAACAATAGACACTTTGCGTTCAAAGGCGCTTGTTGAAATGGCGATTTGGTATGCAGGCGCAATGCTTAAAACCGGCGGAAATTTCTGCGTGAAAATTTTTCAGAACGGAGATCAGCAAAAGCTTCTTATGAAAATGCGCGAAATTTTTACTCAGGCAAAAGGATTCAAGCCGGAAGCCTGCCGCACAGAATCTTTTGAAACTTATTTAATCGGTTTGAACAAAAAAATTTAGAGGCTGCTATGAAAAAAAATAAAATTGAGTTTTCAGATGATATGTGCTATAGTAAAACTCTAAAAATGAAATCATATTTAAAATTAACACTGACTTGTGCTTGCTCCATTGCCGGAATTGCGGCTTTTGTAACGGGAATTACATTTGGCGTTGTCCATTTTAAAAATTCGAGCGGTCAAGGCGGATTTGATTCAAATTCTTCATCTCATATTTCAACTGAAATTTTTTCCGGCGAAGATATTCCGGTTCAGCCTGAATATAACGACAGCGGACTTTCATATATTTCATACCGTGTGAAAAAAGGCGACATGATTGGCTTTATTGCGGACGAATTCGGTGTTACCCAAGACACGATAATCAGTGTAAACAACATTCATGCTTCACGCTTGATTCAGATAGGACAATATTTGAAAATTCCTTCGATGCCGGGAATTCTTTATACAGTAAGGGAAGATGGCGAAACTGTAGAGTCGATTTCCCAAAAATATAATGTTGACGCTCAAAAATGCTCTTCTGTAAACAACCTTGGGCTTTCTGAAAAACTTTCAGCAGGAAAATCGCTTTTTGTTCCTTATGCGGAACTTGACTGGGTTACCCGGCAGGAAATCAACGGTGATTTGTTTACAAAGCCTCTTAAAACACGCTT
The DNA here is from genome assembly GCA_030540405.1 of Spirochaetales bacterium. Classification (GTDB taxonomy): domain Bacteria; phylum Spirochaetota; class Spirochaetia; order Treponematales; family Treponemataceae; genus Treponema_D. Next base: position 36,425 of record JAUNWH010000015.1, read on the forward strand.
TTATTATTCTTCGATGTTCGGCTGGCGCACAAGTCCTTTTGACAGTTCAAAGAGAACGTTTCACGGCGGAATCGACATGGCGTGCGCAAAGGGAACTCCTATTTATGCGGCTCTTCCGGGAAAAGTTTCAGCTTGCGGAGAAAATGCAGTATATGGAAAATATGTGATTGTTTCGCATCATTCAGGATACAAAACTCTCTACGGACACATGAACGAAATTCTTGTAAGAACAGGACAGTTTGTAGACACAAATACAAGAGTCGGAAGAGTTGGAAGCACTGGAATGAGCACAGGACCGCATTTGCATTTTACTGTTTACAAAAACGGCCGTTCAATAAATCCTGCGAATTTGTGGAAATAAAGCAGTTTAAAAATTCATTTAGGGGTTATCAAAACTCTAAAAATGGCTGAGTCAAAGTTTTGAGCGTAAGCGTACCTTGACCAGACGTATTTGGCTTTTGAAATTTCTCCAATCAGTTTTTATGCGCTGTAAGTTTATGCTGCTGCAATTCAGTTTACAAATATTTTATTAAATTATATAATTTGGTTTATGGCAGATTTGCTTTCAGATATACAATTCAATGAATTTAGAAAACTCATTTACGATGCAAGCGGCATAACTTTTTCAGAGACAAACCGTTCGATTCTTGACAGCAGATTGAAGGAACGTCTGCGTGAAAAAAATCTGACAGATCCTCAGGAATATTACCGTTTGATAACTGGCAATAAGGAAGAATTCAAAGTTTTCCTTGATAGCATCACAACGAACCTTACAAGATTTTTCAGAAACCAGCCGCATTTTGATGCTCTTATAAATTATGTAATTCCTCATGTTATTGAAGATAAAAAACAGACTGTCGGGGACTTTAAAATCAGAATTTGGAGCGCGGGATGTTCAACTGGAGAAGAGCCTTACACTTTAGCGATGCTTCTAAAGGACAAGCTTCCAGCTCCTTATACATTTGAAATCATTGCTTCCGACATTTCCCTTAAATCACTGATGACAGCGCAAAAAGGATTTTACCCGGATTCCCGCATTTCAGGAATTCCGCAGAATTATCTTGCTTCATATTTTACGAGAGTTGACGGCGGTTATCAGGTTAAGCCGGAACTAATGAAGACAATCCGCTTTGACTACCACAACTTGCGTTTTGACATGGGCGCAAGAAATTTTGACATTGTTTTTTGCCGAAATGTTCTCATTTACTTTGACGAGGCGGCGCAAAAAATAACAATTGACAACTTCTGGAAGTCAATGGCGCGTCATTCTTATCTTTTTATCGGACATTCTGAAAGTCTTTTTGGAATGGACACGAAATTTGAATTTTTAAAAACACCGTGGGCTTGCCTTTATCAAAAGAATGAAAAATAAGCCCGCCTTTTTCCTGCGGAGATTTTGTGATGGACAATATTGAAGTACTTGTTTGCGATGATTCAGCGTTGATGCGAAATCTTATTTCAAGAATTGTAGACGAAACCGAAGGCATGAAGGTTTGCGGAACTGCAATGAACGGAAAATTTGCGCTTCAGAAAATTCCGTTTCTTAAGCCGGATTTGATTCTTCTTGACATAGAAATGCCGGAAATGACAGGTGTTCAGTTTTTGGAAGAGCGCAAGAAACGCGGCATGGACATTCCTGTTGTAATTCTTTCTTCTATAGCAACAAAGGGCGCGGCTGTTACAATGCAGTGCCTTGAGCTTGGCGCAAGTGATTTTATTACAAAACCGTCCGGCTCAGTTTCTAGCAACATTGCTTCTGTTTCCAGCGCAATTATAGAAAAAATTGCTTCTTACGGCGGAAGATATGCCCGCAAAAACGGAAAAAATATTCCATTAACTGAAACTTTTGTAAAACAGGCAAAACTCCGCGAAGCCGAGGCCGCTGCAAAAAAAGAAGGCATAATAGATAAAATTGCTCCGGCAGCTTTGTCGCAGGAAACCTTTTCGCCTGTTTTATTCACTTCAAAAAGAAAAGAGCCGGAAGTCATTGTTCCGCTAAGAGAGCCTGGAAAAATAGAAGTTGTTGCCATTGGAATTTCTACTGGCGGACCTAACGCTCTTAGAGAAGTTTTTGCGCATCTTGATCCTAAGTTTTCACGTCCAATACTTGTTGTTCAGCACATGCCGGCAGGGTTTACAAAAGAATTCGCCGCAAGTTTGGATAAAATTTGTCCGCTTTCAGTAAAAGAGGCAGAGGACAGAGACGAAATTCATCCTGGGCAGATTTATATTGCTCCCGGAAACTTTCATATTGTTGTGGAAAAATCAACTTTGTGCAATGTAATCCGGCTTTCTAGCGCAGATCTTCGTAACGGACACAGGCCTTCCGCAGACTGGCTTTTTGAATCCGTGGCGAAAATTTACCAGAACAGAGCGTTGGGTGTTATAATGACCGGAATGGGCCGTGATGGTGCTGTTCAACTTGCGGAAATGAGAAAACAGGGAGCTTGGACTTTGGGACAGGACGAAGAGTCTTCCGTTGTTTACGGAATGCCGCGTGTTGCTTATGAGCTTGGAGCTGTTCAAAAGCAAGTTTCCTTGGAAAACATGGCAAATGAAATGAATACTCTTGTAAGGGAGCACGGAAAATAATAAGCCGGCTTTTAATAGTTTGTTGATTAGACTGAATGCTGACTTTTATATTTTTGTTATCTTTGTGCTTGACATGGAGATCTTTTAACTCTATAAATGATTCCCTTGTCGAGCAAGGGAATGACAGTTGTAATTAAAAAAATTGTTTTACCAGCGTCCGCTTGCTCCTCCACCGCCAAAACTTCCGCCGCCGCCTTTTCTAAAGCTGTCTGAATTTCTTCTGCTGGAACTTCCGCCGCCAAAAATAAAAGGCAAAAGCCAAAGATTTCTTCCGCGCCCAAATATTACAAAAATAAGCACTGCAAAGAATACAAATGCAAGAACAGAAAAAGGGCTTTCTTCATCGTCTTCTTCCGCAGAATTTTCAGTTTGGGACTGATTTTCTGTCATTGTTTCGTCGCTTGTTAAAACGGAAGCAATGGCTTTAATTCCGCTTTCAATTCCTTCAAAATATTTTTCCTGCTTAAATAGCGGCGTTATTTTGTTGCGGATTATTCGGGCGCAAACTGCATCTGTAAGAATTCCTTCCGCGCCATAGCCGGTTTCAATTCTTACTTCGCGCTCTTTCATGGCGGCTGTTAGCAAAACACCGTTGTCAGTTCCTTTTTGACCGAGCTTGTATTGCTCTGCGTGCTTCATGCTGAATGACTCAATGTCTTCGCCGCCTAAGTCCTTTGCAACAATAACTGCAATCTGAATTCCTGTGCGTTCGTCCAAATTTGCAAGAAAGGATTCAAGCTGCCTTAGTTCCGCTTTGGAAAAAATTCCTGCGTTGTCTAAAACCGGCTTGTATATTCCGTCAGATTCATTACTAAAAGCCGCATCGTTTTGCCCGCTTTTGCCTTTTGCTGAAAATGACAGAAATGCTACAATGAAAAATGTAAGAGCAAGAATCCAGATAAAATTTTTGTTTTGCTTGCTTTCGCCGAAAAAAGATGCGCTCATTTTTTAGCTTCCGAATTAAAATGAAACTTCCGGGGCTTTTGCGGCTTTTTCTTCAGAACGGAAATAAGCTTTCTTTGTAAAGCCGAACATTTTTGCTGTTAGAACGCCTGGGAATTTTTGAATTGACTTGTTGTATTCACTTACAGCATCGTTGTATCTTTTGCGTTCTGTGGAAATTCTGTTTTCAATTCCTTCAAGCTGGCTTTGCAAGTCAAGAAAATTTTCGTTTGCCTTTAGTTCCGGGTAGCTTTCTGTAAGCGCAAGAAGCCGCCCGATGCTTGCAGAAAAAGTGTTCTGTTCAGCCTGAAACTGCGCGAATTTTTCAGGATCGTCGGTTATGTCAACGTTTACAGTTCCGCCAAGCTTTGACCGCGATTCAGCAATCTGTGTAAAAACGCCTTCTTCATGCGAAGCATAGCCTTTTACTGTCGCCACAAGATTCGGAACTAAATCAGAGCGTTTCTGATATTGATTTTCTACGTTTGCCCACTGTTGCTCAACTGCTTCACGCTTGTCGATGAGTCCGTTGTATCCGCAGCTTGAAAATGCAAAAAGGCACAAAAAAATTGCCGCCAAAGTGTAAAAAGTTTTTCTCATAATATAGAAAACTATGCAAAAAACGCTTTTTGGTCAAGTTTAGCAATTTCTTTTATTCTTATATTGAATTTTTTACTATTTGAAAGTATCTTTATAAGAGCGTGTTTTTGCGCTCTTTTATTTCACGGTACGAGGTTTGCTATGGCAACAATGAAATATGATTTTTCAGTGGAAAACTTGGGAGAATGCAAGGTAAAGTCTCCGATTGAACTTTCTTTGGAGCACGGAAATTTCCGCGCCGCTTATGTTACAGACAATTCTTATGTTCGCCGCCAGGTGAATGTTTACAAAGGTGTTGAAGAGGATTGCGATGACAAAGCCAAGTTTATGGAAAAAGCAGGTCCTCGTGAATACATTTACTTTAATCCGGCTCATGTTACAGCCGGAATCTGCACTTGCGGAGGTCTTTGCCCTGGACTTAACGATGTAATCCGCGCTGTTGTACGCTGCCTTTGGAACCGCTACGGTGTGCGCAGAATAAAGGGAATTCAGTTTGGATACAAGGGATTCTTTGCAGAGCAAGGATATGACACAATCGACCTTAACCCAGACAATGTTGACGCAATTCATAAAATCGGCGGAACATTCCTTGGAACTTCACGCGGAGGCGGAGACAGAACTTCTGACATCGTGGATTCTATTGAGCGCATGGGAATCAACATGATGTTTATCATCGGTGGAGACGGAACCCAGAGAGGCGCGCTTGATATTGCAAACGAAATAGACCGCCGCGGACTTAAAATCTCAGTTGTGGGAATTCCAAAGACTGTAGACAACGACCTTCAGTTTATTGACCGCTCGTTTGGATTTGAAACTGCTGTTCAGAAGGCTACTCAGGCTGTAAATTCAATCCACATGGAAGCGCATTCTCAGATTAACGGAATCGGCCTTGTAAAGCTTATGGGACGCGAATCCGGATTCATTGCGACTGCGACTGCCCTTGCAAGCCACGAAGCTAACTTCTGCCTTATTCCGGAAGTTCCTTTTGACTTGGATGGGCCGAACGGATTGCTTGCTCACCTTGAAGCCCGCTTGAACGAACGCCACCACGCTGTAATTGTTGTTGCAGAAGGCGCTGGACAGGAACTTTTGACTTCTACAAATCAGACTGACGCTTCTGGAAACAAAAAGCTTGCAGATATTGGCGTTTATCTTCGCGACAGAATCACTGAATATTTTGCTTCAAAGAAAATCCATATCAACCTTAAGTACATTGACCCTGGATACGAAGTCCGTGCGGCTGTTACAACTGCAAATGACTCTATTTACTGCGAGCGTCTTGGAAACAACGCGGTTCATGCGGCTATGGCAGGAAAAACAAAAATTGTTATTGGTCTTGTGCATGACAAATATGTTCATATTCCGATTTCAATGGCAACTTTGAAAAGAAACATTGTTGACCCTGAAAGCTCATTGTGGCGCGACTGTCTGGATGCGACTTTGCAGCCTGTATATATGGTTAACAATATCAACACTGTTGTTGAAAAACTCAAGAAAGACGCGGACGAAGCAGAAGCAAAAGCTCTTGCCCGCCTTGAAAAAGTCAATGGAATGAAAAACAGCTAAGTTGAAATATTTTGCTGAATAAACGGGCTGCCTGCCGGGATTGAAAAGTCTTGTGAGGCAGCTCTTTTTGTTTGACTTGAATTGAATAATATGCTATAAATGAAGAAGATTCTATTTTTTGAATCTAAGGAGAACCGATTATGGTAAAGAAAATTAAATATTTTGCTGCATTGGCAATGGCTTGTGCTTTTGCAGTTACAGGACTTTTTGCGACTGATTACAAGCAGATTACTGTAAAAGATGTTAACGGAGTTTCTGTTACAATCGATATTCCGTCGGATGTTTTCAGTTTAGTTGAAGGAAGGGAATCTGAAATTAATGCCGCATTGGAGAAGTATAATGTTGACGCTTCTAAAATCCGTGAAGCAGAAAAAGCTGTAAAAGATGCCTATGCAAGTATCAAAGATTACATTCCGACAGACTCTCCATTTACTACTGCGGAAGACGGACTTAACGACTTTTGCGATGTGCTCGTAGATGTTATTCCGAACTCGCAGACACAGCAGAATGTTTATGCGGAAGCTTGGATTGGAAAGCTTTTCCCGGGATTCCACTTTGGTGCTGGTGTTAACGCCGGAGTTTCTGCTCTTGATGTTTCTTCACTTAAGGACGCAGCTCTTGCGCTCGGTGTAGAGGATGCAAAAGACATAAATGATACACTTGTTTTCCCGACAATCACTGTGGATGCGCGTCTTGGCGGAATAATTCTTCCGTTTGATATTGGCGTTACTGCAATGTCAATCGACACTTCAAAAATGGATTCAGTTGACAAGTCTATTGATCCTGTTGCAATCGACTTTTTTACTATTGGAGCTGACATCCGCTATGCAATTCTTCAGGGCGGATTTATGCGTCCAAAATGGTCTGTTGGAGCTGGATTCTATTATACAAAAGGCGGTGTTGATGTAGACGATGACAGCGCAAAAGCCAGCCTCGACTTTAAGTCTACAACATTCATGGTAAACACACAGGCTTCTATCAAGTTGCTTTGCCTTGTTCCATTCATTGGAGGACGCGCCTTGTTCTCAAAAACTTCTGTTGACTGGAAGGTAAAAGCTGACTGGAAAACCATTATCGCAGAAGAAGGTGATACTTATTACGATGGTGTTACAGACGCATTAAAATGGGGAATCCTTCCTAGCTCGTTCAGCGGAAGCTCTTCTGGATTCTCTGTTTACCCGCAGGTCTTTGGAGGAGTCGGGCTTGACCTTCTGTTCTTGAATCTTACTGTAAGCGGAAGCTACGACATTGCGTCAAAGATTCCTTCTGCAGCTGTAAGCGTTCGTATTGCTTGGTAATATTTGACTGCTGTTAAAGTTTATAACAGATTCCCGTGTCGTAGCACAGGAATGACAGTTAATTAGTTGTTTTTTAATTTAAAATAAAACTTAATAAATCACACAACAAGAAAGGCTGCCTGTTTGGGCAGCCTTTTTTCGTGCTTGTATGTCAGCATAATGACACATAGATTATCATTAGCATTATAATGCATGGGAGCTATTTAACATTTCTGCCATTAGCAGCTCCCTAATCGAGTAGTTTCTTTGAACGCCAAGCATTATTTATTTTGTCTGTTTCTTAAATGTCTGGATTCCTTCAATAACAAGAATTACTGCAAGAACCGCCATTGCCGCCGCAAACACAAGCTGGAACCAGTTTCCCCAGGCAAACGCGCCTTGCACGCCTTGAGCCATTGCCGCAATCTTTTTGTATACAGTAAGAACAAGGCTTGTCAAAGTCGCCGCAAGCATAAATGCCATTGGAATAAAGAACATCTTGTTGTTTTTCCCTGCCTGACCAAGCCAAGCCGCAACTGCCATAAGAGCAAGTCCCGCCAAAAGCTGATTCGCCGCGCCAAAAAGTCCCCAGATCTGGCTAAGCTTAAGTCCACCGAGAATGCTTCCGATTACAACCATCGAAATTGTTCCAAAGAACGGATTTGCAAGAACCTTGCGTATTCCCTTTGCGTCTTTCCAAGAAAATTCTCCGTCTTTAAGGAAAAGCTCGCTGAACATAAATCTGCTTAATCTTGTTCCTGTGTCAAGAGAAGTAAGGGCGAATACAGAAACTGCAAGTGTAAGAAGAGCGTTTATTGTGTTGTAAATTCCGCTTCCTTCTTCACCAAAAAGCGTTGCGATTCCAGCTCCGAATGCCGCGGAAGGAGAACCGAATTTTCCTTGCTTCCACTGGCTCCATATAACGCCTACAGAAACAAGCGCAATTATTCCAAGCGCGGATTCAATAAGCATTGAGCCGTATCCGATTGCCTTTGCGTTCTTTTCGTTGTCAAGCTGCTTTGAAGTTGTTCCTGTTGCAATCAGCGAGTGGAATCCAGAGCACGCGCCACAAGCTACTGTTATAAAAAGTGTCGGGAAAAGGAATCCTGCCTGTGTCTTCCAGCCTGCAAATGCCGGAATAGAAAATGCGATTGCAGAGCTTCCTTTGAACGCGTTGAAGAAAATTCCTGCAAGGGCAACAAGCATCATGGCGTAAAGCAGGAAGCTTGAAAGATAGTCGCGCGGCTGAAGCATAATCCACACTGGAACAAGCGAAGCTACCGCTATGTAGACTCCAACAAAAACAATCCAGGCGTTGTGGCTCATTGCGAATCCCACATTAAGCCCGATTATAGTAACAATCACGATTCCAATTATTCCAAGAATTGTAGCCGGAAGTGTTTTAAGTCCGCATTTGTTTGTAATGATTCCGTAGATAACGGCAAGCACAATGAATAAAATTGAAATCATTGCTGTTGTCTGGTTATTTGTCGGATTTGAAACAAGCCCGAACATTACAGGGCTTCCTGCCACAGTAAAGAAAGTTCCCGCTACAACATTTACAAACGAGGCGATTACAAGAATAAGAACAAGAAGCGCAAAAATTATAAAGAGTTTTTTTGCCTTTGCTCCCATTGTGTCGTTGATGATTTCGCCTACGGATTTTCCCTTGTGTCTTATAGATGCAAAAAGCGAGCCAAAGTCCTGGACTCCGCCGAAGAAAATTCCTCCGATTATGCACCACAAAAATACTGGAACCCATCCAAAAACTGCCGCCTGTATAGGTCCGTTGATTGGTCCTGCTCCTGCGATAGAAGAATAGTGGTGTCCCATAAGAACTGCCGGTTTTGCCGCCACGTAGTCAATTCCGTCTGGTGTTTCCTTTGCCGGTGTTTTTTTCGCCGGATCAATTCCCCATTGTTTTGCAAGCCACGAACCGTAAAAAACGTATCCGCAGAAAAGCAGAACAAGCGCCGCTAAAATAATCAATAAAGCAGCCATCTATTTTGCCTCCAAAAAAATATAAATGTGAATGAGTTTTTAAGCCCACCCAAAATTTGCTTAAAAGCTACAGCGGCATTTTGGAAAAAATACTGCGTAAATTTCTTCCGTGCCAATTGAACCAAGTTTTTCCTGCTGAAACATCGTAAACAATCAGACTGAAATTGCTCCAGCCCAAAAAAGAAAATTTGTACGACTTGTGAAACTTGATTTTTCTTACTTCCTTTGCGGCATCTTTTTCAACTGAACTGGCTATGACAATCAGGCTTATGTCCGAGTTTTTGTGTCCGTAAAAAGGCTTTACTTTTGAAAGTCCGTCTGCCCATGCTGCGTTGGAAAGTTCCTTGATTTTTTGTAGCGAAAGTTTTTCTTCAACTGAAAAATAGACATATTCATTTGAATCCACTTCCGCTATTCTTGCCGACCTTGTTAAAAAGTACTGCTCTTCGTGCGAATGAAATTCCGCAGCTGCACAAAAGTTTCCGAGTGGATTTCTTGAAATATCGTAGTATTTTTTATATGAAAGCAAAACGTTTTCAAGGCAGCTTTCCTTTGTCAATTCTGAAGCCTCGTTAAAGAAATTTCAGTATTTATTATATATCGGCTTGTAAAATGTTGCAACAAATTTTTAACTTTTTACTTTTCAAAACATTTAATATAGTTTAATATTACTTAAGTTTTTTCTTGATTTCTAGGGGTTACAAATTAAAAAATCAAGAAACAGGGGTTGTTTATATGGAATACAGTATTAAAAATGCTTATTGTAAACGTGTTTGGGATGACATTTCTGTTCGTTATGCAGATCAGGGTCATTTTCTTCAGGCTGCTGGACTTGTTCTTGAAGCAATTTCTCCTGCGGTAGACAAAATGCCTGAGCTGGAGCAGTATGCTGTTCTTGAGCGTTTCGTAGAGCCAGAGAGAATTGTAATGTTCCGTGTTCCTTGGACTGACGACGCAGGAAAGCCTCATGTAAACCGCGGATTCCGTGTTCAGTTTAACAGCGCAATCGGACCTTATAAAGGAGGCTTGCGTTTTTCTCCGGAAGTAGGGCTTGATGTTTTGAAATTCCTCGGATTTGAGCAGGTTCTTAAGAATTCCCTTACAACTCTTCCAATGGGCGGCGGAAAAGGCGGTTCAGATTTTGACGGCCACGGAAAATCAGATGCTGAAATCATGAGATTCTGCCAGTCATTTATCACAGAGCTTTATCGTCATATTGGCGCAGACACAGACGTTCCAGCTGGAGACAAAGGTGTAGGCGGAAAAGAAGTTGCCTACATGTTCGGCCAGTACAAGAGAATTACAAACCAGTACACTGGCGTTCTTACAGGAAAAGGACTTTCATTCGGCGGTTCTCTTGCCCGCACAGAAGCTACAGGTTACGGACTTATTTACTTTGTTGAATGTATGCTTGCAAAAAAAGGCCAGGACTTCAAAGGAAAGACAGCTATTATTTCTGGAGACGGAAACGTTGCCCAGTATGCCGCTGAAAAACTTCTTCAGCTCGGCGGAAAGCCAATCACTTTGTCTGACTCAACAGGCTATATTCTTGACGAAGAAGGAATCACTGCGGAAAAGCTTGCTTATGTAAAAGAATTCCGTGCACGCAAAGAAAAAGTAGACGCTTACGTAAAGAAATATCCTAGCGCAAAATTCTTCAAAGGTGAAAAGCCTTGGGGCGTAAAAGCTGACCTTGCTTTGCCTTGCGCAACTCAGGATGAAATTTATCTTGAAGATGCAAAGAAACTCGTTGCAAACGGATGCATGCTTGTTGCAGAAGGCGCAAATATGCCTACACGCGCAGAGGCTATCAAATATTTCCAAGAAAACAAGGTTATGTTCGCTCCTGGAAAAGCTGCAAACGCCGGCGGTGTTGCGGTTTCCGGACTTGAAATGAGCCAGAACTCAGAGCGTCTTTCTTGGACATTTGAAGAAGTTGACTCTAAGCTCAAGCAGATTATGACAAACATCCACGACAACGCTTACGAAACTGCAAAGAAATATGCTACAGAAGGCGACTATGTTGCAGGAGCTAACATTGCAGGATTTGTAAAAGTTGCAAACGCAATGGTTGCCCAGGGATTGGTTTAATTTGGCTGTCATTCCCGTGCTACGACACGGGAATTTATTGCCGATTTCTAGCTTTTTATAATCAAAGGCTGCTCTTTAGGCTGAATTTATTTAGCTTAAAGGGCAGTTTTTTTAGCAATTTTTTATGCATGGAAAATTTGCTTTTTCGCAAAGTTTTTCAATTTCCTGCCATTTTTTTTCTTTTATAAGATTTTCGGGGCACATCCAGCTTCCGCCAACCGCGCCAACATTTTTGCATGAAAGATAGCTTGAAAAATTTTCAGCATTTATTCCGCCGGTCGGGATAAAAATTGTTTGCGGAAAAGGTCCTGCTAGCGACTTTAGGAATTTTGTTCCGCCCATTACTTCCGCAGGGAAAAGTTTTAAAAAATTCAGTCCGACTTCTATTGCCTGCTCAATTTCGCCCGGTGTGCATACTCCTGGAAAAAACGGAATTTCATGCTCAACGCACCATTTTACGGTTTTTGGATTGAATCCCGGAGAGACAAGAAAATTCGCGCCAGCATTCTGGGCTTTTTTTGCAAGGTTTGCGTTTATTACAGTTCCGGCTCCCACAAGAATATGCGGAAATTCTTTTTTTATCAACTCTATGCAGCCAGCTATTTTTTCTAGCCCGGTTTCGCCGTCATTTGTCCTGAATGTTATTTCAACAGCCTTCATTCCGCCGTTTGTGAGCGCGCGCGCAAGTTCTATTGCGTCTTCTTTTTCTTGAATTTTTACGACTGGAATGATTTTTGCATTTTTGATTTTTTCTGCGGTTTGTTCAAACATGAAAATAAGTATTGCACAAAAAAAACACGGACGCAAGAAAAACTTCTGGAAACGTTATTATTTTGTAAGAAAATTACAAAGAATTTATAAAAAAAGTTTGACAAATTGAGTTGACACGTGTATACTTTTTCGTGTTGAGCAACCGATTTTTCTTGTTTTATGAGAATTATTGGTGTAAACTTTAAGCATTGCAGGGCTTTTGCCTTTGCGTTGTTTACTAAAATAATTTGGAAACGTTTTTATGGAAAGATCCGCTTCTGTTGTTACAATTTCGGATATTGCCCAGGAACTTGGAGTTTCTAAGTCAACTGTGTCCCGAGTTATAAACTGCAAGGGGCGGATTGGCGCAGAAACCCGGCGGCGTGTAATGGAAAAAGTTCAGTCATGCAACTATGTTCCTAATCCGATGGCAAAAGGACTTGTTCTGCGGCAGACTTTCAATATTGGCGTTGTGATTCCAAAGAACGAAGAGGACAATCCGTTTTTTCAGAATTGCCTCGTTGGAATTTCTGAATCTGTTTACAAGGCTGGCTATGATGCGCTGATTGTTGTTCAGGGCGGCGGGGACATTACTCCGTTAAGGCGGCTTGTTATAAATAGAAAAGTTGACGGTGTTATTTTGACTCGTCTTGAAGAAAAAGATGAGTCCGTGGAATTCTTGAAAAAAGAAGGGATTCCATTTATTGCAATGGGCACGCCCGAGGACAGTGAGTTTTGCCATGTTGGAAGCGACCAGATTTCTGGCTGCTACGAAATGACAAAGTTTATGATAAGCCGAGGATGTGAAAAGGTTGCCGTTCTTGCGGGCGACAGCAAAAACAGCGTGAATACTTTCCGATTTGAAGGATTTAAAAGAGGACTTGCTTCTTCTGGAATTTCCTTGGACGGCTGTTTTGTTCATTGGAATCTGGAAAGCCAGAAGGATGTTTTTTCTGTCTTGCCGGATATTATGAAGGAAAATCCGCAGTGTCTTGTCTGTATGGATGACATTATCTGCGTTTATGTGCTTAAATGGCTCAAGCAGAATGACTATGAAGTGCCGGCGGACATTCAGGTGATTTCGTTTTATGACAGCCAGGTTTTGGAGAACAATACGCCTCCAATTACGGCCTTGAATGTAAATGTTTCAAATCTTACAAAGAAGGCGGGAAATCTTCTTGTGGATATGATAGAAGGAAAAAAAGTTCCAAGCCACACAAAAGTCGGCTACGAGCTTAGAATAAGGGAATCTTTCCGCTGATTTGCGGTTGGAATATAAAAGCTTCATTGTTTATAATTAGGAGGACAAAATGAAGAAAGGTATTATTGCAGCTGTAGCTGTAGTATCTGCAGGTTTGCTCGCATTTACAGGATGCAGCAAGAAAGCTAAAAAGTCTGGAAAAATAACTCTTACTGTATGGGAGTCTCTTTTAGGACCAGATGAATTCATTAAGCAGGCTGGAGCTAAATACACAGAGTCTCATCCGAATGTAGAAATCAAGTTTGTAAACGTAGAGCTTGGCGATTCAACAGGACAGATTGCTCTTGACGGACCTGCCGGAGTCGGCGCAGACCTTTTTGCTGCTCCACATGATAAGCTTGGCGAACTTGTTAACGGCGGACACGTTGCTCCAACAGCAAATGCTGATGTTGTTGCAAAAGAAGTTCTTGGAGCTTGTTCAAAGGCTCTTACTTACGAAGGAAAAATGTACGGATACCCAGTAAGCGCAGAAACTTACGCTTTGTTCTACAACAAGGATCTTATCGCTGAAAAAGATGTTCCAAAGACTTGGGACGCTCTTGCAAAATGGGCAGTTGATTTCAACAAAAAGAATCCAGACAAGCGTGGATTTGTAATGGATGTAGGAAACGCTTACTACTCAATCGTATTCACAACAGAAAACGGAAACCGCATCTTCGGTTCAACTGGTGCTGACACTTCTACAACATACCTTAACAATAACGATGCTGTAAACGGAATGAAATTCTTCCAGTCTCTCAGAAACGCTCTTAATGTTCCTGCTGCTGACCTTTCAACTGGCGCTTGCGATGCGGCTTTCCAGGGCGGACAGGCTGCAATGCACATCACTGGACCTTGGAACGTAAAGAACTTTGCAGATGCAGGATTGAACTTCGGTGTTGCTCCACTTCCTTCACTTCCTGGAGACACAGTTCCAGCAGCTTCATTCTCTGGAACACGCGCTATGTTCGTAAGCTCATACTCTAATCATCCAGAAGAAGCGGCTGACTTCGCTCAATTCCTTATCAGCCCGGCTATGCAGCAGCTTAGATTCGACATCACTGGAGCTATGCCAGCAATCAATGTAAAAGTTTCAAGCGAATACATTGGCGGATTCCTCCAGCAGCTTGACTACGCATTCCCAATGCCTTCTGTTCCGCAGATGTCTGCATTCTGGGAAGCTCTTGGAAATGCTTCAAAGAACATTTGGGACGGTGCAGATGTTAAGAAAGAACTTGACGCTTGCAACGCTACAATCCTTGGAATGTAATCTGGCTTGATTGCTATTGTAAACTAAGCTTATGGGCTGCCCGAAATTATTGAAAAGAATTTTTTGCGGCAGCCCTTTGTTTTCTTGCAAAATTTAAAAACAGTTTTATAGAAGACGGCACAAATTTTGCCTGTCTTTTTTAGCACTTTTTGTGCTTTTCCACTGATTTAGGGTTTATCCAAACCATAAAAACGGATGAGTCAAGGTCTTGAGCGTAAGCGTGCCTTGACCAGACGTATTAAATTGCGAGGTGTCTTATGCGGATAGAGTCCGATGGAAGTTCTGCAAAAAAGGTAAAAGTTGCATCTTTATGCTTCATGGGATTATCCCATATTATTTACCTTAAACAATATGTCAAAGGCGCTCTTTTTGCTGCCCTTGAAGTTCTTTTTCTTGCTTTTCTGCCAGTTACCTGCGGAAAAATTTTTGATTTGATTACTCTTGGCGAGCCTCAGCCTGATATTCCGGTTAAGCTTCGCAATAATTCTATGTTTATGCTTATCGATGGAATTCTTATTCTTTCGATAGTTGCTCTTTTTGTTGCGGCTTACGTAATTTCAGTAAGAAGCGCAAAAAAATCCTATGAAGAATACTGCAGGACAAAGAGATTCGTTTCTCAAAAGTCCTCTTTGGAAGAAGTCGGCAACAAGGCGTTTCCTATTACAGGTCTTGCTCCTTGTGTAATCATGCTTCTTGTTTTTGTTGTTGTTCCGCTTCTCTTTAGCGTTGCGGTTGCTTTTACAAACTATTCTGCTCCAAACAACATTCCTCCTAAGAATACTGTAGACTGGGTTGGATTCCAGAACTTTAAGGCGCTCCTTTTCGGCGGAACAAACTGGTCAGCTGGTTTTGCTCGCATCGCAATTTGGACTTTTGTTTGGGCTGTGGCTTCAACTTTTACCTGCTACTTTGGCGGACTTTTGGTTGCCGTTCATTTGAATGAAAGCGGAATAAAGATTGCTCCAGTGTTCAGGTTTATATTTATTTTGCCTTATGCAGTTCCAGCTGTAATTACAATGATTCTGTGGCGCCATATGCTTAACGGAACTTTTGGAATTGTAAACAGAACTCTTGTTGCTCTTGGAATTCTTGAGCAGGGAAACACAATTCCTTGGCTTGGAGACGCGACTTTGGCAAAAATAATGTGTATCGTAATCAACCTTTGGGCTGGATTCGGTTACTTTATGATGCTTTCTATGGGAACAATGACCGCAATTTCCAAAGATTTGTACGAAGCCGCAAAAATTGATGGTGCAAACGGATCTCAAATTCTGCGCCACATTACAATGCCTCTTGTTCTTTACCAAACAATGCCTTTGATTATCATGAGCTTTACACACAATATCAACAACTTCGGCATTATCTTTTTCCTTACAGGAGGTTCTCCTACTGTTGCTGATTCCACAACTACAATGGCGGGCGGAACTGATATTCTTGTTACTTGGATTTACAAGCTTACAATTACAATGCTTAGATACAACTACGCTTCTGTTATCGCAGTACTTATATTCGTTGTTCTTGCGCCGTTTGCTATTTATCAGTTCAGAAATACCAAGGCTTATAAGGAAGGTGAAGTATGAAAAATTACCGCTCGTTCAAGACAGTCAGCACGACTTTTTCTTATCTGATTTTTATACTGATTTCGCTTATCGTTTTTTATCCGCTTGTTTATGTTGTTGCCGCCGCTTTCGCTCCTGGAAACGGAATTGCAAGCATGAATATTGTTCCTTTCAAGGACGGATTCACACTCAAGCACTTTAAGTATCTGTTTTTTGAAACCCAGTACTGGCTGTGGTTCAAGAACACATTCATTATCGCCCTTTGGACAACACTTCTTACTGTTGTTATTTCCTCATTGAGCGCCTATGTTTTTTCACGCTTTAAGTTTGTCTTTAAGCACACTCTTTTGATGAGCATGCTGATTCTTCAGATTTTCCCTTCATTTGTAGGAATGATTGCAATCTATGTAATCTTGAACCGTATCGGAGGACTTGATACTTTGTGGGGACTGGTGCTTGTTTATGTTGCAGGCGGAATTCCATATAACACTTGGATGGTAAAAAGCTACATGGACACAGTAAGCAAGAACCTTGACGAAGCCGCAAGAATTGATGGAGCAAGCCACTTTAGAATTTTTGGAACAATCATCCTTCCTGTTACAAAGCCGATTATCACGTTCTTGGGAATCTCAAGCTTTACAGGACCATGGATGGACTTTATCTTCCCAAAGATGGTTTTAAGAAGCCCTGAAAAACAGACACTTGCATTGGGCTTGTTCTCTTTTGTTTCTGATAAAAAGAACGAGTTCACAAACTTTGCCGCAGGTTCTTTGGTAATCTGTATTCCGTTCGTAATCTTCTTCCTGTTCACACAGAAAGCAATGATGATGAGCATGGGAACAGCAGCCGTAAAAGAATGATCCTCGAAAAAAAATAAAAAACTGTGAGCAAGCGCGAACAGTTTTTTATTTTTTAACCTACATTAAGCCGTGAGGCTTAATGCCCCGAGAAAAAAAAGCAGCTGTGAGCAAGCGCGAACAGTTTTTTATTTTTTAACCTACATTAAGCCGTGAGGC
>JAUNWH010000015.1:53428-53687 GCA_030540405.1 Spirochaetales bacterium
TTAATGCCCCGAGAAAAAAAAGCAGCTGTGAGCAAGCGCGAACAGTTTGTTTGCAATTTTGTTATTCCCCGGCTACTCGACTGGGGAATTTTTTTTGCTCATGATAAAGGTTATGATATTGCCATTTGAAATATAACTTTTTAGGAATGTAATCAAGATAATTTATAGCTTTTTGGAAATATAATCCTGAATACTAGGACTAATTGCAATTCGCACTGAAGGAATACTTCCTAACTCCTGAAGTGAGTATTCCTAAGAG
>JAUNWH010000047.1 GCA_030540405.1 Spirochaetales bacterium
AATTTGTTATTTCAATATTACGAAATAAAAGATTTTCATCAGTTTTATAAATATCTCCTATTCTTATATTTCCACTTTCCAATGATGGAATTGAAACAATAAATGATAAAAAATAAGCTAACAAGGTTGTAAATAAACTTTCCAAAATAGCTTTCTTCATTTTTCTTAAAACTCCTTATTTATGAATTTAAATCATTTTCAAATCATCAGAAAGTTTTCAAATCTATTTTCAACTATTTATTACCTTTGACATACAAATGATTGTATCATATATTTAAATTATAAGCCACGCAATCCTTGCTTCTACTTTGCAGTAGAAAGAATCATGGAAATCTTTTTTTTCTAAAACACAAATACTTCTTGATTTTTATTTCTATAATTCTTTACTTTCTATGAATTTTAATATTCTGGCGACTGCATTATAATTATGAAAATGTTCATACGTGCTTAATTTTTTTTCATTTCTTTTTGAAATCAATACATCATACCAGTATGCAATCACAGCTCTTCTAAAACCTTGCATGGATATTAGATCCATAGCAGTTTTAAAATCTGATTCAAAGGCAACATACATCGCTCTTTCTGTTGCGGTAGAGTAAGAAGCTTTTCCAACTTCTCCATTATGACTTAATACCCAGTTTCTAATTTCAGAATATTCTGAATCCAAAATCATTTTATCAACTACTATGTAATTTATCTGAGGACAATTATTTTTATTCAGAGTACTGAAAGCAACCTCATGCGAACCGATATTTATGGTAAAATATCTCCCATTATTTGTCTGCGTAAAAATAGATAAAGTCCAAACACCTTGGATATCTGCACAATAAATCAGCCCTGTATTTATAAATAATTCTGAAATATAATTCAGAAATCTTTCATCTTGAAAAAGCCTGTCGATTTTTGGACGGTACAAAATTTCTTCTGGATCTATTGCATTGAGAGCTTCTTTTGCTTGAAATTTACTTATATGAAATAATTCTTTTTGATTTTTTATTTCATGATTTTGAAAATCTCTGAATTGATAATGTAGGTTATGCTCTATTTTTCTCCAATCAAAAACTTCCCTATAATCAAATATATGCCATGGTCCTAAACTTTTATATGGTTCAGTGTTATTAATTTCTTGCAACCTTTTTGCTGGTGGATAATTTGTTCCGCCAATTTTTATGCAATCACAATTATTTGACTCCAAAACATAAATGTGTCCTTTTTCTTTCATAGGCAAATCACATTTTCCCTTACTCAACAGTTATGCTTTGGTCGGCGGTAAAAGTTTTTTGCGGTTCAAGAATCTCAAGCCCGGGCTTGTGTTCCCATTGATGGTCTGTGTCATCGGCATCGGGAAGTCCGAACCATGGTTCTATGCAGACAAATTCTGGGCTGCCTGCGTTCTGCCAAATCATCACATAAGGATAGCCTTTTGTGTTCACGCGAATCAGTTCGCCAGTCCGAATATTCCTAAGTCCAGCCCACTCTGATTTTACGTCCGTAAAAAGATGTCCGTTTCCAAAGCCAGATGCAGTAACAGGAATTATTCCCAGAATTTTTTCAGCATAAAGTTTTTTAACCGGGCACTCTCCTTTTGAACTGGAAGCAAGAAAGCCGTTGTCATAGCAGGCAACCTGAACAAGAGGCTCTTTCTTTTCAAACTCAATCTGAAAATCGTTCACGTTGTCAATCGCAAATGCGCTGTGGCTACCAAGGCTGAATTTAAACGGAACTGAATCTGTGTTCGTGACAGTTGATTTAAAAACAATGCCGTCATTTTTCAGTTTGTATTCAACGCGAAGAATAAACTTGTACGGAAAAAGTTTCAACGTATATTCATTTTCGGAAAGTTCAAAAACCGCAGAATCTTCTGTGCGCAAAATCAGCTTGTGCTCAAGGTCTCTTGCAAATCCGTTGCTTTTAAGCGGAAACGATTTTCCATCGATGAGAACAAAAGCATCTTTTATCTTTCCGCAGTGAGGAAAAAGAACTGGCGCATGAAATTTCCAAACGGACGAATCTCCGCGCCAAATAATATCACGTCCATTTTCCCGGCGGACAAATCTATTAATTTCAGCTCCGCGAGTATTCACATCAAGTTCAAATTTTTTATTTTTCAAAGTCACAATCATCTCAAACCTCAAAAATCAATACGGAATTCCGTTTGCGGCGGGGGCGGCCATTTTCTTTGACGAGAAGACAAGCGCGACAAGTGTCACCGTATATGGGAACACCTTGAAGATTACCGTCGGAATCACCGCAAGGGCGGGAACAACCTGCGAGACATTCGCAAGCGTTGTGAAGAATCCAAAGAAGAAAGTCGCTCCGAGAATTCCGAGAGGCTTCCACTGTCCGAAAATCAGGGCGGCAATCGAAAGGAATCCGAGCCCGGCAACGCTTCCGTTGAATTCGCCTGAATAAGTTACAAGCATGACCGCACCGCCAAGACCCGACAAGGCGCCGCTCACAAGAACCGCGACGTAGCGCATAAAATGGACGTTCACTCCGGCACTCGCAACGGCAGAAGGATGCTCGCCGCAGGCACGCAGGCGCAGTCCGAATGAAGTCTTGTACAGAAGCCAGAACGAGAATCCCCAGATTCCGAGCACGAGCCAGGTTGACCAGTAGACGCGCGAGAAAATCAGTTTTCCAAGGAGCGGAATTTTTGAAAGCCCGGCATAGTCCATCGGAATTATTCCCATCATAATCGGAATGTTTCCGCTGCCCGTAACCTGACGCGCGATGTAAATCGTGATTGCGGCCGCAAGCATGTTGATTGCGGTTCCTGAAATCACCTGGTCCGCCTTGAGCGTTATCGAGGCGAACGCATGAAGCAGCGCAAATACAACTCCGATCAGAGCGCCGGCGCAAAGTCCGATTATTATGACCTGAGTATGTCCCACGGAATTCTCAAGCATCCTGATTGCGAACGCGCTTCCGAAATAGCCTGAAAGCATAAGTCCCTCAAGTCCGAGGTTCGTAACGCCGGAACGTTCGCTGTAAAGTCCGCCCAAAGAAGTTATCAGCATGGGCATTGTGTATGCAATTACATAAGGAAAAACCTGATAAAGCAAATTCATTTTTCAGCTCCCGGTTGATTTGAATTTTCAGAAAGTTTCGCAAGCCTTTTTTCGTGAATCTTATGGAAAAGTCCGTTCCACAGTTTCTCAAAAAGCACGCTCGTCGCGGTAAAATAGATGATTACGGAAATAATCGTGTCCGCGATTTCGGGCGGAACATCGGTGAGCGCGTTCATGAAACCTTTTCCCGACTGAAGGATTCCGAAGAAAAGAGATGCGAACAGAACGCCGACCGGAGTTGAAGCTCCGAGCAAGGAAACCGCGATTCCGTCAAATCCCTGGGCAGGCATCACGCCGATCTGCATATTCAGCGAGTAGCCGGCGTAATACGAAAGACCCGCAAGCCCCGAAAGGCCGCCTGAAATCACCATCGAAAGCACGATGCTCCGGTTCACGTTGATTCCGGCGTATTCAGCGCAGAATCTGTTCGCGCCCACAGCCTTAAGCTCATAGCCCACCGTTGTTCTGTTCAGGCGCCAACGCACAATAAAAACCGAGGCGATGGCAAAAATTATTCCCAGGTTGATGTATTCCGAGCCTGAGAAGACCGCCGAAAGCCACGGACTTCTGAGCGACTGCGTAACGGCAAGGGAAGAGCTTTCCGTCTCAAGCGACGGGCCTTTCAGATACGCCGGAATAAAATAGTAGATGCTCCAGTATGCGGTCCAGTTCAGCATGATTGAGGAGACGACCTCGTGCACATTGAACCTGGCCTTGAGAAAACCGACGAGCGCGCCCCACAATGAGCCTCCGGCAAGCGCGGAAATCACAAGCACGACAAGATAAATAGGACGCGGAAGAAAAACAAAATGCCCGACAATCGTGGCAAAAAGTCCGCCCACAAGCATCTGCCCGGAAGAGCCGATGTTGAAAAGCCCGGTCTTGTACGCGAACGCAAACGAAAGCCCCGTGAACATAAGAGGAGTCGCAGTCGCAAATGTGTTTCCGATTCTCTCGCGGTTCATCAGCGCGCCCCTCAAAATATAGGCGTAGGCCTCAAACGGATTTTCCCCGATAAAAAGCATGAGAAGTCCGCCTGCGACAAGTCCAAGCAAAACCGCGCTCAGCGCAATCAGGAACGGTCCGCTCTTTCTCTCCTCTTTCTTTGTTTCTGCTGAAAATATTTTTTTTATCATCATTTTTTATCCCTCACGCCGGCCATCATAAGTCCCACAGAATGCTCGTCGGTCGAAGTTGTGTCCACAATGTCCATCAGTTCTCCGCCGGAAATAACCGCAATCCTGTCCGAAAGGTTGAAAATCTCGTCAAGCTCAAGCGACACAAGAAGCACGGCGTTTCCCTTGTCACGGTGCGCCACAATCTGTTTATGGATATATTCAATCGCGCCCACATCAAGACCGCGCGTAGGCTGAACGGCAATCAGAAGCTTCGGATTCATGGAAATCTCGCGGCCGACAATCAGCTTCTGCTGGTTTCCGCCTGAAAGCTTCCCCGCAGGAGAATTTATTCCCTCGCCGGACCGCACGTCGAATTTCCGCACAATTTCTTCCGAATATGAGTTGATTTCCGGAAAATTCAGGATTCCGTTTCTGCTGAAAGGCTTTTTGTAATATGACTTAACAACCATGTTCTCGGAAATCCGCTCAGAAGCGATAAGTCCGCGCTTGATTCTGTCCTCGGGAATATGTCCAAGCCCCAGCTCATTTCTTTTTCGCACGGTCAGATCCGTAGCGTCCGTTCCGTCAATAATGACAGAGCCGCTTTCCGCAGGAACAAGTCCGCAGATCGCCTCGACAAGCTCAGTCTGCCCGTTTCCATCAACGCCCGCAAGCCCAACAATCTCTCCGGCATGAACCGTAAGGCTGAAATTCTTCACGCCCAGAACTTTCTTCGCATTCATCACGCAGAGATTCTTCACCTCAAGGACAGGGCGGCCAGTTTTCGGCGCGCTCTTCTCGACCTTGAAATTCACCGGACGGCCGACCATTTTCGCGGCCATAAGCGCGGTGTCTGTCGAGGCCACATCCACAACGTCAATCAGCTTTCCGCGGCGGATAATCGTGCAGCGGTCAGCCACAGCCTTTATCTCGTTCAGCTTGTGCGTGATTATCACAACGGATTTTCCTTCCTTCACAAGATTCCTGATAATCCGCATGAGGTCGTCGATTTCCTGCGGAGTCAGAACCGCCGTCGGCTCGTCAAAAATCAGGATGTCGGCATCGCAGTAGAGCATTTTCAGGATCTCCACACGCTGCTGCATTCCCACGGAAATGTCCTCAATCTTCATGTCTGGATCGATGTTCAGTCCGTATTTTTCACTCAGCGCCTTGATTTTTGCGGAAGCCTCCTTTCTGTGCAGGACGAATCCGCCTTCCTTTCCCAGGATGATGTTCTCTGTAACCGTAAAGTTTCCCACAAGCTGAAAATGCTGGTGGACCATTCCGATTCCAAGCCGCGCCGCGTCATTCGGATTCTTTATGGAAACTTCCTTTCCGCGGATTTTTATCGTTCCCCTGTCGGCATGATAAAGCCCGAACAGTATGCTCATCAGCGTGGATTTTCCCGCGCCGTTCTCGCCCAGAATCGCATGAACCTCGCCGTCACGCACCTGAAGCGTAATATCGTCGTTCGCGACAATACCCGGAAATTCCTTCCTGATATTGAGCATCTCAATCACATAATTGTCTGCGCCCATTTTTACTCCAATCTCAACTTTCAGCATGAAATTATATCACAGCAAACGGATTCCGTGTAAAAAAAAATAAAGCACCAAATCTGCACCTATGTCATACTCCGGCTTGACCGGAGTACCTTGAGCAACAGATTTCCGGGTCAAGCCCGAAAATGACAGAAAGAATACTTTTGAGAGCATCCAGATGGCAATTATCAAACACAAAAACAATGAATATCAGCAAAAAAAAATAAGCCCCCGGTTTTTACGCCGGAGGCCCTTCAAACTGAAATTGAAGTCTTATTTTATGAGTCCGTCACCTGAAGCCGCGACTTTTATTTCGCCTGATTTTATGAGGGCAAGAACCTCGTCGGCCTTTTTCTGCGCGTCCGCGGAAAGGTTCGGATTCTTCACAGGAATTCCGATTCCGTCATTCGCAGCGGAAAGCTCAAGCTCCTGTCCGCCCGGGAATTTTCCTGCAAGCTGCGCCTCGATCATGTCGTAGGACGCACGGTCAAGGAATTTCTGTGCGGAAGTGAGAACCGCGCTCTTTCCCTTTGCGTAGATTCCGTCATTGTACTGGTCAACGTCAACACCGACCATCCACACATCCTTTCCGGTTGAGCGGCGTGTCTTTGCCTCGTTGATGACTCCGACTCCCACACCGCCAGCCGCAGCGAACACAACCTTAACGCCCTTGTCGTACATTGAGGCCGCAAGCTGCTGTCCTGCCGCAACGTCAGAGAAAGTTCCCTGATAAACGACGTTCTCAGCGTCAATCGAAATCTTTGTTCCGTAGTTGGCGTTGGCATAGGCGATTCCCTGCTGCCATCCCCAGTTGAATTTCTGAACCGCAGGAATCTCCATTCCGCCGATGAATCCGAATTTTCCTTCCTTAATCTGAACCGCAGCAGCAACTCCCGCGACAAATCCCGACTCCTGCTCAAGCCATGACACGGCGACCGTGTTCTTCGCCGTCTCGAATGTGCTGTAGTCGGCTGTGTGAGGCTTTCCGTCAAGAAGAACAAAACGGACATTCGGATATTTTTTCTGCGCGGCATAAACGGCCGTCTCGAATTTGAAGCCCGGACAGATAATCATCTGGTAGCCAGCGTCCGCAAGGTTTCCGATTTCCTTGAGATAGTCAGCCTCGGTTGTTCCGGCAGGCTTGAGGTACTTTGTCTTTACTCCCATGTCCTTCTGGGCGCGGAGAATTCCTTCCCAAGTTCCCTGATTGAAAGACTTGTCGTCTATTGTTCCCGAGTCCGTAACCATTCCGACCCTGAGATTCGCCTTCTTGGAATCCTTCTTCTTTCCGGCGGCAAACGCTGATGTGGCGATAAGCAGAACACTCACCGCAACTGTAAGAACCTTTTTCATTTTTCCTCCATAAAAAACCCGCAATGCAAGTTTCTCGGTAAATAGTACAATTCTCACGGCTTTATTGTCAAGAAAAAACAGCGGACGGCGTTTTCCCGAAGCATGATTCACATATACTGGCATCTATGCACTTTATGAGAGTACCTCTTGTATTTTTGCTTTTTTTTTGTATAGTAATACAAATTTTATAAAGAGAGGTATTTATATGATTGATTGGATTAAGGAGAAATTTTCTTCAGTTTTGAGTGTATGTTTTGTTCTTTACATTGTTCTGATTGCAATTGCATGTGGAGTTTTCGGATTTCAAATTGACCCATTCACAGGAACTGCGTTGGGCCTGTTAATTGGAACCGTTGTCGGAATTCTTTCGGGAATATTCATTTTCGGACTTTGCGCAACGATTATCAGCATTGCACAGTCAAATGATTTCATTCTAGAATATTTGAGAGACATTTCGAAAAAAAACGAAAACCAAAATAAAATTCCATTATCAGTTACCCAGGACAATGACACAGCGAAAAACAACTCTGCTGTATGGGTCTGCACAAAATGCGGTTGGACAAATCCTGTAGGAACTCACTTCTGCGAAAAATGCGGAAAATAAATATCCAAATAAAACTCAACTATGAGGCTGTCAAAAAATCAGACAGCCTCAATAACTTAAATATACACGTTTAACAAAATTTAATAAAACTATTTCAAGAACTCCACAAGTTAAAAAACAAATCTGCGAATTTTTCTTCTTCACTTTTCATAAGTTCACAAAATTCTTGCAAACTTTCTGCGTTCTGCGGAATTTTCATGCCGATTACATCGAGAGTTCCGCCGTAGCCTGCAAGATTATAACGGCGATTTTCAAAATCCGTTCTACCGTCGTCTGGAAAAATAAATCCGCCGCGGAAAATTTTCATCGTGTGCATATACGCGACAACCTGATACAAGTCTTCACGGCCGACGCCGTTTAAAAGTCGCTTGTATTTTGCGTCCAAAATGTATTCGTCTTTTTTGTAGAAGTCCGGGTAAATCCGGCGGAAATCTTTGTCAAAAGTCAATTCATCGATATCGTTCGCAAACATTTTTAGTCCGCCTTTGTGTTTTTTGTTTTCCGGGTGAACAAAACCGAGAGGGCGCAAAATCGTGTTCAGATATTCTTCCCAAAGCCACGCGCCGTCAAAAAGCAGACCGCACACGGATTTTTCGCCTGAATGATAATTTATTTTTGAATGGTTCAGAATCGCAAGGCAAAGTTTTTGAAGCGGCTTCCATTTTGTAAAAAACGGATGGCTCACCGGCTTTGCGTTTTCGGAAATTATTTTCTGCCGCTCGTGAAAACTGTAATTCTGCGTAAGCTCGACAAGCTGGCTGACAGCGGATTTTGTGTCGGAATCAGAATTCAAGATTGATTTTCCGAACGGCTTTGTCCTGATGAATTCAATCGTGTGGCGCACAAGCTCGGTGAGCGGATTGTCAAAAACCTGCGTGCGTTCATTGTACGCAATTTTTCCGCCGAACGGAATATTCTGTCTGATGTGCCGCGAAAGATTCAGCGAGCCTTTCACGTTCGCGTCGTTCCGCTCAAAAGTTCTGTAAGTCTTGAAAATCCCCTGCCGAACCGCATTTTTCAAAACGAGCGGAAACATAAAACAAAGCAAGTCAAAAACGCTGCCGCTCGAAGCGTCGTAATTCAGCCTGAAAAGATTCTCGCCCAAAACTTTTCCAAGCATATAATGAAGAAAAAAGTCATTTTCCGACCTGGAAAAACGCGACGCAATTTCAAGCTGAACCGCTCCGCCGCCAGAGCCGACACCGACAAAGCCCATCAAGTTTCCGGTTTTGATTTTTACTTCGGAAAGATTTTCCGGGCAGCCGCACATTTCAAAAATCGGAAGCTCGCCGATTGCACCGTAAGATTTATCGATTTCATACGGAAAGACAAGAAGATTTCCAGACAGTTCCTTTAGCGGAACATTCGCAATGCGTGAAAGCGAGGAATGATGTGCGACGGAAAAAGTTTCAGAGTCCTCGGCGCGGGAGGATTTTTTTATGAGGTCAGAGACTTTTTGAGAGCAGTTGTTGTCGGTTGTTTTCAGGCGGAGCATGATTTCTATTTATCTAATTTTCTTAATCATCTGAATCAACAGTTCTTTTATTTATGTCTTCAAAAAAAGAATCAATATTTTCGTTTTCTGTAAATGAATTAGAAAAAATAGTTTCTTGCATTTTTTCTATATGTTTCTTAAAAAAAGTTTTTGACTGTATATCTGTATCACACATTATACAATTTCGTTTTTCTTCGATACATACTCTTCCAGTTGTTCCACTTCCTGCAAAGAAATCTAAAACAACTGAATCTGGATATGAAAGAGATTTTACAAAACGACGGATGATTTCAAGAGGTTTCTGCGTTGGATGTCCAACCCGCTCCAAAGAGTTACCGTTCAAACGACCAATTTCCCAAACATTTGTAGGATTCTTTCCTTTCTTCACATTTTCAGGATTTAGACGTTTATCTTTTAAAGCATCACGTAATTCTTTTTCTCCATACGGAACACGAACAGAATCCAAATCAAAATAATACTTATCAGTTTTTGTAAGCCAAATTGCCTCTTCATGGCGATTTGCAAAATATCTATGAGCAGACATTCCATTCTTGTAATACCAAATAATTGTATTAACAAGTCTAAATTTCGTTTTATGTCGGCAGTAATAAATAATTTCAATCAAATCTCCACTTTTTACATTTTGAAATTGAGTTCCACCAAAGATAACAATGTTTCCATTTGGAGAAAGAACCCTATAAGATTCATCAAGCCACTTCGCCGCCCACTCAATATAATTTTCATACGTATCCCAATTTGCCAAATCCAAATTATAAGGAGGATCAATCAAGATTAATTGAATCGAGTTATCAGGAAGAGATTTTAGAAATTCAAGACAGTCTTTGTTTAGTAAAATGCAATTTGTCTTTTCAGGTACTTTAAAATCCACAGATGTCTTATGTTTTATATTATCTTTACTCATTCTATTGAGTTGCATTAACCCTGAATTGAAATGAGATTTATTATGAATAGCCATGTCTAAATCCTTTATTTTTTTGTTATTTGATTAAATAAATCACAAGCAAGCATTTGTATTGAAGTTTCTGCTACTTCCAGCATAATATTTAGCATTTCTGACTCAGTCCAAGAATTTCCATTCCCCTGTGTATAAATTGAGGCAGCTTGTAACATTATCATTTTATTATTTGATTTTACAAATCTATTTTTACAGAGATTCGTATTTATTGGCAAACCATAATTTGCAGCGGTTAAACGGTCAAGTCTATTTAATGCTCCGTTATTATATGTCAATTTTACAACTCGTCCGTCTGGACGTGTAATAGAAATATCTTCTGTCAAAAAATTAGTTCCTTCCAAGAATAAAATATATGGAAAATAACTTTCACCTAGCATTAAATTTGCAATTTCACAAATATTCTTATGAGAGCGTTCTATAGCATTTCCTGCTACCATTAAATCTTGATTATTATTCTTTCCAACTAAAATTCCATTTTTAATATTTTCAATATCTTTACCTTGATGCTTTGCTTCTGAAACTAATATGACCCTCCAATTATTCTTGTCATCTAAAACTTCAATCAAACCACCATCGGGCTTTATATTAGAATCTGCAACATATAAAGTTTGTCCTAATTCCTTATCTAATTTTTGAAGAGCTAAATTTATTTCACTTTTGTTTATACTCGTTCTATATCTAAATTTCAAAGCAGGAAACTTTTCTTCCAATTCAGTAATAACTTTTCTAGAAACATTGCCAACCAAATGATCGTGTTTTATAGCTTCTTCTCCGAAAATTCCAATTTCTCCCCCATTTTCTTTTTGCTGTTTTGTAAGTCTACTAGATTGATTTTTACTAGCCATTTTATACTCCGCCTTATATTCTAGCATAAATCAAGAAAAATCTTTACTTTCTTCTTCATTTTTATTTAAGAAATACGCGCCCCTAAGTTTTTTAAAATTTCCTTCCGCATTTTCTGTGCCGCGGAGATATTCTTTTAGAAGCCCTTCAAGATGATAGCCCCAAAGTTTTTGGAAACGTTCGTTGCTGTCACCTTCAAAATCTTTCAGTTTTAGAAAATATGCGCCGCCAATGTGATATGACGAAGGCGAAGAAAGTTCCGTGATTTTTGAGATTTCTTCATTCAATTTTATGAGGCGAGCTTTTGCTTCGTCCGCGATTTCGTCAAGCTCATCAAGCATTCCAAGATTTTCAGATGCCTTGATTTCCTTGAACGCAAAACGGCGACGGAATGCAAAGTCCATTGTATCGACGCTACGGTCAATGTCGTTCATTGTGCCGATGATGTAGACGTTTTCGGGGATGAAAAAGCCATCATAAAATTCATCGCCGTTTTCAATCAAGTTCTGATATTGAGTTTTTATCATGCCGTTTTTTCCACGGTAGCCAGGGTCAATGCAAAAAAACAGCTCGCCGAAGATTTTTGAAAGCTCGCCGCGGTTTATTTCGTCGATGATGAAGAGGAAGTTCTTTTCCTGGATTTTTTCGATTTTTTGAACACTAACATTTTGCTTCAAAGAGTTAATTTCTTTGTACAAAATCCAGATATATGAATCTTGCTGAGTACGCCACTTTCTGTTGAAAAAGGATTTTATGTCAGCTCCGCTCTCAATTTTATTTTCAGAATTCAAAAGCTGAATCAAATCATTCTTCGGAAGAGACAGCTCACTTGTTTTTTCATTTGCAGGAATTGAAACAAAGATATTTTTTTCAGTATTTTCAATTATAGTGAATTTATTTCCTGTCGCAGTTTCAAATTCTGATTTTTCTTCGATCGCTTTTTCAAGAAAATTTTCAACTTTGTCGTTTATGGAAATTTCCTTTTCCAGAACTTCAACTGACTTTTTGCTGTCAATCAAATTCTGCAACGCCCTTTTGCAGAATTCCTTAAAAATGCCGTCTTTACGCTCAAATCCGATTTCGCCGCCAGACTGATTTTTCGGACGCAGACCTTCAACAAAATCCGTATAGTCATAGCTCGGATGAAACTGAACAAAGCCAATTTCATTTTGTGAGCAGCCCATTTTTTCTGCAATCTGTTTGGCAAGAAAAGTTTTTCCAGTTCCCGGCGCGCCGTGAAGAATCAGGTTGTGGGTATGTTTTAAGAGTTCGGTCAGGTTATCAGAAAGAGAATTATCTGGCATTATATTTTCTCCATTCAAAATATCATTTATGGCAGAAATAATTTCAGGATTTTTTATTTTATCAATTTTAGCAATGGCAGGAATCTGCGACGAACCAGCAGCGGACCATGTTTTCAAAAAATCACAATTTTTATCTTCAAGCAAAGTAAAATTTTCTAAAGACCGTTTCTGAGCATCATCATATTCTTCAATAGAATCAGAAGAGAGTGTACCAATAAAATAGTAATTAAATTTCCAACTTCTTCTCAAAGCAACTACAATACAATCACCCGTCTTTAAATTTGAAAACAATTTTCCTTTTGGATTATCAGTTTGCCATCCCATCAAGACGCAATGATTTTGTATCATATAATCCAACAAATAATCAAAATTATTATCATTCCAAACGTTTGGGCTTATAACATAATAATTTCTGTTTTCATTTTCCATGACTTCAATTCCTTTTAAAACTCCAGTTTCATCAAACGCTTCTTCCAATTCCGGACGGATTTTCAGTTCAATTCTTCCGTTCTGCATTTTTCTTCCAAGACAACAAATTGACCAGAAACGTTCAGTTTTATCAGGACTCAAACTCAAAGGGCAATTTGTCAGTTTATGAACTTTCTCGCCTGTTCTCCAAATCGCATTGTTATAAAAATTTTTCGTTCTGCCGAATTCTTCCGCCATGTCTGTGCAGGTTGCAAGAGTTGCTCTCTGAATACAGGCAAAAGCAATCAACGAATCTTCTGTAAAAACATTTCTGTCCGTTACAAACTCTTTCCACTGCTCTTTTGTAATTCCCGGGTTGTACTCATCTTCTGAAGGATACCAATTTTCTTCCATAATAAAACTATTTTCTCCAGCTCGTGATATTGATATTATAGCCGATTTTCCAAAACTTATTTAATCATGTCTGTAAATCTTTAAACTCTCAAGATAATCAGGGCCGTTTGTATATCCGTCGGTTCTTATGATTATTTCCGTATCGGTAAACTCCACTTTGCATTTACAATACTCATCGCCAGGAATACTTTGCTGCTGCAGCATTCCATCGTAAATTCCGGATGAGGGAAGCAAGTTTTTAGTCTCTTCTGATTTCAGCAGAATAAACTCTCTTTGCAATATTTCCTGTTTGTCCATCTCTATAAAACAGAAAACTCTTTCTTTTTCAAGCTGCTCATGTAATTCCCGCTCTTTTATCAGCTGACGCGCAACCTCCGCGCCCTCATCGCAGTCAAATCTTTCCTTGTTGAAAACGAATCTATCCTTCCCTTTGTATTTTGAATAAATATCCCTGATTTCTTTGCTCCTGTAGAATTTTCCCTTCAATTCTTTATAAATCTTTTCAATCGTGAAAAATTCATCGACTGTTACTGCGTGCTCGTGAAAAGTTTCCGTTATTTTTATTCCCGGAATTCCTGGAAAAAACTTCTTCTCCTTCAGATTGATGTAAACCCACGGACAGGAACAGAAAATGCCTTTGGTGGAAACATTTTTATAATTTTCGCGCAGATATTTATAAAATTCCGACTCGCCGCAGTTGCTTAAATCATTTCCGTAAACCAAAATAACTTCTTTTCCTCTTCCGATTCTGTCACCCATAAAAACTCCAAAAACTGAATTCTATTTCCTAGAATCATACGACATCAAACCGACACAGAATGTCGCAGCAGAATTTTTATTTTTCCGACATAACAGAACAAAGCGCAGCCGTTAATTTTGCTCACCTCTTTGACTTTTCAAACATCTGCTCCAGAAGATATTTTCCGCTTGCAGTCTTGAATACATTCGCTTTCATCGCTGGGACTGACTCGCGCTTGCAGTAGCCTTCCATCACATTCACGATAAAGTCCGCCTCAACAAGAATCTGAAAATCAAGCCCGTCGATTGCCTTGTATGTGTGGTGGTGACCGATTATAAAGCAGATTCGCTCAACGTCGGCGGCGGGAAGCGAGAGCGGCTCAAGAAATTTGCGCGCGATTGCAGGACCTTCTGCTTCCTGATGCTGTGGCTGGCTGTTTCCGTATTTTTCCTTGCTAATTTTTACGCCGATGTCGTGGAGATACGCCGCAACTTCCGTTATAAAAAGCGTATGCCCGTCCACATTTTCCATCTGCGCGATAAGCCGGCTGTATCCATGCACCGCCATCAAATGATGAATGTTCGGTCCGTCTGGATCGTAGTCAAAGATTGATTTTAAAAGTGGGGTCAGGTTCATTTTGTTTTTACTCCTCATGTCATACTGAACTTTCTTTAGCCTCTGTTTTTAGCGTTCCCCTCACTGCGTTCGGATCGGCCGCATTGCAAACTTTGCTCACTACCGAGTTTCCGCAATGCAAAAACTCGTATTTTAAGTTACATAACGTAACCAACAAAAAAAAATATAATAAGCTAAATATCGGTTGTCAAGAATTTTTCTAAAAAACTGAATCAACTTTTCTCTCAAATCCATGTATAATATCCAAATGCAAAAAAAAATCTTGACAGGCGGACGTTCAACTGTTGGTGTTGCAAAAATCGAAAATGAAGTTCGCCGTCCGCACAAAAAGGAAATCGAATGAAATTCTTAAAAGCACTAAAATCAGTAAACTACAGATTATTTTTCGCAATTTTTGCAACAATGCTTTTGCCGTCGGTTTATCAGACTGTAAGAATTTATTTTCTTGGGAACATGCCAAGCGACTGGGGAATAAACATTGCAAGTCAGCTTTCCTGGGTGAACCTTTTTTACGAAGTCATTCAGGAAGCTTTGATTCTTCCGCTTTTCTTTTTGCTTGGAAAATCCTTAAAAAATCACGATGAGCTTGAAAACAAAATCCGCACAGGACTTTTCACGACAGCTTTTATCTACATCGTTTTGTCCGCATTGATTTTTATTTTTGCAAAGCCGCTTGTAAATTTTATGGCGCAAAACAAAAATCTTACCGAAGCAACAGTTAATTACATTCGCCTTGAAACTGTTGCCGCTTTGTTTTCAACTTTGTGGCGGTTCTTATTTCTTGTTTTTATCACGCTTAAAAAAGATTTTTTTATCTATATTCTTCTTGGTGTTCAGACAATTCTTTCTATAATCTTGGACACATTTCTTATAAGCACACTGCCGATTTCCTTAAATCTTGGAGTAAACGGAATTGCGATTTCAAACATAATTGCAAATGTCTGCATTTTGGCAGTTTCGTTTTTTCTGCTTTCAAAAGATGGATTTCAAATCTTCAAAAAAACTCGAATTGATTTTTCATGGCTTAAAGAATGGTTTTCCGTTGGAAAATTTTCAGGAATTGAATCATTTTTGCGGAATCTTGCCTTTATGATGATGGTCGTTAGAATGGTGAACGTGGTTTCTGAGCAAGGAAATTATTGGGTTGCGAACAATTTTATTTGGAACTGGCTTTTGCTGCCCGCCCTTTCGCTTGCTGATGTTGTCAAAAAAGAAATCGCGGAAAATCAAGAAAACATAAAGACAAAAACTTTTGGCTACATTTGTCTTTCTTGTGTTTTTGCGTTGATTTGGATTTTTTCAATTCCCCTTTGGAAGCCATTTTTGAAATTCGTGATGAACGTTGCCGAATATGAAACCGTTTTTCGCATCGCACTGATTGAAACCGCATTTTACATAACTTTTATTTTCAACACCTGCATTTTTGACGCAACTTTTTACGGACTTGGAAAAACAAGCTACATGCTGATTCAGTCCATTTGTATCGATGTGGTTTATTACGGAATTATGTTCATTTTTTACTGCACAGGAATTTTTGTTCCAACTTTGACAGGAATCTGCCTGATGTTCGGAATTGGAATGGCACTCGACTTCATTCCGTCGTTGATACTTTATTTACATTTACTGAAAAAACTGGAGATTCGCATTAAGATTTAAAATTCAAACATTCCCTGCGCGGCGTTCTGTTTTTCTTCGGGGAACGTGTTAAGGTATT
>JAUNWH010000016.1 GCA_030540405.1 Spirochaetales bacterium
CAGCACACAATGTCCGCTCAAGATAAATAGCATCATCTGCAAGTTTTCGCTTGTCCGCATATTTTCCCTTCAGCGCATAGAACGCCTCCAGCATTCCGACCGCAAAACTTGAAGATGTTCCAAGGCCGCTTCTGGCAGGCAGGTCAGCCTCATAGGTCATGCGGATTTTGTGCATATCAAGCCATTGCATAGCGTTCCTAATTGCAGGATGCTTGATTTCATCTATGCTATTTACCTTTTCTTCCTTTGAGTAGGTAAGATGTGTCCTGTAGTCAAAAAATGGTGGAAGATGCCGGACTGTAACATACGCATATTTGTCGAAAGTCGTGCTAAGGACTGCACCGCCATGCTCGTTATAGAAACCGGAGAAGTCAGTTCCGCCACCGAAAAACGACATTCGAAATGGTGTTTGGGTTATTATCATTTGTCAAACCACTCTTCTGATATATTTATTGTAAAAACTTCAATTTTCATTTCTCTTCAATCTCCCTCAACACACTCTCATTCATCTCCTTTCTTTCCTTGTCGAACCACCAGCCGTATTTTCCAAAATACCTGAACGCGCTTTTTATATGAGCCAGAAGCATCTTGCGGCTTTTATAGGATTCTTTCTGGTGGTCGTGGATTATCTGAACGCCTGGAAAATATAGTGTTTTTGAAACGCGGTGCAGGCGGCGAATTAGGTCAAAATCTTCAAAGTACATAAAAAATCTGTCGTCAAAGAAAATATTGTTTTCCGCAAGAACGGCAAGGCGCATGAACATAAAGCAGCCCGAAAGACACGGCGGATTTATCACCTTGTCGTAGCCAAAATTTTTAAGGCAGTAGCGGTCGTTTTTCTTTTCGCTCCATTTTGTTTTGGGCAGAAAGCGGCGGAAAATCAAATCGCCCGGAGTCGGGAGAAGTTTGCACAGATATTGGATTTCGCCGTTCGGATACACAACTTTTGGAAGCACATAAGATGCATCAGGATTTTTATCCATAAAATCAATAAGAGATGGCAAAACTTCTGCACTAAAACGAATATCAGGATTCAGCACAATATGATAAACACTTTCGTTCTCAATAGCCTCGTGCATCGCAAGATTGTGGCTTGCACCGTAGCCCAAATTTTCGTTGTGAATGTAGCGGATTTTTGTAACGCCATTTTCTTCAGAACGTTTTTCCAAAATCCGCCACTTGTCGTTCGGAGAATTATCGATTATGTAAAGAGTTTCAACACAGGCAGAATCAAAAACAGATTTTAAAACGGCTTCAATCTGCGCACGCGGAGTGTTGAACAAAACAATGCTTGCGGAAAGTTTTTTTGCGGTCATTTTACAGCCTCCGCATTACGTCTGGTTCCAAAAATCTTCTGCTGAAAAATTTCAAGCAAATAAGCGCACAAAAACGAAGTTCCCAAAACACAAAAAATTGCAAATCCCGGAATTTTTTCAAAAAGTCCGAGCGAAACAAAGCACATTGCAAGCGGATAATGAACCAAGTACAAGCTGTACGAGTAATCAGTCTTTCGCCCGATGTCCGCAAAGATTTTAAGATTCAATCCCAGGAACATCACACAGACTGCTAGGCAAACCGGCACAAGCAGGGCGGAAGCAAAAGGAATCTTAAAAACATTCAGCAAAACAAGAATTGCAAGGCATGGCAAAAAAGCAATCTTCAACTTTGGAAAAAGTCTTTCTCCATAGAAAGCAAAAGCAATTCCGCTTACAAAATACGAGATAAACGCCGGAAACTGATTGTTCAATGAAGAAGGAAGCGAGGTCTTTTCAGTTACAAATGGCATAAAAACCTCGTACAAAACGGAAAGCAGATACAGCGCGGCAAGCACAATACATTCGTACCCCCCCCCGTTAAATTTTTCGCGCAGTTTTTTTACAGCAAAAACAATAAACGGAAGAAGAATATAAAATCCAATTTCAATTTTTATAGTCCAAAGAGAGCCATTAACACTTCCGTTTAAAGCCAAGCCTTCAAAAACACCCGGAAGATTAGGCTGAATAAAATTCAATGTGAAAATATTCGCCGCAAGATATTTATAAAAACTGCCATTGCAAAAATATTCACGCAAAGGCAAAGCAGAAAACGCAGAAAGGCAAATTGCACAAATAAGCACAACTAACCAGTATTGAGGCAGAATCTTTTTGCATCGCTTTATTGTATAGTTTTTAATTGAACCGCTTTTCAAAAATGACTGTGTAACCCAAAAGCCACTTAAAATAAAAAAGACGTTAACGGCAATTCCCCGCAAGTCGTAGCAAGGAAAATCAGCTCCGCTCAAAACAACACAATGCTCATAAATAACAATCAGACAGCACACAAGACGAAGAAAATTAAACGCATTGTCTTTTGAAACATTCACCGGAGAAATAAAAATTTTTTGAAGATTATTCAAACTCATCTTATCTCTCCCAAGCTTTTTGAAAAAACATCCGCTTCAGCTGAAAAAAAATCTTCATCTTCTTCTGTTTCTTCATCGCTCTCAAATTCCCTGCACGAGTCGTAAATCACCTGAACACCATTAAAAACGCCAGTTTCGACAAGCTCAACCAACTCAGGATTTCCGGTGGCTGAGCTTGCCGAAGCCACAGACTCAATCACACTTTTCCGCACTTCCTCTCCGCCAAGCCAGACGGACTTATCATCATCCGCAACCGGCGACAAAGTGCATATATATAGAAGAATTTGTTCAGTTTTTTCCGCTTTGAGCCGTTCAAGCACAAAAGAAAGCATCGCCTCGGTAACGCCATTCGGGAAAATTGCAATATCTTTTTCCGTCCAAAAACCACCTGCTTCACTTGTGAGAAAATCGTGCATTTCATTTATTTTTTTCTGCGTGAATCCGTCTGGCGCGGAACCGCAAAGAATGGCGTAATGCTTCAAAACAAACCGCTCCTATATCGTAATTACGATTCAATAGCAGATTATATATCTTAATAACGATTATTGCAACCAAATTTATAGCGTAAATACGTCATTATAGATTCATGGGAACATTTTCAGAGCGGCTGAGAGAAGAAATCGATTATCTAGGACTTACCAGAAAAGAGCTTGCTTACAAGGCGAATGTAAAAATCAGGGCTTTGGATATGTACATCGGCTCGCAAGGCTCAATGCCTCCGGCAGATGTCGCAGTCCGACTTGCAAAGGCACTGAATGTTACTGTTGAATACTTGGTTACAGGCGAAAAAACGAAATCAGATAATGTGCATTCTGAAAATTCTCAAATAGAAAAAGATTTAAGCCGGATCTCGGAGACTACAAGGCATTTTTTGGAAAAGGCGGTTCATCTTTTTGCGGAAAATGAAACTTGACTTTTTGTCATTCAATGCTTATCATTTATGAATGATATTTCGAACTTTTTTTGTTTTAAATATCGGTTTTATTAATATTCCGCTGGCTCAATTCTCAATCTACCTAAACTTCAAAAACAATCAAATTAGATTCACAAAGTAATCAAATTAGATTTAAACCATAATCTAGCTAGATTATGGTATTTAACACTATAATGTTTGTATGTGATACTTGCAGGTATACGGGCATCATTCCTAATACTACAGGCAGCTTGTATATACGGCACAAGGTTCGTAAATACGTTATACAGACAGGTTGTATAATAGGTACAGTTTGGCTGTGCTTATTATACAAGAAAATTTGCAACGCTTTACATGGGAGAATTTATGGCAAGAAAAAATACAAGGTACACACCAATGAAGGAATGTGTTAATGTTACTATTCACAAAAGCAATTTAAAAGGCACAGAAGAAAATCCAGTTTACTATGGAAAAATCCGGCAAAGAAAATTGAACGTCATAACAATTCTTGAAGAAATGCAAAAAGACAATGCAACTGTGCTGAGCAAGGAAGTAATGTTCTATATTGCAAGTGAACTCAGCAAGCGGATGATGAACAAGCTCAGCCAAGGTTATGCTCTTGAAATGCTGGACTTTGGAACTCTTTTTATAACAATGAAAGGCGAAATAAAAAGGACTGATAAGCCTAAGGAAATCTCAAAGCATTTTGGAATCGGATTCACGCCGTCAAAGCAGGCGGAGGAAGCGGTAAAAGATTTTGAAGTCAGGGCGGTTCTGGACGTGAGCGAGCAGCATTATATAAAAAAAATCTGCATTGCAAGCGTTAATGAAACTGAGCCGAATATAATCCAAGCCGGAAGAATTGCACGGATATACGGAAAGGCACTAAAACTTGGCGGAAATGTATTCGGACTTTTTCTTGCTCCCATTGACAATAATGAAGAAATAATTCCTGATGAAACGAAATGGACTCAAGTTGAAAACATCTGCACAAACCGCCCAAGCCAGATTGATTTTATAGTTCCAGAAAAAATCAATAAAGCAGAAAACTACAAAATCATTCTGCGCACAAGCCTTGCCGCTGGAGGAAAACCAATGAAACGCAGCGTAGCCATAGAAAGCAGTATTTTAACAATTATATAATGCGCATAAACAGAAAACCAGGCGTAAAATACGGCGTCACTTTTTTACACCTTAAAAAGTCCGATCTGAGTTCCGATTTCTTTTACAGAAATTGTGACATCGCCTGAAATTTCAGAAAGGACTTCGCGGCTTTTGTTTGCCTTTGTTGCGCCGCTCTGCATTTCGCTCATGCTGTCTTTTATTGTCGCGGTTGTGTCCTGCAGCCTTTGAACTTCCGCAAGAATGTGCCTGTTGCCTTCCGTCATTTCCGCGGAGGCGGACTTTACTTCCGAAGTTGAATCGTTCATTGAGCGGAGCGCGTCTGTAATCTGCTTTGAGCCAATCTGCTGCTCGTCCATCGTGTTTTTAATCTGCATGATAATCTGGTTCGTCTCGGTGATATTTTCGGAGACAAGAGAAAATTCAGAGGAAGTTTCATTTGAAAGCGAGACCACGTTCTTTATGGTTTCCTGAACCTTTGCAAGTTCCGTTCCGATTGAATGAGAGCGGTCGGTGGAAGTTGCGGAAAGTTTTCTGATTTCATCTGCAACAACGCTGAATCCTTTTCCTGCTTCTCCTGCATGGGCAGCTTCAATCGCCACGTTCATCGCCAGAAGATTTGTCTGCGCCGCAATGTTCGCAATGGCAACGTTCGCGTCCTGAAGGATTTTTGACTGCTGTTCAATTTCGAGAATCATTTTGTTCACATTCGACTGGTTTGCAATTCCCGTGTTGGAATGTTCTTCGAGAAGCTCAAACGACGAAATCATTTTGCCTACCGATGTGTTCACGGAATTTATATTTCCAATCATCTGCTCGACTGCGGAAGATGCCTGCTGAACGTTGTCCGACTGCGTCTGAATCATTTTTTCAAGCGACTCGATATTCGAGCTGATTTCGTTCACGGCGCCGGCAGTTTCCTGGACAGAACCGGCCTGCTCCTGAATCAAGCCGTTTACACTTTCGATGTTGGAGGCAATCTGACCAAGCGAAGCGGCCGCATCCTGTGTGCAAGTCTGGAGCTTTTCGTCCACTGCGGAAAGGTTGTCTTTTGAAGTTAAAATCTTTTTTACTATTTCCTGAAGTTTTTCAAGGAACTGATTGAATCCTTTTATCACCTCGCCGATTTCGTTGTTTGAAATAACGTCAATCCGCTTTGTAAGGTCGGCGTTTCCTGTCGCGATTTTATCAACTGACTGCTTTACAAAAACAAGCGGCTTTATAAAAGTCCTAACAAGATTCATCACGATGAACACCGCAAGAATAATCACGGCGACCATAATTCCTGAAATCCAGAAAAGCATTCTTGTAAGCGAGCTGAAATAGTCTCTGTACGGAGCAACCGCCAGCACAGACCATTGGGAGTCAGGAACCGGCGCGAACGAGGCAATCATTTTTTTGTTCTGCTCTTTGTCAAAATACTGGAATGCGCCTTTTCTTCCGCCTAGCACCTGATCAAGAAGTTCCTGCGGATAAACGTCCTTTGCGCTTTCGGCTATTTCCGAGTTGAAGTATTTTTCGGAATTTGCGGAAGCCACGATGTTTCCTGTCTGGCGGCTAATTACGCAAGGCTTTGTTCCTTCTCCCAAGTCGATATTTTTTATTGTGTCGTAAATCGCATTTCCGTTTACAACAAGAACCAGAACTCCGGTAATATTTTTATTGCCGTCGTAAACAGGCACGCTGTAGTGCTGCAGAACAGAATTTGTAACCGGACTGAATTTGGGGTCAGAAAAAAAGTTGCTTCCGCTTATCGCCTGCTGAAAATACGGGCGGTTCGCAAAATTGATGAAACGTCCGTCCTCCAAAAGGGAATCTCCGTTTTTGTCGTAAAATGCAACGTCCCTGTATCTTGAATCCAGATTGGCAAGAATCGGGGCAAGAAGTTTCTGCTTCTGGCTGAGCGGCACATCTTCCTTTCCCAAAAGCTCAAGGCTTGCAACAGCTTTCAGCGCGGTGAATTTATTTTCGTTTATTCCTTCAATTTGATTTGACAAGTCGCTTGTGATTGCCGCAAGCTGACTGTTTACGGATTTTTTCAATGCCTTTGCGGAAATTCCGTAAGAAGTGATTCCTATAAGAAGATTTGTGGCGACAAAAGTTGAAATTAAAACAACGCCAAATGATGATTTTTTGTTTTTGCTATTCATAATAACATTATAAAATTAATAGAAAAAATTATCAATTTTTTTTATTGCAAGTTTTCAAGCTTCTTCCATCTTTTGACTTCGTTGCGGTACATGAGCATTCCGACTGTTCCTGTTGTAATTTCGGCGGCAGGAAATGCAATCCAAGTGTACACAAGTCCGAAGAACGAGAGAATCCAGAATATTGGAATCAGGCAAAAAATCTGGCGGATTACAGAAAGCAAAAGGCTTCGCTTCATATCTCCCACAGCCTGAAAGACTACCGGGCTTAGCAGAGAAAAAGCGCATGGGAAAAAACTTGCGCCGATAATTCTGAACGCAGGTATTCCGTCATGCAAAACTTCCGCACTGTCAGAAAAGAGCCGAATGAGAATTCCGGGAATAAGCTCAAAGCACAAAACGCCGGCAAGCATAAGAACAAACGCAATCAGAATGGAATCAAAAACAATTTTCCGGCAGCGGTTAAAACTTTTGCGCGCATAGTTGTAGCTAAGCACCGGCACAATGCAAGTCTGAAACGCAAAGAGCGGAATAAAAAAGAATGTCTGCAACTTGTAATAAAGTCCAAGAACGGTTACAGCTGAATCAGAAAAGCCTGCGAGTATCATGTTCAAAATCATTATGTAGACAACGTACATGAACTGCATGAATATAGAAGGCAGTCCGAATTTGTAAATTGGCAGAGAAAACATTTTGATTTTTTTTAACGGCGGAATCTTTCTAAAGCCTGTAACTCCGGTGATTACGGCGGCAACAACTTGACCTGCGACAGTCGCAAACGCAGCCCCGGCAACTCCAAGCTCAGGAACAATTCCAGCAACGCCAAAAATCAGAATCGGGTCAAGGACAGTATTTGTTACAGCTCCTGCAATCTGGGCAATCATCGGAAGCTTCATGTTTCCCTGCGCCTGATGAATTTTTGTAAAAATACTTTCCAAGAAAATTCCTATGCTTCCGAGCGTAACAATCTTTCCGTAAAAATATGCATAGTACATTGCTTCCTTTGACTTTGCAGAAACGGAAACAAACTTTTCCATAAACACTTCCGCAAGAATAGAAAGAAAAATCCAAGAAAGAAGAGCAAGAAAAATTCCAGTTCCGCCAGCTGAATCCGCGTCTTTGTTTTTTCCCTGCGCATACTGGCGAGTCATCAAAATATTTACGCCGGTTCCAGTTCCCACAGCAATCGCGACAATCAGGCACTGCACAGGAAAAATCACAGAAAGAGCCGTAAGTCCGTCCGCAGAATATCGCCCTACAAAAAAACTATCTACTATATTATAAAGCGACTGAATAAGCTGGGCAGCCATAACAGGCGGCGCAATTTTGAGCAATATTTTTAGAACACTGCCGCTCCCAAAGAAGTCGGCGGATATTTTTTGTGAAGCAGTTTGCATAGTGCAA
Source organism: Spirochaetales bacterium (assembly GCA_030540405.1). GTDB lineage: Bacteria > Spirochaetota > Spirochaetia > Treponematales > Treponemataceae > Treponema_D. The sequence goes on from JAUNWH010000016.1 coordinate 7,988, forward strand.
GATTATATTCCTGCTGATAAAGTTTGACAATAATTTTTGATTGCAGAGTGAGATGCTGAGTGCGGAAATGACAATTGGACAATCTGCCAAACTTCTCTTTCCCTTGACAAAATAATTCTCTGCCGTTATAAAACAACTAATCTAATTAGTTGTTCAACTGGAGGAAATTATGCCGCGTGCGGGTCTTACAAGGGAAAAAGTTATTGAGGCGGCGGCTCAGCTTGCGAACGAGCATGGGCTTGGCTACGTTACAATCACGACGATTGCCGAGCATTTCGGAATCAAAAAGCCGTCGCTTTATAACCACATTGAAAGTCAGGAGGACATCCAGAAGTCGCTGATGATTTACGGCTGGACGCATGGAATCGAGCCGCTTTCCGAGCAAATCCAAACTGACGACGCGCACGAGTCTTTGCGCCAATATGCAAATCTCTTCTATAAATATGCGATTGAAAATCCCGGCGTTTTTGAGGCGATGCTCTGGTACAACAAATATGAAAGCCCAGAACTTGTTCAGGCGACCGAAAAACTTTACGACTTCTTTTTTGCCCAGACCGACAAACTGAAAATCAACCGTAAAGCCGCGAACCATCTTTTGCGCACATACCGCGCGTTTCTGGAAGGATTTTCGCTTCTGGTGATTCACAATTCGTTCGGAAACCCGATTTCAATTGAAGAAAGTTTTGAACTTTCGCTCGATGTGATGATAAAAGGCATGGAGCAGTTTGAAGGAAAGTAGAAAATGTGCTTATTTTCTTGACATCGGGTTTTGTGTGTATTACATTGTATGTGATATATATTACAATTATAGAGGTTTGTATGGCAACACTTAGCATAAGAATGGATGACAAGACAAAAAACGCATTTGAAAAGTTCTGTGATTCGGTCGGGCTTACAGTTTCCGCCGCTGTGAATCTTTTTGCAAAAAAAGTTGTGAGCACGCACGAAATTCCGTTCAAAATTTCCGAACCTGACCCATTTTGGAGCGAAGAAAATCAAGCTTTTCTGAAAAAAGCGGTTACCGACATCAAAAATGGAGTTAATGTTTCCGAACACGAACTTATTGAGGTTGACTGATGAAAAAACTTTGGTACGACCTCGCATGGGAAGACTATCTAAAACTGCAAAATGAAGACAAGAAACTATTGAAAAAGGCGAATGCGCTTCTGAAGGACATTGAGCGCAATCCTTACGACGGAATCGGAAAACCCGAACCACTTACTGGAGATTTGTCCGGATTCTGGAGCCGCAGAATTGACATTTTTAACCGCATTGTCTACCGGATAATCGAAAAAGACGGGGAAAAATACATTGAAATCGCGCAGTGTGGAACTCATTATCACAAATAATAAAAAATTCCGGACAAAGTTTCGGCGGAGGAAATCAAAATGAACGGACCGGATCCGAATAAAGTTTACCCGAACGAGAACATTCGCCAAGTTGTGTTTGTCAAGAATGTCGTGAAGCGGGCGAACATTGTGGTGGGCGACTACACTTACTACGACGATGTGGACGGTGCGGAAAAGTTCGAGGAGCACGTGACGCACCATTACGATTTTCTGGGCGACAAGCTGGTTATCGGAAAATTCTGCGCGATTGCACGGGGAATCGAGTTTGTGATGAACGGAGCGAACCACAGGATGTGCAGCGTGACGACTTATCCGTTCAACATCATGGGCGGCGGCTGGGAAAAGTTTTCACCGAAACTGAAGGACTTGCCGTTCAAGGGCGATACGGTCGTGGGAAACGATGTGTGGATCGGGCAGAACGTGACGGTGATGCCGGGCGTGCATATCGGCGATGGGGCGATTATCGCGGCGAATTCGGTGGTGGCAAAGGACGTTCCCGCGTATTGCGTCGCTGGCGGAAATCCGTGCCGGGTAATTCGCAAAAGATTCGACGACGAGCTGACGGAATATCTTTTGAAGCTGAAATGGTGGGACTGGGATGCGGAGAAGATTTTCCGCAATATGGAAGCCCTGTGCAGTGGCGACCTGGAGAAAATTAGGAAGATTCGGGATTAATGACTTAATTTTATAGTTTTGATAAAAACAGCAGTTTAAGTGGTTCAATTTCGAGTTTTGTAAATTTACTGTCATTGCCGTGCTTGGTACTGCGATGTTTCTGAAAGAAACTCGATTAGCAATCTTGCTTAAAAAAGTGCAAGAAATTATCAACCGAGATTCTTTCGCAAACGTCGCATGGCGGTATACGGAAATGACACCAACTTGTCAAACTTTACATATATACAGTAGTAATAAAATATAGTATAATGATTTTATTGGAAGTGCCTGATTTCCAAGGCGGCGTCTCCCAAAACTCAATCGGCACTGCTGAAATTTGAATATGGGAGGCTTACGAAGATGACGATTTACGAAATTATTTCGTTGGCTATCAATTTAGCCATTCTGATTCTTGAAGCCCTTTCTTACCTTAAAAATAAGAAGAGTTAAAAAGTAAAGCCGCCAAGTCCAACCCACTTGTAGCGGCTTTATAGCATAACAGCGGAGACGACCGACAGAAATCGGGCATTTCCTTTATTTCAATATACTACATAAAAACGCTTACGTCAAACTATTATATGAATACTCTTCTGTTTCAGCAGATTGTTGATCGAGTTTTCTTTGCAAATGTTGCAACTTAAGTGCGACAATGACAAATTTTGCAAGCTGTTGATTACAGGTGGTTACCCTACTGACGCAAGCTACGACGAGCCCAACCTCCATGGCTAAGGGCAAGTCAGGCAATGAAACTAAATATAAAACTCGGCATTCAACCTAGCAGTAAGATTCTACGGATAAAAAACAATGAGCAAATACAACGATTTATGGATTTATGTTGATTTGATTTTCAAACAGACGGATAAAGAAAAATTGGAGCTTTCCTTCAGCCAGATAAAAGACGTGGCGGGAATTGAGCTTGACCATTCGTTTTTAACCTACAAAAAAGAGCTTCTGGATTACGGCTACAAAGTTGAGAAAATAAAACTGAAAGACAAAAAAATTGTGTTTTCAAAGGTGAATTAAAGGCAGATGGAAATCGAAATCTGCTGAGGAAATGATCTATTTATGGAAGATAAAAATATTCATTCAAAAATTATAAAACAAGTTTGTAAGGAAATTTTAATTCCGCTCGGCGTTTTTCAAAAAGGAACGTCGCGGTTATATTTGGACGACAACGGTTATTTTTTTACGGTAATAGAATTTCAGCCGTCTAATTGGGATAGAGGAACTTATCTAAATATAGGTTTAACTTTTTTATGGGATTATAATCAATCCGATATTTTATATTTTGATTTTTCAAGGCAGCCTACTGCTAGATATGGTAAATTTGTGGAATATAAAAACGAAACCCAATTCAAAAAAGAAATAATAAATTTGGCAAATATAGCAAAAGAGGAAATATTATTTTATAGAAAATTAAGAGATATAGAGTTTGCAAAAGATTACATGACATCATATATAGAAAAATTCAATGACAACAAATACTCAAGATTCGGACTTGCCTGCGCAAATATCTGCGCATTAAACGGCGATATGGAATCGGCAAAATTTTATTACGAAAATTATCATAAAGAACAAAATACAGCGGAACAAATGAACTATAAAAATTTAAGCAAGGAATATTTGAATTCTAATATTAAGTCAACGAGAAAAATGTGGCACAGCAAATCATCAATGAAAAAAATGCCGTTTTCAAAAATATATGATAGTTGATTACGATTTGCTATTCAGAGAGAAAACCGTAATTCAAAAGCGAGGTGAAATATGAGTTTATTTAAAAAATTCCCATTTAAAGACAAACCAAATACGGCGGCTATTACTTGTGTTCACATACTTGATGAAAAGAAACCAATATTATTCGTAAGTCAAGATGACGATGATGGATGCTGGCAGTTTCTTTGCGATAAAGAACACAATATTGAAGGTGCAAAAGTTATTTCGTTGCAGCAAATATATGAAGCTGACAAATCAATCAAGAAGATAGCAAATTTGGAATATGGAAAATGCGCTTATAGAAAAGATAAAAATAGCAAATGGAATGTTCAGTAAATTAAAATCTATAAGGTTTTAGGAGAAAAATGGAACTTAGAATCTTGCGGTATTTTTTGGCGGTTGCGAAAGAGGAAAATTTCACCAAGGCGGCAATGTCGCTGAATGTTAGCCAGCCGGCGCTTTCAAGGCAGATTGCGCAGCTTGAGGACGAGCTTGGGCAGACGCTTTTTGTGCGGTCGAGCCACTGCATTGTGCTTACGGACGCGGGGCTTCTTCTAAAGCGACGTGCGGAAGAAATGCTTTCGCTGGAAGACAAAATCCGCCGGGAATTTTCCGAGAACGGAGACGAGATTTCGGGCGAGCTTGCGTTCGGGTGCGGAGAGAACATGGGAATGTTGGAGCTTGCCGAAAAACTTGCGGAATTCAAAAGGCAGAATCCGAAAGTCACTTTCAGAATTTACAGCGCGATTGCAGACGACATAAAATTCCGCCTTGACCAGGGGATTCTGGACTTCGGGCTGATGAGCGAGCCGGTCGAGATTCTCCATTACGATTTTGTGCGAATAAAAACGGTTGAACACTGGGGAATTCTTGTGCGGAGCGACAATCCGCTTGCCGCAAAAAGTTCCGTAACGCCGCAGGATTTAACAACAATTCCGCTTTATCTTCCGTGGCGAACGACAATGCGAAGCGAGGTTTCCGCGTGGCTTTCCGACTGCGCCGAAAAAATCACTGTCGCCGGAACTTACAATCTGCCGGGAAACATAACGCACCTTGTAAAGCTCCAGAACGCCGCAGCAATCACCGTTGAAAAAATCTACTGCTACAACGGACTGACATTCGTTCCGTTTGAAAAAGCCAACCCGATGACCTCGGTTCTTGCATGGAAAAAATCCGCGAATCTAAGCCCCACCGCAAAAGCGTTTGTGGAATTTTTTAAGAAGTAAGAAGTATAAAGCAATAAAATCCAAACCGCCCGGCTCAGGCAAAAGAACTGAAACCGGACAGAATTGGAATCCTAAATCACCGCCAGAGAGAACCACTTAATGTCCGTTTCCGGCAGCGATAGAATGCAAATTGATTTTACCCCTTAGAATTCGTTTCCCGGGAAGCGCGGAATCAAGTCAATTGACTTTTTGATTTCCTCGTCGGTCGGGATGTAGTCGCTCATCGTGCCGTTGTTGAACGCTTCGTAGGCTTTCATGTCGAAGTAGCCGGTTCCTGTAAGTCCGAACAGAATCGTCTTTTCCTCGCCGGTTTCCTTGCATTTTAGCGCCTCGTCGATTGCGACCTTGATTGCGTGGCTTGATTCAGGCGCAGGCAATGTTCCTTCCGAACGGCAGAAAAGTTCAGCCGCCTTGAAAACTTCCGTCTGCTCAACGCTTCTTGCCTCGATGTAGCCGTCGTGGTAGAGCTGGCTTACGATTGCGCTCATTCCGTGGTAGCGCAGTCCTCCTGCATGGTTTGCGCTTGGCATGAACTGTGAGCCGAGAGTGTACATTTTCTGCATTGGGCAGACCTCGCCTGTGTCGCAGAAGTCGTAGGCGAACACTCCGCGTGTAAGGCTTGGACATGATGCAGGCTCAACCGCGATGAACTGGTAGTCCTTTTCGCCGCGCAGTTTTTCTCCCATGAACGGGCTTATAAGTCCGCCCAAGTTCGAGCCGCCGCCCGCGCATCCGATTATTACGTCCGGCTTGATTCCAAACTTGTCCATAGCAGCCTTTGCTTCCATTCCGATTATCGACTGGTGAAGAAGAACCTGGCTCAAAACCGATCCCAGAACGTATCTGTAGCCGTCGTGCTTTGTGGCGTATTCAACCGCTTCCGAAATCGCGCAGCCCAAAGAGCCTGTGCAGCCTGGATATTCGGCGTTCAGCTTCTTTCCGATTTCAGTTTCCATGCTTGGGGACGGAATCGCATGGCCTCCGTAAGTTCTGATTACCTCGCGGCGCTGTGGCTTCTGCTCATAAGAACATCGAACCTGATAGACGCGGCAGTCCAAGCCAAGATATGCGCACGCCATCGACATAGCAGTTCCCCACTGGCCCGCCCCTGTTTCCGTGGTAACGCCCTTGAGTCCCTGCTCCTTTGCGTAGAATGCCTGGGCGATTGCCGAATTGAGCTTGTGGCTTCCGGAAGTGTTGTTTCCTTCAAACTTGTAGTAGATTTTAGCAGGCGTTCCGAGCTTCTTTTCAAGGCAGTATGCTCTTGTGAGCGGTGAAGGCCGGTACATCTTGTAGAAATCCAGAATTTCCTGTGGAATCGGAATGTAGCGGTCGGTTTCGTTCATCTCCTGCTTTACAAGCTCCTTGCAGAAAACGTGTTCCAGCTCTTCCGCAGTGCAAGGCTTGAGCGTTCCTGGATTCAAAAGCGGCGCGGGCTTGTTCTTCATGTCGGCGCGCATATTGTACCACTGCTGCGGCATCTCTTCTTCATTCAAGTAGATTTTGTAAGGAATTTTCTTTTTGTCCATAAATGTTCCTCCTGTAAGGTGTATAAATAGTAATATATAGTTATTAAATGATTCTGTCAATAGTAACAGCACAAAAGAGCGCATATTTTGGATTATATGGAGATTGCGCTGTCATGTTTGGAATAGCAGGAGAAGTTGAGTTGTCATTATCGGACTTGACCCGATGATCTAGTGGCACTCCGCCGATTCCTCTTAGCAACATCGCGTCATTTATTGAACAATTTTGCGCCGTGTGGTATTCTTAAAGCTATGCAGAATTACATACGCGCGCGGAGCGATGACCAAAAAGAAGAGAGGCTCAACCAGATAAAGGAAGCGGCGGACTCGCTTTTTGCGCAGATGCCGTACACCGAAATCACGCTTACAACAATCGCCGACAAGCTCACCTGGTCGCGCGCGAACCTTTACAAATACGTTACGACAAAGGAAGAGATTTTCCTTGAGATTTCCGCACAGAAAATGGCAGCATATTTCAACGCGCTCAATTCAGCATTCCCGGAGGGCAACAAATTTTCCCCGGAAGTTGTCGCCGAAGTCTGGGCCGGAATTCTGAACGCGAATCAGGACTACCTGCGCTACGTCTCCTACCTGAATCCGATTATCGAGACGAACGTTACGGTTGACCGCCTCGCCTCATTCAAGAAAAAATACTACGACTTTGCCTACGTTTTCCGCGACAAGCTTTCCGCAATGCTCGCCCTTTCCGCCGACGAAGCATACAAGCTCCAGCTGAGCGTCTTGATGTTCGCCGCGACAACCGCCGTAAGCTGCTACAAAAATCCGCTGATAAAAGAGGCTCTTCAAAAAATCGGCATAACTCCGCCAAAAATGGACTTCTACGAGGATATGCGTGACTTTGTCCTTATGAGAATCAAGTGGAGCGTCAGGGAACGGTAAAGAAGCAATAGCAGACTTGGCATTTCTTCCGTTTAGTCTTCTATGGAGTATCAATAATAGCTCTCTATGGACACCCTATAGCGTCCACTATGGACATCCCATAGAGCACTCTACGAGCACCCCATAGCGAACGCTATGCACACCTCATAGTAGACTTATATGGACAGTCCATAGAGAATTGCTAAAGTTCATACATATTCTCGGCAATGACAGAGTTCTAAAAATATTTTATAGTGTCCATAGAGAAACTTTCAAACTTGAAAAACGGACAGTCTGATGAAAAAGAAAGAACGCGCGGCGAACAATAGGACATTGACGCTTGAACCGCAGGAAATTGAAGGTTTGAGAAACCGGCTGCTTACGGAGAAAAATATTTCCTCGGAAACTGATATTGTGAATCGCACACTGAACGGCGACATTCTTAAAATGCTTGAGTTTGTGCCGGACAGCTTTGCCGACCTGATTATCATTGATCCGCCGTACAATCTTTCAAAAAATTTTAATGGAATGAAGTTCGCCTCGCGTTCGCAGGAAAATTATGACGAATATCTGGCGACCTGGTTTCCGCTGGTGTGCAGAAAACTGAAATCCGGCGGCTCGCTTTATATGTGCGGCGACTGGAAATGCACTTCATCGCTCCAGCGTGCGATAGAAAAGGAGCTTGCCGTTCTGAACCGGATTACCTGGCAGCGCGAAAAAGGCCGCGGTGCAAAATCCAACTGGAAAAACGGGATGGAAGACATCTGGTTTGCCGTGAAAAATCCGGACAACTATTATTTTGATGTTGAGGCCGTAAAGATGAAGCGCAAAGTTCTGGCGCCGTACAAAGCTGACGGAAAGCCGAAGGACTGGAATGAGGAGACGGACGGAAAATTCCGCATCACATGTCCTTCCAATTTTTGGGATGACATTTCCGTTCCGTTCTGGTCAATGCCCGAAAACACCGACCATCCGACGCAAAAACCTGAGAAACTTTACGCAAAGCTGATTCTGGCAAGCTCACGCCCCGGCGATATTGTTTTTGACCCGTTTTTGGGAAGCGGAACCGCAAGCGTTGTTGCGAAAAAGCTCGGCCGGCGATTCTGCGGAATCGAGCAGAACGAGGAATACTGCCTTTGGGCGGAAAAACGCCTTGCCCTCGCGGAAACCGACAAGTCAATTCAAGGATACAGAGACGGTGTCTTCTGGGAAAGGAATTCGGGAATGTGGCAGGGAAAGTAGGATTGCCCAGCTAGACATATTGCAACTTCCGTGTCCCGCCCCTGTCATCCTCCGGCTCGCTCAAAATGTCATTGCCGTACTCGCCTCCGCGTCATTGTCGCGCTTGACGCGACAATCTCATGCAACAGATCTTCGGGTCAAGCCCGAAGATGACATAGAAACAAAGTGCGGAAATGACAAAGGAATCAAGCTAGATAATGGCAAAATGTCAAATCCGAAAATGACAAATATCACACTGATTCATCGTCATTCCTGTGCAGCGACACAGGAATCTATTTCATGGAATTATCCTGTGAACTTGAATAATGGCAAGTTTTCCGTCATTCCCCTTTCAGCTCGTCAAACTTCTGCTTCATTGTGGGATTGTTCCTTACAAGCTTTTTCACGGTCAGATCCTCAAGCTTATTATTTGCAAGGCGGTAGTTGTTCTCGGAGCTAAGCAAATCCTCCTTCATCTTCTGCAAATTTGAAATCGCCTTGTCAATCTGCTCAACCGCGCTCATGAATTTTCGGCTTGCAAGATCGTAGTTTCGGCTGAATCCGTCCTTAAAGCGGTTCAAGTCCTCCTCAAAATGCGTAATGTCCATGTTCTGCTCCTGAATCCGCCTAAGCTCGCGCTTGGACTCAAGAGTGTTCATGGCAGCGTTCCGCAAAAAAGTAATCACCGGAATAAAAAACTGCGGGCGAATCACGTACATCTTCGGATACTTGTATGAAACATCCACAATTCCAGTATTGTAATAGTCATTGTCGCTTTCAAGCATGGAAACCAAAACCGCATACTCGCAGCCTTTCTCGTTTCTGTCCTTGTCCAGCTCCTTTAAGAAATCCTCGTTCTTGTGCTTGGTCGCCGTTTCGTCAGCCTGATTTTTCATCTCGAACATAATTGAAATGAATTCCACGCCGTCGCTGCTTGATTCCCTGAAAATAAAGTCGCCCTTGCTGCCTGAAGCGCGCGAAACCTTGTTGTCCTTCTCAAAATAGGAATTCTGAAAACCCAAAGCGCGGCTCTTGTTGAACTCCGTAAGGCAGAACTGCTCCAAATCCTCGCCGATTCTCTTAGTCGATTCCTTCGCCTTGAAGTCCTTATAGAACGCAATTTCCTCGTCCTTCGCCTTGAGCTGCGCCGAAAACTGCTCCTTAATAGAAGAAACTTCGCTTTTTGACTTGTTCTCAAGCACTGCAAGGTCGCTTTTAAGCTGAATTATTTCCTTTTCCTTGTCCTGAACTGCGGATTTCACAGCAATCTCGGAGTCTTTTTTGCCTGAATCGATCTTTTCTTTTAAAATTGCAATTTCCTGCTCCTTCGAGGCAAGAGCAACTTTCATCTCCGACTGCGACTTTTCTTTTGCCGCACCAAGCTCCGCAGAAATTTTTACAATCTGCTGATTTTTTTCCGCCAAAGCTATCTGCAAGTCCGACTTCGACTTCTGCTTTTCCGCCTCAAATTCCGCCGCCAGTTTTGAAAGCCTTGACTCCAAAGCTGCAATTTCCTTTTCTGCCTCGTTCTGCGCCTTAGAAACTGCAAGTTGAACAGCCGATTCCTTTTCCCGGCTCAAGGATGCCGCACGCTTTTCAAGCTCCTTTTCAAACTGCTCGTTTCGCACATCGTTTGCAATCGAATCATAAACATTCTGCTCCAGCGCAATCAGCTGCCCGCAGTTAGGACACTTTATATTCATTTTTTTGCTCCATAAATTTATTAAGCCCAGTTTTCAACTTGAATTCCGTTAAGCCTAGAAAAATGCTTCACATTATTTGTAACAAGAACCGCATTTCTTTCTATAGAGAATGAACCTATCAGAATATCGTCATCTTCTATCATAAGACCTTTTTTTTTCAGCCCAGCGTATTGCCTTGCAGCTTCCATAAAAGTATTCTTGTCCATATATTCAATTCCGCATTTGTCAGCAAACGCTTCAAATTCTAATTTTTGTTTTTTAGCATCCGAATACTCAAAACCTCTTAAAACCTCATAATAAACTAAATCCGCAATTCTGACAGTCCCATAAAAACAGGCATTCTTAAACGCCGCCAAAACTTTTGAGTTTCCGTTAAAAAGATCGATAATTACATTTGTATCAAGAAAATAAATCATGAGCCTTCCCGAAATTTAAGTCCACAGCATGAGCGCAGACTTTCCGCTTCGGAATCAGAAATTGTTCCGAAAATCTTATCCACAAACGAAAAATCAAATTTTTTCCCAGAACGGTAAATGCCGTCCATTTTTTCAATGTAAACCGAAACATCATCAAGCGCAGATTCCGGCAAGTCTCTAATCTTTCTTTCCAAAACTTCATAAGACACACTGCACCTCCAAAAAGCACAAGTCATTCAAGCCGCGCACATATAATATATACCATTTTTTGCAAAAATTACGCTGAAATTCCGTTTTTTTAAGAAAATCCGCATTTTTTTCACAAATTTCGCCAAAATTCGCCCGAACCTCTTGACAAATTTCGGAGGGGGGTAGAATCAAGGCGGTGAGATGCCACCAATTTTTATATCAACTTTATACAGGGGTAACAAATGAAAAAACTTTTGGCGGGACTTTTCGCTTTGATGGCGCTTGGGCTTGTTCTTTCAGACTGCAAAAAAGACGATGACGACGACACAGGAGAAGAAAAAAAGGAAGAGGAAGTTTTCACAGAACTTGCGGAAGCAGACTTTGACAACACTGAAGAATGGTTCTTTGGCAGCTGGCACGGAGAAATGGAAGAATTCGACTTTGACTGCTCGGATTCTTTTGTTAAATCACAAAAAAAAGACAAAGGATGAATTAAAAACTGAAACTAAAGAACAGTTACAACAATTGAACATACTCGGCGACATGGAAATCACGGAAGACAATTTCAAATATTACAACAAAACGATATCTGAGTTATTCTCTTCAGGTGCCGCAAAAGAATACGTAAATAAAGACAAAACAAAACTACGCATAATAATGGAAGTAAATGCGACTCAAAACGACGATAGTTGGGTAAAGTACAAAGCAACTACTTTGTGCACAAAAAAGTAAATTTTTAGTTCGCTTTTAACAAAACAATCTGCCGCAGAACTGGCATTTTCAGCTCCCCGCGGATTTTTTTATGCGTTGACATGCTTTCCGTTGCCCAGCGTAACATTTTGTCATTACCAGGCTTTTTTATGTCATTCCTCGTACAACATTTTGTCATTTCTCTGCGTAATGTTCTGTCATTCCCTTGCTTGACAAGGGAATCTCTATACACGAAAGATTGCCGCGTCAAGCGCGGCAATGACAGAGAGACAAAATCAAGGACAGTCTGTATAAGCTATACAGTTTTCTTGTGACGACGCTACAGTTTGGTTGTGCTTATTGTACAGTTTGTCTGTATAACAACTACAGCCAAACTGTACAGCGTATTTTTAAAGTCTGTGACTGTTATACAGTTTGACTGTAGCGTCGATTTTGCATTATAGCTTTCGTAAGTACAGACAATATCAGTTTTTCAAACCCGATTATGTCATTGCCTTCTATTTCCCTTTCCGCCGCAAATTTATTATCTTATCATTATGATTTACGGTTACATTCGGGTCAGCACGGACAAACAGACGGTTGAGAATCAGCGGTTCGAGATTCTGCGCTTCTGTAAAAAGAATTCGCTTGAGGTGGGAGCCTGGATTGAGGAGACAATCAGCGGAACGCTTACGCCGGACAAACGCGAGCTGGGCAGGCTTCTTTCGCACATCCGGAAGGACGACCTGATTATATGCAGCGAGCTTTCGCGCCTTGGCAGAAGCCTTTTTATGATTATGTCGATTCTGAACCTGATTATGGAAAAAGGCGCGCGGATCTGGACGATAAAGGACAATTACCGCCTCGGAGACGACATCCAGTCCAAGGTTCTTGCGTTCGCGTTCGGACTCAGCGCGGAAATAGAGCGCAACCTGATTTCGCAGCGCACAAAGGAAGCCCTCGCGCTCAAAAGGGCGCAGAACGTGCATCTCGGCCGCCCCAAGGGAAGGCAAAACAACGAGCACCTTTTGGACGGCGCGGAATTCCAGATAAAGACAATGCACCGCTGGGGCATGAGCATAAACCGAATCGCGCATTTTGTAGGAGTTTCCCGCAACACAATAAGAAGATGCCTGAGGGCATAAACCCGGTCAGAAATCTTTTTCAGTATGAAAGAAATTTTTTCAAACTTTACATATATACAGTAGTAATAAAATATGTTATAATAATTTTACTGGAAGTGCCTGATTTCTAAGGCGGCGTCTCCCGAACTCAAACCAGCTTGCTGGAATCTGAAAATCGGGAGGACTTGCGTATACGTCTGGTCAAGGCACGTTCGCTTTCGCTCACTTAAAGCCTTGACTCAGCCGTTTTACGGATTTATAAAATCATAAATCCGTAATGACTTATGACATAATCGCACGAGTTTTAGAATAAAACTCGGTAAGCAAACGTTAGTTTGCGACGCCCTTTCTTACCCAAAAAATAAGAAGAGTTAAAAAGTAAAGCCGCCCATTCGTTTGACCACACTGGACGGCTTTTTAAGTTAAACAGTGGAGACGACCGACAGAAATCGGGCATTTCCTTTCTTTCAATATACTACAGAAAAACGCTTTCGTCAAACACTTCTGTCATTCTCTGTCATTCCCCAGCCACTCCGCCGCATTTCTACATTTCCATTTCCACTCTTTCCACCAGTTCGTCTCCCCAGGCTTCTTTCAGCATTTGCATTGCTTCAGGAACAAGTTCAGGGAGGGCTAGGGTTTTGATTTGGGTGATGTTGCTTTTTACGTAGTTTTCGGCGGTGCGGCCGATTGCGTAGAGCTGCTCATCAGTGAGTGGAGGCGCGCTGTTTTGTGTCTGTTCGTCGATGTAAAGGAAGATGTTTGTAAAGACGCTGGCTGCCGAGCAGATTTGGCGGCACTGTTCAAGTGTGGTGATTTTTCTTGCGGAAGACATTCCGGAATTTCGGCGGTAACCGTAGATCGGGCGACTTGTCGCAAAGAAACTCTGCGCCGTCTGCGTGATGAAGAACCAGATCAGAAAATCCTCCGCCATGTTGCAGTATGTGTAGGGAATTTTTTCCATTGCGCGGCGGAACACGTCTGTTCTTATGAGTTTTGCCCACAGGAACGATGTGTATTTTTTTTGAATCAGCCAGGCGGAAAAAAGCTCGCTTCCGGGAATGAATCCGTCATGGAGCGGAAATTTGCGGCTGTCCTTTGCTTCCGGAAAAATGTCGAAGCCGCCCGCCACAATGTCCGTGCCGTGCTGTTCCTGCAGCGTCCACAGGGCGGAAATTGCGCCGGGCTTCAGAATATCGTCGCTGTCAAGCATAAGGATGAAAGCTCCGTGCGCGGCGTTAATCAGCGTGCGCCTGCATTCCACAAGTCCGCGGTTTTCGGAATGTTCAATACAGGACACCTTGAGGCAGCCTGATTTTTTGTGCCTTTTGCGCGCCCGTTTTACGATTTGGCGGCAAGTGCGTCCGCTTGTGTCTGAACCGGGGCTTGAGTCGTTTACAACCACAACTTCAAAGCCCGCAAAGTCCTGCGCAAAGACGGACTCAAGGCACTCGTCAAGATACTGCTCCGAATTCCACACGGGAATGCACACGCTGACCAACGGCTTCATTGTTTACTCGAATTGAACATTGTTAGAATCGCTGGAAACAGTCAGTCCATCTTTATCATTATATCCGCCGTAGCTGAATGACTTTCCGTGAACTGCCGTAACGCTCTTGATTTTTCCGTTCAAGTCCATTGTAACGGCACGTGCAGGATTATAAGCATTACTACCACTAATTAGCGCAACACCGTTCTCTGCAATCACAAGCTCGTCCGGCTTTATTGCAACAATTTTCTGCGGATTGTTGAATTCAAGGTTGGAATTTATCTTTTCAATAGACCAGTAAGGATAATAAATCCATGATCCGTCACCGCTTTTAAAAATCAAATCATTTCCTGAATAAAAACCTGCAACGCCGTTTGTTCCGAATGTTGTGTCCACGGAAAGTTCGCCTGAATAGTCAATGCGGAGCACTCCGCCAGCTGGTGAATAAATTCCGTAGGGATAATTAGCACCAACAGCAAGGTCTTTATATTCAAGGCAGCTGGCAAAAAGCGCGTAAAGTTTTCCGCCAATTACGGTCATGTCGGTAATCTTGTACTGAATTTCCACTTCGGTTGGAGCATTCAAGCCATCGTCCAGGGCCCCAGTTCTCTTCAATGTCGTGGTGAAAGGGGCTTCTGAACCACGGCTAAGGACTTCACCACCCGTTATTTCATCATTGAATTCTAAGCCTGAATCAAACATTGCAGAAAAATTACTGTAAAATCCCAAAGAACAAATGCTCATATTGGAACCTCTGCCGCTTGCTATAAAAAAGGAGCTGTCTTTTTTGCTTCCGGCAATTGCAGTAATATCACCACTTAACATAACATAGATGCCATACACAACTGTAAAAGACTTTCCGCTTACAGTGTCCTTTACAAAAATCTTTTTGTCAGCCACATTGTCAGAATTGTAAAGCGCAAAAAGACATTTGCCCTCGTTGTCGTAGCTCACAAATGCGCCTTTTGCACCGGCAACCGCTTCTTTCACCAGAGTTTTTGTTCCGTCGGCAGCGTAAGACCAGAGCGCGTAATCGCCGTCAACATAATAAATAACCGTGTCATCCTCGCCCCAGACGCCAGCAGCGCAGAACGCCACAGCATCCTCCGCAAACGGAGAACCAAGAGTGTCCCCGGCAGCAATCGACCTCTTAAGCTCAAGCTTGGCAGGAAGAGCCACGCCAAAGTCATCGGTCGCATAGTTCCACTTCTGGCTGTAGAAGAGGTAGGAGTTGGTGACACTAACCGGCGTATTAGAATCGTTATCTCCACTGCTGCCTCCAGTATTTCCGCCCGAAGAACCTCCACCGCCCACAGGATAAGAATCACTTTCGCTATCAGAGCCACCTCCAGACGAACCATCACTACAACCTATACCCCCCCCCGACAAATAATCCAATAACAAGGAGCATAGACAACTTCAATGCAAGTTTTTCAACTTTCATAACAGTCCCCAAATGCCGCGTTTCGCAGACATTTTTAAATAGAATTTTTCAGGATAAAGCTTTAAATTTTTTTTACCTGATTATTATCCATTATATAACAAATATCCAAAATAACCATGTTTCAACGAATTTTTTTGATAAAATTTGCAAGTTTCTTCTATTTATTTTATAGTTACGCTATGGACGAAATTGAAAAAAACAGGCTCGACCGGGCACTGGCACTTATACAGCAAATACTCCCACTTGTAGAATCGGCGGAAAAAAAATTCAAGAGCGCGCGCAACTGGGGATTCATTGATATGTTCGGCGGCGGAACTTTCGTTGACCTTGTTAAGCACTACAAACTGAATACAGCTGCAGACATAATGAACCAGATAAGCTTTCTTTTACAGCAGCTTCAAACTGAACTTAGGCAGGTTGTAATTCCCGTGGATTTTAAAATGAATACAATGACATTTGCAACATTCGCAGATTTTCTTTTCGACGGAATCCTTGCAGACACCTATATGCAGTCCAAGATAATGAAAAGCCTGAATCAAGTGCGGGAACTAAAGAACCGCCTTGTTCTGCTAGAAAAAAATCTTTCCGAGCTAAAACAAAGAGGCTAAAAATTTCACTGTCATCACTTGTGTTTTTTTATTGCCATTGCATAGCGCAATCTTTTTGTCATTCTCCAGTATGACTTTTTCTGTCATTCCCGCACTTGATGCGGGAATACCTGCACATAGATTATCCGGTCAAGCCGGATAATGACAAATAGTCAAGTACGACAATGAAAGATGGTCATCATTGCGCAGTTGTTTCTTCTTCTGAATTTTTATTAGGATTTAACTTTGGATTCAAGACCCAGCTGCGCACAGTGTCCCTTGAAAGTCCGTACATTTTTGCAAGCCTTTTGTAGCCGCAAGTTCCAACCTCGTACTTTCCAACAACTTCAAGTTTAAACTCTATAGAAAATTTCTGCTTTCCCATGCCTTTTGCCTGTCTGCATTCTAGTTTAAAATCATTTTTTAATAAAGATATATTAAAAAAACTAAAGCCATACTTTAAACTTTTCCGCAAAAAGTTTAAACAAGATTACCCCCCCCCAGTCAATATTGTCAAGGGATTTGTTTGTATAGAACTGCCCGTACACATAAAATTCGCATACATCTTTTCTTACCGCAACAAACATCTTTCAATACAAAACCACAAACATCTGAATATGCTATAAGAAAAAGCGCGTCAATTCGCCAAGTTGAGCGTAAATGGAATCGGACTGCGCGATTTTACAATCGCTTGCCATCGCTCAAAACGGCTCGGTTGCCGCTTTCTTTTTCTTACCACATATTCAGATAAATTAAAAGCAGGTTCTTAGGGCGCAGCCCTAAGCAGTGCTGGGAAAGATAGGTGGTTTGGAGGAAAGAAAACGGCGATACTATCGCTTCGCTTCTGAAGTAGAGGGTTGTCTTTCCTCCAAAGAATAGACAGAACAGGCCGTTTTTTATATAATATGCTGAAATTTCTAAGGCACTTTAGCTGCCAAATTTCATTTCAAGAGGGCAAAATGGCATACTTTTACGAAGAACCGTCTCACACATTCGGTGAGTATCTGTTAATTCCCGGCTACACATCCGCAGAATGCATTCCAGAAAATGTTTCACTGAAAACACCAGTTGTAAGATTCAACAAAAAATCAGGAGAAAAACCTTCACTTTCAATGAACATTCCTTTAGTAAGCGCGGTCATGCAGTCGGTTTCTGATGACAAAATGGCAATTGCCCTTGCAAAAGAAGGCGGAATCAGCTTTATATTCGGCTCGCAGACAATCGAGAATCAGGCAGCAATGGTTGCGCGCGTAAAATCATACAAGGCAGGTTTTGTAACTTCCGACTCAAATATCCGCCCGGATCAGACTCTTGAAGAAGTTGTATCTTTAATAGAACAAACTGGACACAGTACAATCGCCGTAACAGACGACGGAACTGCGCACGGCAAACTTGAAGGAATTATCACAGAGCGCGACTTTAGAATCGACCACGTTCCTGCAAATTCAAAAGTAAGCGAATACATGACGCCTTTTGCAAAGCTTGTTACAGGCAAAGACGGAATCACTTTGAGCGCGGCAAACGACTTAATCTGGGCGCACAAAGTAAATCAGCTTCCTATAATTGATGAAAAAAATCACCTTGTTTCAATTGTATTCAGAAAAGACTTCGACAACCACGAAACTCATCCAAACGAACTCATGGACAGCAACCACAGATACATTGTTGGAGCTGGAATCAACACACGCGACTACATGGAAAGAGTTCCGGCTCTTTTAAAGGCTGGCGTTGACATTTTGTGCCTTGACTCAAGCGAAGGATATTCAGAATGGCAGGCAAGAGCTCTCCACGACATCCATGAAAAATTCGGCAAAGATGTAAAAGTTGGAGCTGGAAACGTTGTTGACCGCGAAGGCTTTATGTTCCTTGCAGAAAACGGCGCGGACTTTGTAAAAATCGGAATCGGCGGCGGCTCAATCTGCATTACACGTGAGCAAAAAGGAATCGGACGCGGACAAGCCACTGCTACAATCGAAGTTGCAAAAGCGCGCGATGAATATTATGCAAAGACAGGTATTTATGTTCCAATTTGTTCGGATGGCGGAATTGTCCACGACTACCACATAACGCTTGCACTTGCAATGGGCGCAGACTTTGTTATGCTCGGACGCTACTTTGCAAGATTCGATGAGTCTCCTACAAACAAGCTTATCATCAACGGAAACTACGTAAAAGAATACTGGGGAGAAGGAAGCAACAGGGCACGCAACTGGCAGCGTTATGACCTCGGCGGAAAAAAGGGAATGGCGTTTGAAGAAGGCGTTGACTCTTATGTTCCTTATGCTGGACGCCTGCATGACAATGTTTCGCTTTCAATGAGCAAAGTAATACATACAATGTGCAACTGCGGCGCTCTTTCAATTCCAGAGCTTCAGCAAAAGGCAAAACTTACACTTGTTTCATCTACAACAATCAGCGAAGGAAGCGCGCACGACGTTACAGTACGCAACACTTCTATTCACAGCTGAAACTAAATTAAAAAATTCTAGGCGGAAAGCCTTGGAGGAATTATAAATGAATGTTGTTATCATTGGCGCTCAGTGGGGCGATGAAGGAAAAGGCAAAATTGTAGACTATCTTGCAAAGGACGCAAAATATGTTGTCCGTTATTCAGGAGGTCCGAACGCAGGACATACAATTGTTGTAGATGGAAAACAGTTTGCACTTCATCAGGTTCCAAGCGGAATTCTTTATTCAGACAAAAAGGTTTTTCTTGGAGCAGGAATGGTAATTGACCCGGAAGCCCTATTTGAAGAGCTTAAAATGATAAAAGACAACGGCGTGGACTGGGAAGGCAGAGTATTTATTTCTGACCGCGCGCACCTTATTCTTCCAAGATACCGCCAGATGGACAAAGACAGAGACGCTTCCCGCAAACGCCCGATCGGAACAACTGGACGCGGAATTGGAATTGCCTATAGTGAAAAAGCTCACCGCGACGGACTTCGCCTTGCAGACTTGGACTGGACAGAAAAGCTTGCTGACCTTGAAAAAGAAGACCTTGAATATCTTGATAAATACAAAGAGCAGCTTTTGCAGATGCGTGTAGACCTTACACAAAAGATGTGGGAATTCCGCAAGGAAAACATTCTTTTTGAAGGCGCGCAGGGCGCAATGCTCGACATTGACTCTGGAACATATCCTTATGTAAGTTCCGGAGCTTCTTGCGCGGCAGGTGCTGCAACAGGCTGCGGAATCGGTCCTCACAACCTTGACCACATCCTTGGAGTTTTCAAGGCTTACGAAACACGCGTAGGAAACGGACCTATGCCAACAGAGTTCAATGCCACAAGCGAAGGCGAACTTTGCCAGTATGTGCGCGACACTGGCCGTGAATACGGAGTTACAACAGGAAGAGCCAGAAGATGCGGTTACCTTGACTTGGTTGCGTTGCGCTATGCCTGCCGTGTAAACAGCTTAGACAGCCTTGTTCTTACACATCTTGATATTTACGATGCAATGGATCAGATTGAAGCCTGCGTTGGCTACGAAATAAACGGAAAAATTGTAACAGACTTTCCTGCAAATATCGACCAGCTTAACAGCGCAAAGCCAATTCTTCAGAAATTTTCCGGCTGGAAAACTTCGCTCAAAGAATGCAGAAGCTACAAAAAAATGCCAAAGAATGCGCGTGCCTATGTAGAATTCATAGAAGCATTCACCGGCACACCAGTAAGCATTATTTCCGTAGGCTACGAGCGCGACGAAACATTCATCCGCAAAAATCCTTGGAAAAAGTAAACAATTACTGTCATTTTCTTGCTCAACTTATTTTGTCATTCCCGCACTTGATGCGGGAATCTGAAATAGATACTCCGGTAAAGCCGGAGTATGACATACTGTCAAGCCAGAAAATGACATAAAAGATACTTACTAGGCATCCCCATTGTCATTTGCCTAATAAACCTTTCACACAGCCTTTTTATACATCCAGACTTTTGACTTCCATCTAAAAATCATCAGAGTTCCGCGGAAAAGCTCATCGCACGCCATTGCAATTATAACTCCAATAAATCCCCAGCCAAGCAAAACCGCAAAAACATAAGAAAGCAAAGTTGAAATCATCCAGTTTGAAAAGATTCCGGCACCAACAGGAAAGTGAATGTCGCCAGAAGCCATAAGACACGGAATGATAATGACATTTATAGAACGTCCAAGCTCCAGAAAAAATGTTACCGGCATTACAGAAAGTATTATAGAAGTAATCGCCGCATCCGTGGTAAAAAACGCAATCATCTGATGACGAAAAATAAAAATCACAGTCGCAATAAAAAGGCTCACTGCGCTTCCCGACATTTGGTAGCAAAAAACATTTTTGTATGCAGTCTGCTGAAGTCCTGCGCCGCAATAATGCCCGGTCTTGATTTGAGAAGCCGTTCCTATGGAAATTGCAATCATGTAGATAAAGCGCAAAATCGTCATAAGATAAGTGAACGCGGCAATTGCTTCTGTTCCAAATGTTGTAATTATTATCATTATAACCAGCTGCGACAAATTCCAGGAAACGCTTTCGCCGGCAGTGGGAACTCCAATTTTAAGAATCTGTCTCCATTCGCTTTTTACAATCTTGAACGGATTTTTTACTGAATATCTTGAATCTTTTAAGCAAGCGATTCTAACAGAAAGAATAATAGCTCCCGCAAACTGGCTTGCCACTGTGGAAATTGCAACGCCTTTAACGCCCAAAATCGGAAGACCAAACCAGCCATACAAAGCAAGAGCATTGCCCACAATATTTAAAGAGTTCGCAATTGCGTTTACAACCATAGCGTCTTTTGTATGTCCGTAGCTGCGCAAAATAGAAGACTGAACAATAGAGATTCCGCTGAAAACAGAAAATGCTGAATAAATAAAAGCGTACTGGCTTGCAAACAACCGCACTTCATCGTCAATGTTGTATTTTTTTAGAATCTGCGGAATTAAAAACGCAAATGCAAGTCCAAAAAACAAGCCGAACACAATGACCATCTGCAATGCCGTCCGGGAAATTTTCTTAGCTTTTTCAACCTGCCCTGCTCCCAAAAAGTTTGTAAGGGAAATTGTCGCGCCGTTTGGAATCACTTGCAGCAAGACAAGAAGAAACCAAGTGTACTGGGTTATAAGACCGACAGCCGCAACAGCCTTGTCTGAATATCCAGACAACATAAAAACATCAATGCTGGAAAATGCAAGAAAAAGAAGATTTTCAATTACAAGCGGATAAGCGATTTTTCTAAGCGGAGTATCGTTTACTTTGTCAATAAGTTTTTCTTGAGCCATAAAACACCTCGAAGTTCAAACTTATACAGCAAAGAATTTTTTTAGTCAATAGATTTTATTAGAGATTTCGTCAAGGATTTTTACTACATCCTGCGCGCCGTCTACAAGTATTCCGCCCATGCCAAGCTCAAGCGGAAGCGCAATGTCTATGTCAAATCTGTCGCCCACAGAAACGCACTCGCTGAATTCACTTGAAGTCTTTTTTGCGGCAAGCTCAAGCATTTCCTTTGCGGGCTTAGACTTCATGCAAGTATCAAGTCCAATCACATCTGGGATAAGATCTGAAATTCCAACTGCCGCCAAAGTTCTTCTTGCGGCTTTTACAGGATTGTTGGTAACGCAAATTAAGTTAAAGGACTTTTTTAATTCACCAAGAAATTCTTTTAGCTTTAAATCCGGCGAAAGAAATTTTTCCGGCTGCAAAAGCTCATTGCGCCATTTTATGCTAGTTTCAATATCCACGCCGAACGCAGGAAAAGTGTTTCCCAAGCTGATTTTTTTTCCGCCGTGTTCCGTGCTCCATTTTTTTCTGTAGTCTTCAATCATGCTTCTTGCGGAATCTTCGGAAATGCCGTTTATGTGCGCGTAATGCCGAATCTGAACATCAACCTGCTCCACAACAAATTCCGGGCTTGTATAAAGAGTTCCGTCAATGTCAAAAATAAAAGTTTTAATTTTCCTAGGAATTGAATAAAGCTTCACGTGCGCCCAAACCTTTAGTAGTTCTGCGGATAAAAAGTTTCCGCCTTGGAAAACAAGGATTCAGATGCGCAAACCAAACTAGGAAAAACTTTCAACGCTGTAAATGCAAACGCGGCATCTCCCAAAAGCTCCGCGTCAGGACAAGAAGGAACTGAAATTTTCATTCCAGTTATGTCGGCTTTCATCTGATTCCAAAGCGCGCTTTTTGCCTGGCCGCCTGCAACACGCATTTCATCAGGAAACGGAATTCCTTTTTTTGCAGCGGCATCTTTTAAAATTCCAAGCGCATCCTTTAAATTCAGCGCAGTCTGAATCATAAGATATTTGCCTTGATCTAAAGAAGCATTTGTTCCGTCGCTTCCTATTATCTCCTGAACAAGAACCGAATATTCAATTTGGCTTCCAAGCTCGCGTTCAATTTTCAATTTAAAAGAATCAAACTTCGAGCCTGAATCAGGAAGCAAAACAGAAGCATTCCAAAGTTCCGGAACAACAGAAGGAAGCGTGCGGATTTTTTCACCTTCAAGAGGAACAGCCGTGCAGAAGTTAAGACCTTCGCTTGAACCTGCCCTGTCGCACAAAACGCCCGGCTTTACAGTCGCAGTGCCAACAAGCGCAGAAATAAAATCAGGAGCGCCGCAAAAAACAGGAAGTCCTTCTTTTATTCCAAATTCTTCCGCGCCCAAAAATGAAGATGCTTTTCTTGAAAGTCCTGCAAGCTTGTGCGAAGGCTCTGCAAATAAAGGAAGCTTATTTATTTCATCAGCTGAAAATCCGCTTTCCAAAAGAAGCTGCTTGTTCCAATATGCGGATTCAAATCTTTTTTCAGGAAGAATTGTGCAAGACTCCCCGGTAAGAAGCCAAAGAAAATATTCAGGGCCGCTGTAGACTAACTCGTTTTTTTTCCACACATCAGGGAACTTGTCTTTAAATGCAAGCAGGCGCGGAATAAAAAGAGAACTGGATTTTAACTGAACAACTTTTTCGTTCCACAAAAGAGTTTCGCCGGACTGGGCAACAAGTGTAGGTCCGTTTCCGCTCACGCAGATTCCACATGGACGAATTTCTGGCGACTGGGAAACTAAATCCTGCAAAGCATTTTGAAAAGCAGGAAGCCATTCCTTTGAAGCGTGCTCCGTGTTGCAAAGCAAAAATGGACGGCGGCTGAACGCATAGATTTTTCCTTTTTCAGAAACAAAGGCAGCCTTTAAAGAAGATGTTCCAATATCAACGGCAAGAACGGTTTGTTCCATAAAAAACAATTTTCCAAAAACAATAACGGCATACAACTTTTACAGAAATAATTAATCAAAAAGAAATATGCCGTTTAGAATATCACTCGCTTTTTTCAGCTAGAGTTGAAACTTTTATAAGCTTGTCTATGATTGTGCGGTTGTCAAGCAAGTCGCTCAAAGACTGGTCATGGTGAAGCCTTGTAATTACGTTTGCAAAAAGACCAGAAACATTTGTGCTGATGTACCATTCGCGCTTTAAAAGCTCCTCATGGTAAACCGCATTAGTTCCAATTATTCTATAGAACAGACCCTTGCTGTACGCCTCGTCAAACTGCTCAATCGCGTTTCCTGTAAAGAACGGAAGGCTGATTGCGGCAATAACTTTTGTCGCGCCCTGCTCATGCAAAAATCCCATTGCCTTGAGCAAAGTTCCGCCTGTGCCAAGCATATCGTCTGCAAGGAAAGCAACTTTTCCCTTAACATCTCCCAAAAGCTTTATGCTCTTGATGTTTGTGTTTTTTGCATCCTGAGTAACAATTGAATAGTCGCGCTCTTTGTAAATCATGGCAAGAGGCTTTTTTAGTCCAGTCGCATAGAATTTATTGCGGTCAATTGCTCCAGTGTCCGGGCTTACAACAACAAGATCTTCTTTTGTAAGATCAACTACACGTGCAAGCTCGCGGATAATCTGGTAAGAAGCATGAAGATTTTCGCAGTGAGTATGGGCAAAAGCATTTACAATTTCGCGTGAATGAAGGTCAAGCGTGATAATACGCTTAACTTCCATCATTTCATAAATGTGTCCCAAAAGAGCGGCTGTAAGACCTTCGCGGCTCTTCTTTTTATGCTGACGGCTGTAAGGATAAGCAGGCAAAACCAAAGTAATCTGCCGCGCTCCAGCCTGACGCACAGCATCGATTGTAACAAGAAGGCTCATAACGTGGTCGTTTACGCTTAGACTAAGAACATTTTTTCCGTCGTTAAGAGCAAGCTTTTCGTGGTTTTCAACATCCTGAAAAATATAAACATCTTTTCCGCGGATGCAATCCAAAAGTTCTGTCTTGAATTCTCCGTTTGCAAAATATGTGAACCTTGCGTTGACCTTAAAAAACGGCGCGCGGTATTTGTCTGTTACACCACGAATGCAAAGATCGCTAGTTTCAATATCATTCTTCAAGTTAATCTGCTGAACGATATTTTCCTTTTCAAGTCCATAGCGTTTTGAAATAACATCGCTCTTCAAAGAAAAACGGTGCTTGTACATGTGGCGCAAATGTGTGATGACTTCGTTGGCGAAAGATTCTCCGCCCGGACACGCTACAACAGCAAGATCAGTTGGCTCAGAATACGGCATTATTCTTACCCCTTATTTAGATTTTTTTGAAAGCAGAAGATTTAAGTAGAACTTTTACGCATATAATACCGTTTTATGGAACATAGGTCAATTAAGACGAATTTGTTAACCATAACAGATTCCCTTGTCAAGCAAGGGAATGACAAAGGAATCAAGCAAGGAAATGACACAAACCAAACTTTTTTAACTTTTTTTGCCGTTTAAGTTGTCATTTCAAATAAACTCACTATAATTAT
This sequence comes from Spirochaetales bacterium, assembly GCA_030540405.1. GTDB lineage: Bacteria > Spirochaetota > Spirochaetia > Treponematales > Treponemataceae > Treponema_D. The sequence goes on from JAUNWH010000016.1 coordinate 32,984, forward strand.
GGATATACAACCAAATTCTATTTTTTAAGGAAACAAAATGAAAATTAACATTCACTTCACTCCCCCCCCCGTGTGGCAGTAGCCTACGTTCTGGCTTTTAGCCTTTTCCTTTGCACTGGCTGCATGACCGAAGCTGACAGTGGCTCTTCTGACGATGACAGCGGACAAGTAACAACGCCTGTAGAAAATCCTTCTAATTCCGGCACTTCCAGCGGAAACGGAAGCGGCTCAAACGCAAATCCTTCAAATCCAAGCAACCCGGACAGCGGAAGCACAAAAATCTCCTACACAATAACATTCGCTCCTAACGGCGGAGAGGGAACTCTTCCTGCCAACATCACGGCAAAATCCGGCGAGGAAATCACGTTGCCATCTGCGGAACTTGCACGGACAGGCTACGACTTCAAGGGCTGGTGCACGACTTCGGACGGAAAAGGCACAACATACGAGGCAGGCTCAGCTGCAAAGGACCTGACGGCGGAAAACAGCGCGACCGTAACGCTCTACGCAAAATGGGTTTTGCAGGGCAACTGGTCTATAAGCTATGTTCTGAACGACGACGAGACTACCCCGGCGCAGAACGCAGAATCAAATCCGGCTGAATACAACATCGAAAGCGCGGTAACGCTTGCCGACCCTGAACGCAGCTTTTACGAGTTTGCAGGCTGGTACGGCAATGCGGATTTTTCCGGCGACAAGTTGACCGGCTGGAACGCAGGCGTAAAAACAGGAGACATCACTCTTTATGCAAAATGGACGCTGACCGCCGCAGGTGCTCCGGGGCTGATTCGAGCTCTTCCAGATGACGGAGAAACGCACACGGTTTCCATAAGCGGCGATATGACAGCCGATGATTTTACCGCTCTAAAAGAAGTATTGTATGGAAAAAAAGTCTGCTTGGATTTAAGTGCTACAACCATTACAGAGATACCTTCCAACGCATTCAGCAATGCATCTAATGATTGCAGAGGTCTTGCAGGAATCGTACTTCCGGCATCTGTTGAAAAAATAGGTAACAAGGCGTTTTATAAGTCGGAACTGGAAACCGTAATTATCCCAAAATCAGACACGGCGGTAACAATTGGTGCAAATGCTTTTGCTAGTTCAGAATTAAAAAGCATTGCGATTCCCGGTAATGTAAAGGCTATATCGACCTACGCATTTTCGTCTTGCCAAAAACTTGCCAGCGTTGTAATTGAAGAAGGTGTACAGTCCATCGAAAACCAAGCTTTTTCCAATTGCAGAGTTCTTAAGTCTGTAACAATTCCAAGTACTGTAATTGAAATAGGTCAGTATGCTTTTATAGGATGCAATGCGCTTGAAAGTACTGTAGTTAACTCAAAAACAACTGGTGACTCTATGTTTCATCAGTGCACCGCATTGAAGGAAGTTACGTTAGGAACTGAAGTTAAAACACTTACAGGTTATACATTTAGTTATTGTTCCAGCCTTGAAACCGTGAATATTCTGACAAATGAGCTTTCTATAGGAGATTGTGCTTTTTATGAGTGTACAGTCTTAAAAAACGTCCGTATAGCGGGTTCTGAAACTGACTGTAAAATAACATCGAGTTCTTTGGCCGGTGGTAACAACAGTTTTGATTCCGCAGAAAAAATCTACAACTATGATTTCAGCCAGAGCAACTAGCCTCTATAATTGCCGGGCATAGACCCGGCAATCCTATGCCGAGATTCCCGTGTCGGAGCACGGGAATGACAAAACGCCCTGTCATTGTCGGACTTGACCCGCGATGTTTGCGAAGCAAACTCGGTTGACAATCTCCTGTCCTTGTGGCAATTTTTCAGCATAAAAATCCCTTGAAGTTCCTTGCTTTCTGGAGTATCTTTAGAACTTGAACTGCGAAGTTGACAAATCAACTGGCTTGAAGTTCCTTGCTTTCTGGAGTATCTTTAGAACACAGAAAATTCCTTATGAAAATCCTTGAGCAAAACAGAAACCGCAAAACATTCCGCTGAATTTGCGAGGAACAGAAAATGGCAGAAAACACAGACTACCTGACAACGCAAATTATAACTTACATCGGAAACAAACGGGTTCTGATTGGAAACATCCGCCCCGAAATTGAACAGATAAAATCAAAGCTCAAAAAGCAAAAGCTTGTCTGCGCGGATTTATTTTCAGGCTCAGGAATTGTAGCGCGGATGCTCAAGCAATATTCTTCAACAGTAATTGTGAACGACTTGGAAGACTACTCTTCAATCCTAAACAGCTGCTATCTTTTTAACAAGAAAGACTTTGACAGCGAAAAATATTTCAGCTACAGGAAATCAATTGAAAAAGAATTCTTCGAGCAAAAAATCCCCGGAATAATCTGCAGAAACTACGCGCCAAAAAACACAGAGGACATCCAGAAAGGAGAGCGGGCTTTTTACACAAGGGAAAACGCGGAACGAATCGATTCCTACCGCACGCTCATAGACAAGATTGTTGACTGCGATGAATACAAGAAATTTTTCATTGCGCCGCTTTTAACGGAAGCTTCTGTACACGTGAACACTTCTGGAATTTTCAAGGGATTCTACAAAAACAAAAACACCGGGCTTGGCTGCTTTGGCGGAACAGGAAAAAATGCGCTTTCAAGAATCATGGGGCAAGTGGAGCTTCCAGTTCCTGTGTTCAGCAACTTCAAGTCAAAAACTGAAATCTACAAAGAAGACACGGTTGAGCTTTCTTCCAAGCTGAAAAAAATTGACATCGCATATTTAGATCCGCCTTACAATCAGCATCCATACGGCTCAAATTATTTCATGCTGAATATAATCGCGCAAAATAAAATGCCGGATGCAAAGCTCAGCAAAGTCTCTGGAATTCCTGCGAACTGGAACCGCTCAATGTTCAACAAAAAGCACAGCGCATTGGATTCCATGGAAAAAATAATCAGTACACTTGATGCAAAATTCGTAATTGTTTCATATAATTCAGAGGGATTTATAAAATTCGACGAAATGAAATCAATGCTTGAAAAATACGGAAAGCTTAAAACCGTTGAAATCGCATACAATACATTCAGAGGCTCGCGAAACCTCAACGCAAGAAACATCCACGTTTCCGAATATCTTTTTGTTCTGGAGAAGTCGTAAAATGAGCGCAGGAAAAAATTCAGTTGACATGCTTAACGGCCCGCTTCTTGGAAAGATTCTGGTGTTTTCACTTCCATTCGCGGCAAGCAGCATACTTCAGCAAGTTTTTAATTCCGCAGATGTCGCAGTCGTGGGAAGATTTTCTGGAAGCACATCTTTGGCGGCGGTCGGAAACAATGCTCCGATAATCAACTTAATCATAAATATTTTTGTTGGAATGTCGATCGGCGCAAATGTTCTGATTGCAACTTTAATCGGCCAGAACAGAAAAGACGAAATCAAGTCGGCAGTGCACACAGTAATTTCCGTGGCAGTCATAAGCGGAATTTTTCTTGCGGTAATAGGACCACTTGTTTCAAAGCCTATTCTTGAAGCAATCGGAACGCCTGATGAAGTTCTTGTTCTTGCGGCTCTTTACTTGCGCATTTACTTTCTTGGAATGCCGGCGGTCATGGTGTACAACTTTGGCTCGGCTGTTCTAAGGAGCAAGGGAGACTCAAACCGTCCTTTGTACTGTTTGATTGCGGCAGGAATTCTCAACGTCATCCTGAACCTTGTGTTTGTAATCGTCTTCAGAATGGGAGTCGCCGGAGTTGCAATTTCAACCGTAATTTCAAACTATGTAAGCGCGGCCATGATAATTTTCTTTTTGCTGAATGAAGAAGAGTCGCTCAGGCTGGATTTAAGAAAACTTCATATAAACAAAAGCCAGCTTGCAAAAATCGCGCGCATAGGAGTTCCAGCTGGCTTGCAGGGAATGGTTTTCTGCTTTTCAAATATTTGCATTCAAGGCGGAATAAATTCATTTGGAAGCAACGCAATGGCAGGCTCGGCGGCGGCGCTAAACTTTGAATACTTTTCATACTTTGTTGTAAGCGCATTCACTCAGGCAGCAACAACATTTACAAGCCAGAATTACGGCGCAAAGAAATTCAGCAGATGCAAAAAAATCTACAGGCTTTCAATGTTGTGCAGCGTGATTATTTCCGGGGCAATGTGCTTTGTCTTTGTGTTCTTTAGAAAATACGTAATCAGAGTTTACACCGTGGATGAAGCGGTAATCGCATTTGCTCTCATAAGATTAGTTCACGTGGAATCCCTGGACTTTCTTACAAGCAGCTACGAAATCACAGCAGGAGCTTTGCGCGGAATGGGATACTCAATGCTCCCGGCAGTTCTTACTTTGGCAGGCTCATGTTTCTTGCGGCTCACCTGGCTTGCAACCGTATTCAAAAAATATCCTTCATTTGAAATGATAATGAACGTCTACCCAATCAGCTGGACAATAACTGGAATAGCCGTAATAGCTTCGTACCTGATTATCAGAAAGAAAAAATTCGGCGCAGAACAATGATCTGCTTTACTTTGTCATTATCGGGCTTGACCCGATAATCTTCATTCAAATTTATAAAAAATCCCTGACTGCAAAGCCAGGGAATGATAATTACAAACTGAATATTTTTTTAACTTATTTTATTTCGTAAATCCAGCCTTCTGGAGCTTTTATTTCGCCCATCTGGATTCCAGTTAAAGTTTCACGGAGCTTTTTAAGAACAGGCCCTATTTCTTCCATTCCGCTTGGAACATTGATTTCTGTTCCGTGGTCAACAATTTTTCCGATTGGAGAAATTACAGCGGCAGTTCCGCAAAGTCCGCATTCAGCAAAGTCCGCAAGCTCATTCTTGTTTATTTTGCGCTCCTCAACTTCAATTCCAAGATAGTCTTTTGCAACCTGAATCAAAGAGCGGCGTGTGATTGAAGGAAGAATGCTGTTTGATTTTGGAGTAACAAGCTTTCCGTCTTTTGTAACAAAGAGAATGTTTGCGCCTCCAGTTTCTTCAATGTAAGTGTGTGTCGCAGGATCAAGATACATATTTTCAGCAAAGCCGTTTCTGTGCGCGTCCATGATATTGTGAAGGCTCATCGCATAGTTAAGACCGGCTTTTATGTCGCCAGTTCCATGAGGTGCGGCTCTGTCCAAATCTGAAATGCGGACAACAATCGGCTTGACCCCGCCCTTGAAATAAGGACCAACTGGAGTAACAAGAATTCTAAACTGATATTCGTCAGCAGGCTTTACGCCAATTACAGCGTTTGAGCCGAACATATACGGTCTGATATACAAAGTCGCGCCGCTTCCAAAAGGAGGAACCCAGTCAATATTCGCCTTAACAGTATCAAGAACAGCCTGAACAAAACGCTCTTTTGGGAACACCGGCATTTCAAGACGCTCGCAAGAAGAAGCCATGCGGTCAGCGTTCAAGTCCGGGCGGAAAGTAACAATTCTGCCGTCTTTTGTTGTGTAAGCCTTGAGACCTTCAAAGCAAGTCTGGGCATACTGAAGAACTCCAGCGCACTCAGAAATATGCACAGTAGCATCAGAAGTAAGCTCGCCTGCGTCCCATGCGCCGTTTTTGTAGTTAGCAACAAATCTCTTATCTGTTACCTGATAACCAAAAGGAAGATTCGCCCAATCAATATTCTTTGCCATACTTCACCTCAAAAAACCGGTATTTCCATGCCGGCAAGAATTTTACAAACATATTAACACAAATGAAAAAATCAAACAATTAGGGGAGGAATGGTGCACAAAAAAACAAAATCTTTACATATACAGCAAAAATAGAATGTGCTACAATTGATTTATTGAAGTATAATTTCCAAACTGAAACCTTGCAAACTTAATAGAGAGTTTAATAATTATGAATAAAAAACTATGGGAACTATATAAAAAATCTGCTGAAGGACAAGAATTGCTGAATTTATTCACACTTGATGAAAATTGTCCTGACAATCCATTTAAAAAAATGGAAAACTTATTAAATTATTTAAAATGTTGTGATTCAGATCATATAAAATATATTTGCTGTGTTGTAAATACATTACGTATAAATACACGCTTAGGAAATATCAAGTTACCAAAAATCAACAAATCGCTAACAGAAATAAAACTGAATAATCTTTTTTTCAACTATAGCATAAAGCACTGTCATCCAGATGATGAAAAAAAACAGTTTGTTCTTGATGACACATTTTTTTGCACATCAGATTCTTATAGAGATAAAGCAGCTTTAATGGACTGTTTTTCATTATTCTTGTTTTATTTTTATACATCATCATTCTTTCCAATTCTTTTTTCCTCAAGATTTGACATAATACAAAAATACTGCGATGTGCTTGGTTGCAATATACCAGACATTCCAAAGTCAAAAGATTACAAGGATTATGTCGCTTACTATTTACAGCTGAACGATGCATTTCGCACTTTTGCCGATGACAACAATCTTAACAATGAAGAATTTTGTGCCTGTCTTTACGGTTTTGCTCCTATGATGCTAGAAGAAAATAAAAACCAAGAACTTCCAGAACCTACAAATATTTGGTTTACAGGCGGAGGTGCAGGCGGAAAAGATTTTTACTATCTTGACAATTTAGGAAAAGACACATCTTATAATCAAGATAATATATGGGCGTGCAACGAACACACAAAGCGCGGTGATATAATCGTAATGTACTGCAAATCTCCAAGAAGCTACATCCACTCGATATGGCGTGCAGATTCAGGCGGCTTTTTCAATCCATTCGATTACTATCATTGCAGGTCAACAATATGCAACGGAATAAAAGTGCCTCATGTCAGTATACATGACTTGAAAAATGACAAATATTTTTCACAAGTTCCAATAGTAAGAGGAAATCTTCAGGGATTAAATGGCAAAGAGCTAAGTGCAGAGGATTATGAAAATCTCCTGCGCCTTTTCCGCGAAAAAGATTCAAGCTACAAAATTGAAAAACTTCCCAAGCTATTCAACAGTTCAAATATAAATTTCGGCATTATAAAAATTGAAAAAGATGTTGAAGAAAACATACTGATTCCTTTTCTCAAAAAAATTGGATATAAGGAAACAGACTGGACAAGGCAGATGACTTTAAAAGCTGGAAGAAATGAAAAAGCCATTCCTGATTTTGTATTTTTCGCAAAAGGTGAAAAGCATTTTGAAAACGCGCCATTTGTAATAGAAGAAAAATACGACATGTCATCTGTGCTTGAACAACAGAAAGCATTCAGCCAATGCCTTTCGTATGCCAGAATGTTACATTCAAAGTTGATGGGAATCTGCGATAAAGAAAGAATTCTTATATACAAAGTATCAACTTTAGGTGAGGCAGACAGAAGCAGTCCGATATTTGAAAACCACTGGAAATCCGTATATTCTGATAACATCATAGGTATTAAACTGAAAAAAATCATCGGCGCAGAAATTGTCCGGGAAATAAACTAGAACCGTTTTTCTACCCAATTTGCCAATCACTTTTGGATTCGCAAAAAAAAGTTACATCGAGAAATTCGACCAAAGAGAATTATTTGATTAATTACTACAACAATTTATTTTTCAAAATAGCTTGAAGCTCTGGAGTTTTATTTATATATTCTTGCTCAGTTTTTGCAAGTTCAAGATGATTTCTAAAATACGAGGGATGTATAAAAACTGTTTCAACAACATTCTTCTTTAAGAATTTTTTCTTAATCAGCATACATTCTTCATGCTGTCCTCTCGAATAATCAATCTCAGAACAAACAAGCGATATTGTAGAATAAATATTCTCACAAGAACCTTTATTAAGAAAAACAAATACATTATCAGAAATATTTTCAATATTTTTTAAAATCAACTCAGCTTTTATTTTGGACTCTTTATTCTTACCTTTGCCATGAATAATGCCATCGAAACTATAAACTTTTTTATTTGTATCTAACAAGCGTTCAAGATTCAATAGATAATACAATCTTTTTTGCTTTTCAAGCGTATATTCTTTTGAATCTTTTATATCTGCTGTTGTTATATATCCTAGTTTTAAATCATAGAAAAAATCTTTACCGCTACGTTTGTGTTCTCTAAAGAGCTTTAACTTTATTATATCTTCAAAATGATGAAGGCCTGATAAATGATACAAATGCTCTCTCAGAAATCTAAGACGAAACTCTTTTATACCTGTCTCAGATGATTTACTTTTTAAAGTATAAATATACTCAATATCAAGGAGTTTTTCGAAAGCATCTGCAATATCTTTAAGTTCGCAATAATAAGAAAGTGGCCTAAAAACTCCATAAACGAAAAAAGCCCTGCATAAAAGCAAGGCTTTATTGAAAATAAGCATTTTCTGTCAGCTACTCAACTAAGGCAGCCTAAGATAGGCTCTTGGTAAATGCATAACCCTTATACTGCTAACTGAAACAACGCAATTCCTATCTCGTTCTTTCAGCTCAAACGCATGATAGTTGAACCTGCCAACTACAATTAAAATATAACTTGAATCTATTATAATGTCAAATTCATTACAATATATATTTAGAAAAAAATTCATATTTTAATTCAAATTTATATTGAAGTTTTACCAGAACCGTTTTTCTACCCAAGTTGCCAATCAGTTTTGGATTTGATATAATTGCAGTGCTTTTCGGGCAATAGCGCAGTTGGTTAGCGTGCGTGTCTGGGGGGCACGAGGTCCCGGATTCGAATTCCGGTTGCCCGATTTTCAAACAAAATGATTAAAGAAGGTGCATTATGGATTTTGTTTCACAGTTAAAAGAAAAGGCTAAATCAGCTGGAAAAAAAATCGTTCTTTGCGAAGGCGAGGACAAGCGCGTTGTTGAAGCTGCTGCAAAAATCGTAAAAGAAGGAATTGCAAAAATCATTCTTATTGGAAACGCAGAAGAATGCGCAAAAGCAGCTCCTGGAGTTGACCTTTCAGGAATCGAACTTGTAGATCCTGCAACAAGCCCGGACACAGACAAGTATGCGGAACTTTTGTTCAAAACACGTGAAGGCAAAATCAACAAAAAAACTGGACAGGCAGAATATCCTACAGTTCAGGATGCAAAAAATTATATTCTAAAAGACCGCACAATGTTTGGTGCTCTTATTCTCAAGGCAGGAGATGCGGATGGATTTGTAAGCGGCGCTTGCCATTCAACAGCAAACACATTGCGTCCAGGACTTCAGGTTATAAAGACTGCGCCTGGAATAAAAACAGTTTCATCAAGCTTTATCATGGTTGCCCCGGAATGCGGAAACAAATACATAAAGGAAGGCGTTGCGCTTCTTGCTGACTGCGCAATCAACATCGAGCCTTCAAGTGAAGAGCTTGCAGACATCGCAGTTGCAACAGCCGACACTGCAAAGAAAATTGCAGGAATCGAACCAAGAGTCGCCATGTTAAGTTTCAGCACAAAAGGAAGCGGAAACGACGACAAGTTCTTTAAGAGCGTTCCAAAAGTTCAGGAAGCAGTAAAGCTCGCGCAGGAAAAAGCACCGGACTTGGCATTGGACGGAGAATTTCAATTTGACGCCGCAGTTGCTCCTGAAGTCGGCGAGTTAAAAGCTCCAGGCAGCAAAGTTGCAGGACACGCAAATGTTTTTGTATTCCCAAATATCAACGCAGGAAACATCGGCTACAAGATTGCACAGAGAATGGGCGGCTGGATGGCGATTGGACCTGTATGCCAAGGATTCGCAAAACCGCTTAACGACCTTAGCCGTGGCTGCAACGTTGACGACATCGTAGCAACTGTAGCAGTTACAGCATTGCAGGCATAAACAAACATAAGCTGTCCAAACGGACAGCTTTTTTAATTTTATGCTATAATAAATGCAATGGAATCAAAGAATATCAATTTGAAAAAAATACAGGAACTTTGCAAAGAGCATAAAATCCGCTGGACAAGGCATATTCTTACAAGGCTTATTCAGCGGGGAATTAGCCAGACTGATGTTGAAAATGCTATAATGAACGGCAGAATTATAGAGCAATACGCAGATGACTATCCTGTTCCAAGTTGTCTTATTCTTGGAAAAACAGAAGCAAACCGCAGTCTGCACATCTGCTGTAGTTCGAATGAAGAATATATATGGATGATAACTGCATACTACCCAAGTTCAGAAAGCTGGAATGAAAATTTTGATACAAGAAAAAAGACAGGAGGAATACAATGAAAAATGAAAATTGTTTTTTCTGCAAAGGAGAAATGAAAGAAGCTCTTACAACATTCATGGCAGATCTTGGAAAATGCATTGTAATCATCCGCAACGTTCCATGCCTAAAATGCTCGCAATGCGGCGACGAACTTTTTACTGATGAAGTTGCAAAAAACATCGAAAAAATTGTAAACAAGCTAAAAGAAAGTGTTACAGAAATTGCTGTTACTGACTACAAGACAGCAGCATAACAAACACAAGCTGTCCAAACGGGCAGCTTTTTTAATTTAACTTTTTATCCTGCGACTGCGTTTGCGGCTCCAAATCCCAACAATGTCAAAACAAGCATAATAACGCCGGCAAGGAGAACGCCTCCCATAACGGCAAGAGATGTCTTTTTTCCATCCAAGTCCAAAAGGCTAGCTGCAAGAGTTCCAGTCCAAGCGCCAGTTCCCGGAAGCGGAATTCCTACAAAAAGAAAAAGCGCAAAATAAAGTCCACGTCCAGCTTTTGCCTGCATTTTTTCACCGGCAGAAGTTCCTCTCAATAAAAAGAAACGGCAGATTCCGCCTACAAGACGCTTGTCCTGCCCCCACTCCAAAAATTTTCTTGCAAACAAAAAAATAAAAGGAACAGGAATCATATTTCCAATTGTGCTGACAATGTAAGAAGAAATCACCGGCAATTTTAACGCCTGGGAAACAGGAATCGCGCCCCTAAGCTCTATAAGAGGCACCATCGAAATAAAAAATACCCAAAGAAAATTTTTTAACATAGCTTTATTGTAACATACTTAAGAAACCATTCGCAACTGCAACGCAAAATGCAACTTTCAAAATGATTTTTTACTAGATGCCGCCCAGATTCCAACGCTCATTAAATAGTTTCCGCCGATTACAACAAACGTCCAGCCCACAGAAGCAAGAACGCTCTGCTCGTAAACATGAAGAAAAAAATACGGACCGACCAAAATGCGAGCAATGTTCAAGACAAAAAGAACAGCTGCATAAATCAGCGTGGGAACAATAGCGCAAACGGTATGCGAAAACTTCAGCGGAATTTCTTCAAAGCAAATGAACGAAACCAAAGCCAAAACAGGACAAACAAAATGCATAAAAAGCCCGGAACCTTCAAGCATATAGTGGCTGAAATTCCTCATTGTATATCCGCCGGCATTTGGAATGAGCAAGGCAAGGACAACTGTAATCGTAAGTGTTGTGCAGCAAACCGCAATGTAAGAAAATAATTTTACTGAATCAGAAACTTTTTTGCCTGAACGTAAAAAGCGGATTTTGCAAGCCGCCATAACGGCACACGAAATTCCCAAAAGAATATTGCTGTCTTGCGTGTAAAACTTAAAGAAACTAAATCCGCCATATTCAACCAAAGACAAAATCACAGCGGCAATTTCGAATACGGCAATTAGAATATTCAGCGCAAGTGAAAAATAAATTTTCTTTTTCATTTAAAAACCCAAGACAGCTAATTTATCGGGACAAACTTTTTTTTAGTATACGCTCAGGATTTTCTGGAGTTTTTCTTTTCCGATAATCCTAAAGAAACTTGCAAGGCGCGGTCCTTGATCTTTTCCAATCAAAGCATGATACAAAGCTGCAAACAATGCCTTTGACTCAAGTCCAAGTTCCGTTGCAATGTCGTACATCGCCTGCTGGCATTCCTTGTCAACTGCAAAAGCATCAAGGCGCGGAACAACTTCATCACGCACACGGCGCACAGCAGTCAGCATTTCGCCTGAAATATCTTCAGCCTTAGAACCGTCTTCTCTTAAAGTAAAGCAGAAATCTGGAGCGCAGTCAGGAGCACTTTCTTTTATCCAGTACCAAGCACATTCACAGCGGCGGCGCAAAGTTTCCTTCTGTTCTTCCTTTACATCCTTGAGAGAAGCAATAACAGCATCTATGTCACCGGAATAAGTCTGAAGCAAAGTTGTAAGCAAGCGGAATCCAATCTGGTACGGTTGAACTTTTGGCATTCCGTTTTCAATCTGGCTAAGCTCGTAAATACGTTTTTCCTTGAGGAACAAATCTTCATTTTTTGCCTTGTCAATTCCCCAGGCGATTCGCTCTGTCTTGTCGTAGGCTTCGTATATTGTAACAACGTCCAAATCAAAACTGATGCTGAATTCGTGGTCAACTTTGTTCATGGCGAAAATGTAGCGCAGAACTTCCGGCTGATAAACTTCAAGAGCGTCAACAAGCGAAATTACTTTTCCTTTTGAAGATGACATTTTTCCTGGAACGCCCTTGAGCTTTACAAAGTCATACTTCATTGTAACAGGAGCGTCCCAGCCGAAAACTTTTTTGCTTACAAGTTTTGCAGTATCGTAGCTTCCGCCCGGAGAAATGTGATCTTTTCCGCCCGGCTCAAAAACAACTTTTTCTTCGTTCCATCTCATCGGCCAGTCAACACGCCAGCCCAGCTTGAATTCTTTTGAAGTGCGAAGGTCGCCTTTTTCCTCGTGTCCGCAAGCCTTGCATTTATATGTAACGCCGTACTCGCCGTCGTAATCAAGAATTTCTGTTTCGTCTTTATTGCATTTGCAGCAGAAAGCGGCTACTGGCCAGTAAACGTCTTCCGGCTTCATTTTGTGCTGCTCGTCGCGGTATTCGTTCAGGCATTCTTTTATAAGATCGCGGTTTTGCAAAGCCTTTTTCATTCCTTCTGCATAACGGTTTGCACGGTAGCGGCTCGCCTGATATAAAAATTCAGGATGGATTCCAACACGCGGAAGCTGAGTTTCAATGTCAACTTCGTGATGGCGCGCATAGTTTTCATCGCGTCCAAAAGTGTCCGGAACCATTGTGATTGGATAGCGCAGATATTTTTCAAGAACTTCCGGCTGAGGCATATTGCCCGGAACTTTTCTGAAAACGTCGTAGTCGTCCCAAGAATAAATAAAGCGCACATTCTTGCCACGGTCGCGAAGAGCACGCACAATCAAATCTACAGTAATAATTTCGCGGAAATTTCCAATGTGAACTGTTCCGCTCGGTGTAATTCCAGAAGCGCAGGTGTAAAGGTCAAGGTCGCCTTTCTGCTTGATAATTCTTGAAGCCTGCTGGTCTGCCCAGTGGCAAAGTTCTTTTTCGTTTCTTTCTGACATAATGCGGATTATTATATTGAAAACAAAGGCAATGTGCAACGCAAGATTTCCGCTCATTGTCATCTTCGGGCTTGACCCGAAGAACCATTACAGATTGTCGGTTCAAGTTCGGCAATGACAATAGCCGTTTTCTTTCCTCCAAACCACCAATCTTTCCCAGCACTGTTTAAAAAACAACAATTAGCTTGCACAAATCTAAATATGCGATAAAAAATATCAACCAAGACATTTTGAACATTTTTTTCTACGTTAAACTCATCAAATTACAAATATATTCAGGTGTTTTCACATCCATGGCAAAAGCGTTATAATGGGTACATTATGGAACACAATATGATTTTATCGGCGTCCGGCTGGAGAAAAGTTTTTGCAGAAAGCATGGATGCGGAAGATACTTCGCCAAAAATCGGAGAGGCAAACAGTTTTCTCTGTCTTTTAATTGCAGAAACATTCGCTGAATATATAATTTCAAAAACGGGCAAAAAAGAGCCGGCAGTTGTCGTGGCAACAGACACCCGTCCTACAGGAAAAGAAATTGCGCTCAATGTAATTCAAGGACTTTGCGCCTGCGGAATAAAAGTTGTTTTTCTTGGAACTGCCGCCGCCCCGGAAATAATGGCGTACTCAAGAAAGCATGACGGCTTCCTCTACATTTCAGCAAGCCACAATCCAATAGGACACAACGGAATAAAATTCGGACTGAACAACGGAGGCGTTCTTGAAGCCGGGGAATCAAAAAAACTCGCGGAAAGCTTTGCAGCAAAATGCAGTTCAGCCGGAGCAGAAGACCACGCTCTTTCACTTGCATTCAAAGCGCAAAAGACACAAGTTGAAAATGTGTACGCAAAAAGCGCCAAGTATAAAAAGCAGTCTCTTGCCACCTACGAAAAATTTATAAAGACCGTAATAGCCGGAAGTCCAAAAATTTTATTTCAGCACAAGTTGTTCAGCATCTTGAAAAAAGCAGCGCAGAAAAATCCGCTTAGCATTGTGTGCGACATGAACGGTTCAGCACGCGCAACTTCAATAGACAAAAAATTTATCCCGGAAAGCGGAATCGGCTTTATTCCATTCAACGAAAATAAAATTGTTCACGCAATAATTCCAGAGCCAGAAAATCTTGTGCATTGCGCGCAAAAAATCAATGAGCTTCAAAAAGAAGGAAACAAATCAGCCCTGCTCGGTTATATGCCTGACTGCGATGGCGACCGCGGAAACGTTGTCTACTGGAATGGAAATGAAGCAAAAACCGTGCCGGCACAAGAAGTGTTCGCGCTGTGCGTAATGTCGGAACTTGCATTTGAATATTGGAAAAATCCAAACACAAAAAATCTTGCGGTAGCTGTAAACTGTCCTACTTCAATGAGAATTGACGAAATCTGCGCCAGCCTGAATGCAAAAATATTCCGTGCGGAAGTCGGAGAAGCAAATGTGGTGAACCTTGCGCGTGAAAAAAGAAGCGAAGGTTTTAACGTAAGAATATTCGGAGAAGGAAGCAACGGCGGAAACATAACCTACCCTTCAGCAGTGCGGGATCCAGTTGCAACAATCTTTGCCTTGGTAAAACTCCTTGCATTGCGGGACACAAAAAACAAAATCGGTTTGTTCCACTTGTGGTGCAAGATGTCTGGTCAGGAAGAAAAATACAAAGACAACTTTACACTCGATGACGTTATTTCCACGCTGCCTGAATACACAACAACTGGCGTAAGTGAAAACCGCGCAGTGCTTCAAGTAAAAATGCAAGACAAAGGCAAACTCAAGGAAAATTTCAAAAAGGAATTCATTTCATCTTGGGAAGAAAAAAAAGAGCAACTCAAAAATGAATATGGAATTTCTAGCTACGAAGCATTCACGACAAACGGCACAAAAGAAACCAATGCTGACCAAAACTGGAACAATGCGAACGGCGGACTTAAAGTAAAATTTATGGACAGATCAAATCAGCCAGTCGCATTTATCTGGATGCGTCCAAGCGGAACAGAGCCGGTTTTTAGAATAATGTGCGATGTAAAAGGAAAAAATCCGCAAGAAGAAAAAGCTTTGCTTGAATGGGAAACAGAGCTTCTGCAAAAAGCGGACATTGAATCTTAAAAACTACAAAACATATTTTTCTATAAAGTCGCCAACGCCGCTTGAATCGTTATCTTTTTCAGTGATAAAGTCAGCGGCGTTTTTTATGTAGTTAATTCCATTGCTCATGCACACGCCGTAGCCGCATTTTACAATCATGCTTTCGTCGTTCATGCTGTCTCCGAATCCCATTGTAGATGAGCGCGGAATTCCTATGTAGTCAGCAAGCCAGTTGATGGATTCTCCTTTTCCGCAGTTCGGCGGAAGGATTTCAAGAAAGTACGGTTTGCTTGTAAAGATAACGGCGGAATCTCCTAGCTCTTCCTTAAGTTTTTTTTGCAGTACTTGAAGAGTTTCAGGCTCGCCCGGAACAAGCATCTTGGGAAATTTTTTTTCACGCAGAAAAGTTTCGTAGTCGTCTATAACTTTGCCTTTCAAGCCGCACATATCAACATCCTTGCGCGTCCAGGAAGTTTCTTCCGCATAAAAAATTGTGTCCGGGGAATAAACTTCACTTCTAAGTCCCATTTTTTCAGCTTCGGAATTTGCCTTTAAAAGAACAGAAGAATCAACACTGCAAGTGTAAATCTGCTTGCGTTCGTGCATATCAAAAACACTGCAACCATTTATTGCAATTATAAACTTTCCAAACTCGCTGCCCGCAATATCCAGTCTGCGCACAAAAGGCAAAATTCCGTCTTCCGCACGCCCAGAGCAAAGCACAACATAAATTCCACGGCGAGCGCATTCCTGCAGCACCTGCACATTTTTATCGCTGATTTTTCGATTTGAATCCAAAAGAGTGTCGTCCAAGTCAAGCGCAATAAGCTTTACATCAAGAGCGCAAGAAGGAAGCTTTGCCATATAAACCTCGCATAAAAAATCTTGGCAGATTATAAACCACACATAAAGTTGTTTCAATGGGAGTTACATATATAAAAAACTTTATGACATAAAAAAAGGATGCCCAGCTGGACATCCTTTTTTATTTTTGCTCCACTTTTATCTTGTGAGTTTTCGGTACATGGTTTTGTGAGGATGATCATCATCAATGCCAAGAACATTTTTCTTCCATTCTACGTATTCGCTCCAGTTGCCTTCAAACCATTTGACTTCGCTGTTGTTTTCAAACGCAAGAATGTGAGTGCAGATACGGTCAAGGAAATAGCGGTCGTGGCTGATTACAAGAACACAGCCTGCAAAGCTGTTGATGGCTTCTTCAAGCGAACGCGTTGTAGAAATATCAAGGTCGTTTGTAGGCTCGTCCAAAAGCAAAACGTTTCCCGCTTCCTTGAACATAAGTCCCATGTTCAGCCTGTTTTTTTCTCCGCCGGAAAGCACGCTGATTTTCTTGTTCTGCTCTGCACCGTTAAAGTTGAACCAAGAGCAATACGCATGGGCATTTACTTCGCGCAACGCTCCATTTACAGGCCGTCCTTTTTCATCAACTGCGCCAAGTTTTATAAGGTCAGCTCCTCCAGAAAGAAGCTCAAGCACTGTTTTGTCTGGGTCAAGTTTGCTTCTCATCTGATCCACATAAACAAGTTTTACAGTATCGCCAACTTTTATCGTGCCGGAATCTGGAGTTTCATCTCCTTCACCTGTGGCAGCCTTTGCAAGCATTTTGAACAAAGTAGTTTTTCCTGCGCCGTTCGGACCTACAACGCCAACAACAGCACCAGCAGGAATTGCAAAGTCAAGATTTTCAAAAAGCAGTTTGTCGCCAAATGATTTTGTAAGTCCGTTCGCCTCAATTACAAGGCTTCCAAGGCGAGGTCCTGCCGGAATTGAAATCTGGCTGTCTTTAAGCTGAACACGCTTCTGCTCTTCCGCCAAAAGCTGCTCGTACTTTGTGATGTGTTCCTTGTGCTTTGCTTGCCGCCCTTTTGCGCCTGCGTGAATCCATTCAAGTTCTTCTTTCATTTCGCGCTGACGGACTGAAGCCTGCTTTTCTTCCTGCTCAAGACGCTTTTCTTTTGCTTCAAGCCATTCAGAATAGTTTCCTTTAAACGGATAGCCTTCACCTCTGTCCATTTCAAGAATCCAGCCTGCAACATTGTCAAGGAAGTAGCGGTCGTGAGTAATTGCAATAATTGTTCCCTTGTAGTCGCGAAGATGGCGTTCAAGCCAGGCAACAGTTTCAGCGTCAAGGTGGTTTGTAGGTTCGTCCAAAAGCAAAATATCCGGCTGCTGAAGAAGAAGGCGGCACAAAGCAACACGGCGGCGTTCACCTCCAGAAAGCACGTCCACAACTTGATCAGCTGGCGGACATCTTAACGCGTCCATTGCAAGCTCAAGGTTTGAATCCAGATTCCAAGCGTCCGCGGCATCAAGTTTTTCCTGAAGCTCCGCCTGTCTTGCGCAAAGCTTGTCAAAGTCAGCGTCAGGGTCGCCAAACGCTTCATTCACTTTATCGAATTCAGCAAGCAAATCTGTTATCGGCTTTACGCCTTCCATTACAATTTCCTTTACAGTTTTGCCTGCTTCAAGCTGCGGTTCCTGCTCCAAATACCCCATTGTGAATCCAGGAAGCAGATGAGTTTCGCCTGTAAAATCATTGTCAACGCCCGCAAGGATTTTAAATAAAGAAGACTTACCAGCGCCGTTTTCACCAATAACGCCGATTTTTGCTCCGTAATAATATGAAATGCTTATGTCTTTAAGAACAACTTTAGTCCCGTAAGCGCGGGAAACCCGATCCATTGTGTAAATAATTTTCTTATCGTCTACAGTCTTTGCCATACGCCCAATTGTAATTTATATAATGATAATTTGCAATTAAACGAATTGAATCACGTTAAATCTAACCGAAAAAAAAAGTGGTGAATCAAGTAAAAATCTTACCCAAAATAAAAACCTGATGAGGGCTGAAAATGGGATTGGATATGAAAACGAAAAAGAAATTGACGGGAGAAACGGCAAAAAGATACTGTACGGCAGACAAGAAACATAATACAAAAATCATCGATGAGTTCACGGCGACAACATAAAAGGGGAAGTCATCAACCCTTGTATTTTTTCGATGTTTATTTGTACAAAAAGGCTGGTGATATTTATCAGGAACCAAAAAAATCGAATATAGTGATGGAATGAAATTCAAGCTCTTAAAAATCTCAAGTGCAACTATCGGAAGAATGATTAAGCCAGAATTTGCAAAACACAGCATACGTGGAATATCGGCAATCCGCCCTACAAAGAACCTGAACAAGCTGATTTCAATTCGCTTTTATTTTGTCTCTGGGGGCTGGCTTCTTTGAGGCTGATACCGTCTCTAACTGCGGAAGGAGCGCCGAAGACCAGTACATATCAACCCTGACACTTACTGACATATTTTAGGGCTGGACGGAAAACAGGGCGTTGCTGAACAAGGCTCTACGAAGACTATTTTTTTTCTTCGATGAAGATTTAGAAGAAAGAAAGGGTGTCTATCTATAAAAGTTTTATCTTCCTTGGCCAGCTGGAGTTTTTCAAAACCTTTGAACTGTCTCCAGTTCTTTTCCGCTTCCTTGCAGAACTTGAATACCATTGTCAGTATGGCGTCTGCGGAATCGTTTCCTTTGGTTGACCTGTACCTCAGTCTTACCGTCGCGAACATTGATTCAATCGGATTTGAGGTTCTGATATGAACCCAGTGTTCGGCAGGATAATCATAAAACCTGAAAAGGTTGTCATAACCCTTTGAAAGGCACTCCGCTGCTTTCGGATATTTCAGCCCAGAATACGTATCAATGAAATGCTGATATGCATTCTGGGCATGCCGCTTTGTGTCTGCAAGAAAAATATCCTGCAATTTCTTTTTGCCGCCGACTGTATGTAATCAGGCATTTTATCCAATATATTGCCTGTTGTTACAAAAATTGATTTTTGTATTAGAAATTGAAGTAACAAAATAATAATCTGGATGCTTGCGGTTAAAATCATTGTATTTTTTATGCATCATCTCTATCAATTTGTCCTGATTTTTTGTAAGTATATATTATTTTTGAATGCTCATAAACTGTTTGTTCTTTATCAATATTTTTGAACGGATTAATCATAAATACAATTTATCAGTATCATCGATATTATCCAATAATTGAACGCTATTAATTCTATGCAGAAAATTATGTTTTGTGCTATACTATATATATTCTGGGAGGACTGTACTTTGCCTGCGATTGACTTCTTCTGCGGAGGAAAACCATGTCATATATAGACATTTTTGCTGGCTGCGGCGGACTGTCTGTCGGCTTGTATAATGCTGGATTGCACGGACTTTTCGCCATTGAGAAAAATAAAGATGCATTCTCTACTCTCAAATATAATCTCATAGATAATAAACATC